>JBOGEI010000126.1:0-11160 GCA_050701935.1 Microbacterium sp.
GGCACCGCCCGCAGCTCCGCCCGCACCGCCCGCAGCTCCGCCGGCACCGCCCGCAGATCCCACGCAGCCTCCGGCGTGATCGTCTGAATCAGAGCCCTCGACTTCGGTCGGGGGCTCTGTGCTGTTCCGGGTGGATCCGGATCGGCACGCGGCCGCTAACGTGGATGGCATGGTCTTGTCGCAGCGCCGTGTCGGTGCCTCTGGTCTCCTCGTCTCATCCACCGGTCTCGGCTGCAACAACTTCGGGCGGGCGGGGACAGCGACCCAGACCCTGGCAGGCACACGGGAGGTGATCGACGCCGCCCTCGCCAACGGCGTCACCTTTTTCGACACCGCCGACATGTACGGGGCAGCGCCAGGTGCGAGCGAGGTTCTGATGGGCGAGGCTCTCGAAGGGCGTCGCGACCGTGTGGTGCTCGCGACGAAGTTCGGTCAGGAACGCGACATGGGCTACGCGTTCCCCGCAGCGCGTGGTTCGAGACGATACGTGCGGCGCGCCGTCGAGGAGTCCCTGAAGCGGCTGCGCACGGATTGGATCGACCTCTACCAGCTGCATCTTCCCGACCCGGAGACGCCGATCGCCGAGACCACAGATGCGCTCGACGAACTCGTGCGCGAGGGGAAGGTCCGCTACTTCGGACACTCGAACTTCACGGGTTGGCAGATCGCCGAGGCGGAGTTCACGACGAGGGAGCGCTCGACCGGCAGATTCATCTCCGCACAGAATCACTACTCCCTGCTCGCGCGCGCCGCTGAGCGCGAAGTGCTGCCGGCGGTGGAGAGATACCAGCTCGGATTCTTCCCCTACTTCCCACTGCACAATGGGCTGCTCACGGGGAAGTTCAGTCGCGAAGGCGGGCCGGAGTCGAGCCGGATCATGTCGGCCCGCCGCCACGTGTGGGAGAGCGCGCCATGGGACGCGCTCGACGCATTCCGCCGCTTCTGCGATGAGCGTGGCATCAGCATGGTGGAGGCGTCCTTCGGGTGGCTGCTGTCGCGCTCTGCGGTCTCCAGCGTCATCGCCGGGGCGACATCGGCTGCGCAGGTCGAGGCCAACGCGGCGGCGGGCGACGCCTGGCGTCCCGACGCCGCCGACCTCGCCGTCATCGATGCTCTGTTCCCACTGCCGACCGATCCGGGCGCGCGAGTGTGACCGCGGTGCGAGCGACTTCTACTACGATGTGTGAGTATCCTGCAGCCGGCCGAGGCATCGCAGGTCCATCGGAGGCAGCACGTGGCTGAGACGAAGACGCACCGCATCACGGTTGCGCAGCGCCCGCTGCTGCTGTCCTGGTCGGGCATCACCGATCAAGGGCGACGCAGAGAGACGAATCAGGACGCGTTCCTCGCCGAGTATCCTCTGTTCATCGTCGCAGACGGTATGGGCGGTCATGCAGGCGGCGAGATCGCGAGCCAGAGCACGGTCGCGAGACTCCAAGCAGTGGTCGCCGCCGGCGAGGTCAACCACTCCGTGATCGAGAATGCGCTCGAGCTTGCGGTCGGTGACATCGCCGACCACCCGGAGACGACCGACGAGGGCACGGGGACGACGCTCACCGGTGTCTACTTCGACACCGTCGGTGACGAGGCGCATTGGACCGCTCTGAACATCGGCGACTCCCGCGTGTACCTGCTCCGCGATGACCGACTGGTTCAGATCACGACCGACCACTCGGTCGTGCAGGAATTGATCACTGCGGGCAAGCTCAGCCCTGAAGAGGCTGAGGGGCATCCCTACAGCAACGTCATCACCAGGGCGGTGGGGGCGAGCGAGCTCACGGCGCCCGACTACGTCTCGATCGATGTGCGCCCCGGCGACCGATTCGTCATCTGCTCCGATGGGCTGACCAAGGAGCTCACCGACTACGGCATCCAGCACTTCCTGAGAGAGCACGGCGACCCGGGTGAGGCTGCAGATGCGATGCTCGCTGCGGCATTGGAGAACGGTGGCCGGGACAACGTGACCCTCATCATCGTTCAGGTCGCGGAAGAGAGCGACTCGTCCTCCCCAATCGAGAACACTGCGGAGTAGTCCTTCCGGGTTGTGGACAGCGCTGATTCCACGGCCGACATACGATCCACTGGGGTTCATGGAATCCCTCCCGATCCTTCTCCCGACGACTCCGACTCCTTCTCGACGGGCCCCGTTGCCTTTCATGGCGGCTGTCGTCCCGATCGCCGCGGGCGTGGTGCTCTGGCTGACCACGGGTTCGGTCCTCGCGCTGTGTTTCGCGGCCCTCGGGCCCGTGATGATCGTGGCCTCCCTGGTGGATTCGGCTCGTGCCCGGCGGCGCGAGCGCCAGCAGACGCAGGCGCAGTCCGAACGGGAGTGGGCTGAGGCAGAGGCGGAACTGGTGCGTCGGCACCGTGCGGAGCGGACGGCGTTGTGGCAGCGCAGCCCTGACACGGCTACTTGCCTCGCACAGCCCCCTCTTCGTGATGCCCGGCCGCCCGATGCGACGACCTCTGTCGTGATCGGTTCAGGCGACGCGACGAGTGACATCCGGTGCACTGGCGGTGACGATCCTCGTGGACTCAGCTTCCGTGAGCGCTGCGGCGTGGTAGACGCTGCCCCTATCAACGTTCCTCTGGGAGGCGGAATCTGTCTCAGGGGTGCGCGGCCGTTGACCGACGCCGCCCTGCGAGCTCTGGTGCTGCAGCTGTGTCTGCGTTTCGGGGTCGCGCAGCTGTCGGTGGTCGGCGCGCATCTCGACGACTACGGCCTCGACGCGCTTCCGCACGCGTTGAGGGCGCGCCGCACCGGATTCAGGGTGGGGCTCGGCTCGGCTGCGGCGGACGGTCGGATCGACGCAGACGCAACGATCTGGCAGACCGAGACCGGTGCAGAAGTGCCGGAGGGGATCACGACGGTCGTCGACATCGTCGAGCCCGGCCGAGCGGTTCTGCGCACATCGGCCGGCACGACCGCGCTCGCTGTCGAATGCCTCTCTTTCGCGCAAGCGAGCGCGTTGGCACGGGAGCACATCCATCGTGGCGACGATGCCGATGCGCTCCCCGAGGAGGTGTCCCTGCACGAACTGGAGCAGCCACGCGCAGACGACGGCCTCTCGGCGACGATCGGCAGGGGAGAGCACGGAGATGTCACTGTCGACATCGTCCGCGACGGACCGCACGCCATCGTCACAGGGACGACGGGAACGGGCAAGAGCGAGCTGCTCGTCAGCTGGGTCACGGCCATCGCCGCGGCGAACGGTCCTGACCGCGTGACATTCGTCTTGGCTGACTTCAAAGGCGGCACCGCCTTCGAGCCTTTGCGCGCGCTGCGCCAGGTGGCCGCCGTCATCACCGACCTCGACGAAGACGGCGCGCGCCGAGGGGTCTCCAGCCTCACGGCAGAACTGCGGCGCCGCGAGGGAGTGCTGGCTGCTGCGGGCGTGCGCGATGTGCGCGAGGTGACCATGCCCCGACTGGTCATCGTCGTCGACGAGTTCGCGGCTCTGCTGGCCGAGCATCCCGATCTCGGCGCGGTCTTCACCGACGTCGCAGCCCGTGGGCGGGCACTGGGCATGCATCTCATCCTCGGCACCCAGCGCGCCGTCGGTGTCGTGCGAGATGCGCTGGCAGCCAATTGTCCGCTCCGCGTCAGCTTGCGCGTCGGGGATGCGGCCGACAGCAGGTTCGTGATCGGCACGGATGCAGCGTCGGCGCTCCCGGGGGATGCGGGTGGACGCGGTATCGCGCTGGTACGAAGGCCATCGGATCACGAACCGGTGGTGATGCGTGTCGCATTGACGGGTGCAGCGGATCTGCGAGCGGTCGGGATGAGCTGGGCCGCAGAGGCGCCGCCGCGCAGCCCGTGGTTGCCTGCGCTCTCCAGCTGCATCCCGATCGAGGAGATACTCGAAGAGCAGATCCTCGAGCCTGACGCCATCGTTCTCGGACGGGCCGACGACCCCCGTCATCAGTCGCAGCCACCGGAGCTGCTGCGCTGCGGACTGGAGCGCGGGCTCGTGGTTCTCGGCGCGCCCGGCTCCGGCCGTACTGCGGCGGTTCGGGCGGTGTCGGCTCAGAGGCCCGACGCGCTCTGGATGCCGAGTGACCCGGAGGAGGCGGGAGATCTGCTCGACGCCTGGGCAGATGGCAGCCGACGTCCGCCATCCGTGGTGCTGTGCGACGACGTCGACGTGCTTCTCAGCGGCTTGCCGCCGGAGTACGTCCAGCAGTTCGTCCAACGCTGGGAGCAGGTCCTGCGTGCGAGCCGGGGGACGACCTTCGTCCTCACGGCGGCGAGGGTGAACGGGGCGCTGGGGCGGGTGCTGGACCTGCTCCCACGACGAGCGCTGCTGCGGATGCCGACGCGGGTGGAGTATCTGGCGGCTGGGGGAGAGGCATCGGGGTATGTGCGCGATCGGGTTCCCGGCCGCGCCCGCATCGGCGACCGGGAAGTTCAGCTCGTCTGGGTCGCGGAGGGGGTGCTCGAGCCGTCCGCGCAAGCCTCCACCGCCGTTTGGGCACCGAAGCGTGCGATCACGGCGGTCGTCACTCCCGGAGCGGACTCCGTGGTGGTGCGGATGCGCGAAGCACGTCCCGACTGCGAGGTGATCGTCGCCGGCGTCGAGCCGATATCACCCGGAAGACCCTGCATCGTGGTCGCGGATGCGGAGACCTGGCAGCGCAACTGGTCGTCGTGGCAGCGCATCAGAGGCGCGGGCGAAGTCCTGATCCGAGCCGAGCGGCCTGCGGACCTTCGACAACTCCTCGGCGTGCGAGAGCTCCCTCCCTATGCTCGGGCGCACGCAGGGAGGGCGTGGTCGGTGACCGGCGCCGGGTCACCTCGGCGAGTCGTGCTCGCCGAACTCTCGTAGCGATGAGTCGTTGATCCTCAGCGCGTCAGATTCCCGCGCCGGGACGGATCACTCCGACGTCGGCCCCGCCTCCGAGCACACGAAGGGGAAGCGCATCTGCGAGCGTCGCCACATCGGCGTCGCTGAGTCCTCCCGCGCGAGCGAGCAGAGTCGCAGCCACGATCGTCGAGGCGCGAGTGGCCCCGTCGAGCATCTTCAGAGCGACGGTCGTGCCGTTGGGGGCGACCATCACCATGACGCCCTCCGCGCCGTGCTTGGTGAACACGCCGAGCTTCTCGGTTGCGATCGTGTCGGGGCGTCCTGGACCCTCGATCGTCCACGGGTGCTCGCGCACGGCGCGCACCAGCGAGCCTGCGACGCGATGAAGTGCGAAGGGCGAACGGTCCGAGGCGGTGCCGATGCGATGGATCGAGCGGGCGAGGCCGGTCAGTGTCATCGCGTAGACAGGGGCTCCGCATCCGTCGATCGCCGTGTGCGCGATCTTCTCGCCGGTGAGGCGCTCGATGACGTCTCGGATGTGCTGTTGCAGGGGGTGGGCGACATCGAGGTAGCCCGCGGTGGGCCAGCCTGTGGCCACGCATGCGCGCAGCAAGGCAGCGTGCTTGCCGGAGC
Organism: Microbacterium sp.; assembly: GCA_050701935.1. Lineage (GTDB taxonomy): Bacteria > Actinomycetota > Actinomycetes > Actinomycetales > Microbacteriaceae > Microbacterium. Next base: position 5,439 of record JBOGEI010000126.1, read on the forward strand.
AGTTCATGCGTACACGCGACGGCTCTCCGTGCTCCCGTACGAGCTCGTCGCGGGTCGCCGAGTCGCTCGGCCAGGAGGCAGGGCAGCCCAGGTCGTCTTCGGTGAGCCCACCCTCGGTGAGCATGTCGCGCACGACGGATGCGTGCCGGTCGGTGCCGACGTGGCTTGCCGTGGAGAGCGCGAGCTGCTCGCCCTCGAGGACTGCGCCTGCGGTGATGCACGCGATCGCCTGCAGGGGCTTGAGGCTGGAACGCGGCAGGATCAGGGCGTCGGCGTTGCCGTGGCGGGCGACGACCTCGCCGTCGGGTGAGAGCACGACAGCGGCGCCAGCATGGCGGGATTCGACGAATCCGCTCCGCTCGACGACGGCGAGTTCCACGGAATCCTGAACGGTGAGAGTCTCCAGCACCCGTCAACTCTAGCTCGGGGCGTTCGAGCTCTCGCACCGCCCCTGACGTGACTGGCAGACTGGTGACATGGCAGAGTCGACCACCCGCGCCCTCGGCGAACACCGCTACGCACTCACCTCGACGTGGACGGGAAACACCGGATCCGGGACCACCGGCTACCGCGACTATCGACGCGACGTCACCATCGAGGTCAGCGGAAAGCCCGAGCTGCTCGCGTCGGCGGACAAGCCCTTCCGTGGTGACCCGTCACGATGGAATCCGGAAGACCTCCTGCTGGCGTCGCTCTCCGAATGCCACCTGCTCTCGTATCTGCATGCGTGTGTCACAGCCGGCGTGGTCGTCGTCTCCTACCGTGACGAGGCGAGCGGCATGATGCGCGAAGACGGTGCAGGTGGCGGTTCGTTCGTCGAGGTGATGCTGCGTCCTGTCGTCGTTGTCGCGGAAGCGTCGATGATCGAAGCTGCCGAGCGTGCGCACGCGCAGGCCAACGAATGGTGCTTCATCGCGAACTCGATGAACTTCCCGGTCCGTCACCTGGCGACGGTCACTGCTCTCGCCTAGGCCCGGTCGACGCGTCAGCGGCGCTCGTGAGGAAGCGCCTGCTTGATCTTCTCGATCGCGCCCTGAGCGGGGGCTTCGTTGTAAGCCCCCGCGAGCTCCTGGCCGGAGAGGGCGTGGATGGCGGCCATGATCTGGTCCGTGGCGAGGCGACGGGCTCGTCCGCTCGTCGCCGGCCCGTGCGGAGACAGGTCGAGAGGTTCGCCGAAGCGCACCGTGATCCGCTCCTTGAGCGTCGGCACCTTCGCCCCGACCGGCATCACCTTGTCCGTGCCGATGATGCCGACCGGCACCACGGGCGCGCCAGTCTGCAGCGCCAGGAACGCGACACCCGTCCGCCCCTTGTACAACCGTCCGTCGGTGGAGCGGGTGCCTTCCGGGTAGAGGGCGACCGCGAGGCCTTCGTCGAGGAGCTGTCGCTGCAGATCGAGGGCATCCAAGGCCGCTTGTCCGGCACCGCGGCGCACCGGGATCGCCCCGATCGACTCGAAGAACGTCTTGCTCATCCAGCCCCTGAAGCCCGTGCCCTCGAAGTAGGTGGACTTCGCGAGGAAGTGAACCGGGCGCGGAGCTGCGACGGGAATCGCGATGGAGTCGATGAAAGAGAGATGGTTGCTGGCGAAGATCACGGGGCCGTTCAGCGGCACGTTCTCGCGACCTTCGATGTGCGGCCGATACACGAACCGGGCGAGGGGTGTGATCAGGCCGCGACCGAGCGAGTAGGCGAATCCGGCATGACGAGGCTTGGCGGTCTCGACGGACGAGGATTCCTCTTCTGACCAGGATTCGGGCTCGACGGACTGCTCAGAGGTCATCAGAGCAGGTTACTCCCGGATCCATGCCGCCGTGGGAATGGAGACTCGCGCCGCGCCTCCCAGCGAGGGCAAAGGGGTATGAGGCAGGATGGAGGTTCCCGCCCGCGATCCCGAGGTCTCACTGTGCGCAAGCGTCCGCTCATCGTCCTGTCCACCGTCGCCGCGGCGACCCTCCTGCTGGCAGGCTGTGCCGGTGGTGGTGCCCCGGAGAGTTCCGGCACGCCTTCGCCCACTGCTTCGAGCGCATGCCAGCTCGACGCCAAGGCCGGTGCGACGTCCGATTCCGTCGTCGTGGAGGGTGAGGGAGCGGAGACCAAGGTGACTGTTCCTACCGATGCGGCGTTCGCCGGGGTCGAGAGGACCGTCATCTCCGAGGGCGATGGGGATGACGTCGTCGTCAACGACCTCGTCTCGGTCGATTACCAGATCGTCGATGCGACGACCAACCAGGTGCTGGACTCTTCCGCTCGTGGTGAGGGTGGCGTGCTGCCGGTGCTGCTCGACACCAACCAGTCCTCGCTCTTCGTCGCAGCGCTCGAGTGCAAGCCCGTCGGCTCGCGGATCGTGCTCACGCTTCCGGGCAAGGTCCTCGGCGAGGGCGCCAACAACGTGGTGGTCTACGCGGAGGCGGTCGAGCAGCTCCCGGAGGTGGCGACGGGAACGCCGGTCGACCCGACTCCCGGCATGCCCACCGTCAAGCTCGACGACAAGGGCGCTCCGGCCGTGACGATCCCGGACGGCGACGCGCCGACCGAGACAAAGGTCGCGGTCCTCAAGCAGGGCGACGGCGCGACTGTCGCATCGGGTGACCTCGTGGTCGTGCAGTACCTCGGGGTCAAGTGGTCCGACGGCAAGGAGTTCGACTCCAGCTGGAGCCGCGATGCCGCCCCGGCGCAGTTCCAGACCACCGGTGTGGTCGCAGGCTTCCAGAAGGCTCTCGAGGGCCAGAAGGTCGGGTCGCAGGTCGTCGTGGTGATGCCGCCTTCCGACGGATACGGCGCGAGCGAGGGGCACGAACTCCAGAAGGAGAGCCTCGTGTTCGTGGTCGACATCCTCGCGACGACTCCGGTCCAGCCGCAGCAGTAGCCACAGGGGAGCCGCGGGCGTGACCTAGGCTGGCGGTATGCGTCGCGTCATCGTCCTCGGCTCCACAGGCTCCATCGGCACTCAGGCGCTGGATGTCATCCGCGCCAACCCCCGGCGTTTCGAACTGGTCGGTCTCGCTGCCGGTTCGAATGCGGAGATGCTGGCGGAGCAGGCCGCGCGGTTCCAGGTCGACGACACCGCTCTCGGAGCGGTCGAGGCCGAGCAGCTCGTCCGCGACGTCGAAGCCGACGTGGTGCTCAACGCCATCACCGGCTCGATCGGCCTCGGCTCGACCCTCGCAGCGCTCAAAGCTGGCCGAACGCTCGCACTCGCGAACAAGGAGTCCCTGATCGTCGGCGGCGAGCGGGTGCTCGCCGCCGCGGCCCCCGGTCAGATCGTGCCGGTGGACTCCGAGCACTCGGCGCTCGCTCAGGCGCTGCTCTCCGGCACGCATGCCGAGGTTCGACGACTCGTCGTGACGGCTTCGGGCGGTCCGTTCCGCGGTCGCAGCAGGGCCGAGCTGACCGACGTCACCCCCGCCGAGGCTCTCGCCCACCCCACCTGGGACATGGGGCGGATGGTGACGACGAACTCGGCGACGCTCGTGAACAAGGGCCTTGAAGTCATCGAGGCGCACCTGCTGTTCGATGTCGCCTACGACGACATCGAGGTGGTCGTTCATCCTCAGTCGATCGTGCACTCGATGGTCGAGTTCATCGACGGATCCACGATCGCACAGGCCTCGCCGCCCGATATGCGACTGCCCATCTCGTTGGGCCTGGATTGGCCGAACCGCGTCGGCGGCGTCGGGCGACCGCTTGACTGGTCCTCCGCCACGTCCTGGACGTTCGAGCCGCTCGATGGTCAGGCATTCCCCTCCGTCGCGCTCGCGAAGGCGGTCGGACGCGCTGGGGGCACGTTCCCCGCCGTCTACAACGCGGCGAACGAGCAGGCGGTCGATGCGTTCCACGAAGGACGACTCTCGTTCCTCGGCATCGTCGATACGATCGCGCGGGTCGTCGACGCCCACGACGCGCCCGACGTGCTGACGGTCGAGACCCTCGCCGCGGCAGAGTCCTGGGCTCGCGAGAGTGCCGATCGGATGATCGCGGCACTCTGAGGCGAGATCAGGGCGGGGTCTCCGCCCTGATCCCGGAGTCAGTCCTCGTCGGGGTACGGGACCGGCCAGCGCGAGTCCGGTACCGGCCAGCCGGCAGCACGCAACGCTCTGCGGGCGAGTTCGCGGGCCGAATACGGCGTCCGCACCCCGCGGATGTCGCGGTAGTCCTGGTGCCCCGGTCCGGCCCACAGGATCGCGTCGCCGTCGCCGACGAGTCCGACCGCGGTCACGATCGCGTTCTCGGGCGGTGAAGCCTCGTGGATCTCGGCGTCCGGACGCACTGTGCGAGCGCCATCGACCAACGTCGCGCGGATGGAGGCGGGATCCTCGAACCGCGGGTGGTGGTCGGTCACGACGAGGATGTCGCTGCCTTCGACGGCCGTACGGGCCATGTCGAATCGCTTGCTCGCATCCCGATCACCGTCGGCGCCGAACAGCATCAGCACCCGGCCAGGAGTCACTCGGCGGACAGCGGCGAGAGTCTTCTCGAATGCGTCCGGCGAGTGGCCGAAGTCGACGAAGACGGCCGGCCCCCGTTCGCCGGAGACGAGCTGCGTGCGGCCGGGGAGATAGGCATGGATGCCGCCGTCGCGGGTAAGCGCGTCGACGATACGCGTCCAGGTGTATCCGCCTTCGAGGAGCATCACGATCGCCAGCGCGGCGTTCGCGGCCATATGAGGGCCGATGACCGGAACCGTGGTCGTGAGCGATCCGGCGGGGCCGGTCATCGTGAACGTGGTACCGGATGCTCGCTCCTCGTCGATGGTGACGACCCAGTCGGCGGCGGCTGCGGCTGCGGGATCGGCGGCGATCGACGGGGTCCCGACGGTGACGACCGGGATCTCGGAGCGTTCGACCACGATCGCACCTGAAGGGGAGTCGAGGCAGATCACACCGCGCTTGGCCCGGTCAGGGCGGAAGAGCGGAAGCTTCGCCTCGAAGTACTCCTCCATGTCGGCGTAGTCGTCGAGATGGTCGTGGCTCAGGTTCGTGAACCCGGCGACATCGAAGCGGATACCGTCGACCCGGTGGCGCGAAAGGGCTTGCGCGCTGACCTCGACGGCGACCGCTTCGACGTCGCGCTCACGCATCAGTGCGAGAAGCGCGTGCATCTCGGAGGCTTCGGGGGTGGTCAGACGGGAGACGATGACCTCGCCGGCGATGTGGCGCTCCGCGGTGGACGAGAGGCCTGTGACGACCCCGATCTGATCGAGGATCCCCTCCAGCAGATGGGAGACGCTGGTCTTCCCGTTGGTCCCGGTCGTCGCGAACAGCAGGGGGAGCGGATCGTCGGCCCCCGTGCCGTAGACCCAGGCGCTGAGCTCGCCGAGCACGCCACGAGGGTCGTCGACCACGATGATCGGCAGACCGGCCGGCTCAGCGATGGCTGCGCCCGCTTCATCGGTGATGACGGCGACGGCGCCCTTCTCGGCGGCCGTGACCGCGAAGTCGGCACCGTGCCGGTTGACGCCCTGGATCGCGACGAAGGCCTCACCGGGGCGGAGGTCCGCAGTGGCGAGGGTGATGCCGGAGAGGGCGATCCCTTCGACATCGCCGTGGATCGTGCGGGCGAAACGGGAAGCGAGTTCGGACAGCTCACGCCGGGGCGGGTTCGCGGGGCGGAGCACGGGAGGCAGGCTCGGTTGTTGTTCAATCGACATGACGGTTCCATGATCTCACGACGGCGGTGCGAACACCTCGTGCGGCACGGCTCCTCGCGCGCCGCAGGGCAG
>JBOGEI010000127.1:0-11128 GCA_050701935.1 Microbacterium sp.
GGCGCGTGCCGGAGGGTACGACTCGTAGCGGTCGTTGCGCTTCGGCTGAAACTGCAACACCGCTGCGATGGGAAGGTTCCGCTGGGCGGTCATCCGTCGACTCCTCGGCTGGCGTGCTGCGCCGGTCGGCACAGCTTTACGACCTTAGGGCGCGACACGCCCGGGAGTCAAGCTGTCTCGCGGGGCGGGTTGTACATGAACTCGACGCGGATGCCGTCGGCATCTTCGACGAAGGAGGCGTAGTAGCGCTCCGAGTAGCGCGGGTACTCCTTGGGGTCGCGGACCGCTGTCCATCCGGCATCGACCGCCACCGCGTGCAGATGCTCGACCTGTTCGCGCGTCGGAACGGCGAAGGCGATGTGCTGCCAGCCGATGCGGCCGTGACGGTGCGGGGTGGAGTCCTCATCCCAGGTGTAGAGGATGATCTCGGTCTCGTCACCGTTGTTCCAGGAGATCGAATGATCGTTCGCGCCCCCGCTCTGATAGCCCAGCGCGGTCAGCACGGGATGGAACTGCGCCCTGCTGCGCTCGAGGTCATCGACGGTGATACCCAGGTGATCGAGAAGAGCCATGAGGCGAGTCTTCCAGCAACCGCCGACGTCGCACTAGTGCGGCGCGTGGTACTCGGCTTCGCCGCGCTTCCAGTAGCCCTTCACGACGGCATTCGCGGTGTCGACGCCCCAGCGCGCGAGCAGCGCCCGGCCCGGTTTGACGATCGACTGCTCGGCGGCGATGAACACGAACGGGTCGGCACCGATCGCGTCGTCGGCGGTCAGCGCTTCGAGGAAGGCGATGAGGGCGGAGCCGGAAGGGGCCTCGCCGCGATGCAGCCACTCGACGTCCACCGGAGCTTCGATCTCGAACTCCCGCCCGTGGTTCACGGTCTCGACCACGATGCGCGCCGGGGACCCCTCGGGGATGAGCGCAGCGAAGCGACGGATCGCGGGGATGGCCGTCTCGTCGCCGACCAGCAACCATGACCCTGGCTCGCCTTCCAGGACCGCCGACCCGCGGGGCCCGCCGACGCCGATCGTGGATCCGAGGGGAGCGGTCGCTGCCCAGGGAGCCGCGACGCCTTGGTCGCCATGCACCGCGAACTCGACATCGAGCCAATCCTCGCCCCACGCGAGCGGGGTGTATTCGCGGCTCGGAGATGCGCGCAGCTCTTCGACCGAGTGGGTGGGACCTGCGGGGAAGAACAGACGCATGTGGTCGTCCGAGCCGGGGGAATCGAAGCCGGCGAGATCGGAACCGGTCAGCCGCACGCGCACGAAGTCCGGGGCCAGCCATTCACGCGCGCTCAGCGTGACGTTGCGGAAGCGCAGCTCGAGGCCGCGCCGCTCGATCGAGAACCCGGATTTCGTATCGCTCATAAAGTAAGGCTAACCTAATTGGGTCGAGCGAGGGCCACCCCCTCGCCTCGTATCCGGCGCCCGCAGCGTGCGCATCGATCCCGCAGAACAGGAGTCTCTCCATGTCCGTGCCCAGAACCCTCACCGCCACGAGCGTCGCACTCGTCGGCCTCCTCGCCCTCGCCGGGTGCACCTCAGGTGGCTCGACGGAACCGGAGAAGACCGAGTCAGCGGCAGCATCCGTCACGATCGAGGACAACACCGGCACGCATGAGATCGCGACGCCCCCCGCATCTGTCGTGGCTCTCGACAACCGCACCTTCCAGACGCTCTCGGATTGGGGAGTCGAACTCTCCGCAGGTGCGGTCTCCCTCATGCCGCAGACCGTGTCGTACGTGAAGGACGACGCGATCATCGACATCGGCACCCACAACGAGCCCGACCTCGAGTCGGTCGTCGCGGTCGAGCCCGACCTGATCATCAGCGGCCAGCGGTTCACCCAGCACAACACCGCGATCGCCGACCTCGTGCCCGACGCCACGATCATCGACCTCGAGCCGCGCGAGGGCGAGCCCTTCGACGCCGAGCTCAAGCGTCAGGTCACCGTGCTCGGCGAGATCTTCGGCAAGCAGGATGAGGCCGAGAAGCTCGTCGACGACTTCGATGCCGCGGTCGAGCGTGCGAAGGCCGCATACGACGACGCCGAGACCGTCATGGCCGTGAACACCTCGGGCGGAGCGATCGGCTACCTCGCACCGACCGTGGGCCGCTCGCTCGGCCCGATCTACGACATCCTCGGCCTCACCCCGGCGCTCGAGGTCGACGAAGCGACCGACGATCACCAGGGTGACGACATCTCGGTCGAGGCGATCGCTGCCTCGAACCCCGACTGGGTCCTGGTGCTCGACCGCGACGCGGTGTTCGCCGCCGAGACGCCTGACTACGTGCAGGCAGCCGAGATCCTCGAGAACTCCGAGGCTCTGGCCGGCGTCACCGCGGTGAAGCAGAAGCAGATCGTCTACATGCCCACCGACACCTACCTGAACGAGGGCATCCAGACGTACACGACGTTCCTCAACGACCTCGCCGACGCTCTCGAGAAGAGCGCGAAGAACTGAGGTACGGCGGTGGCATTCGGCTGAGCCGGATGCCACCGCCCCGTCATCATGGTCTCCACCGACATCACCCAGCCGCCCCGCTACGCCGGGCGGCTCTTCGACGTGAAACTGCTCATCGGCGTGCTCGTCGTCGCCGTGCTGCTCGTGATCTCGCTGTTCACCGGCGTGTACGACGTCACCGGCGCGGAAGACGGCGCGCAGATGTTCCAGATCACGCGCGTCCCCCGGACGATCGCGCTCGTGCTCGCCGGCGCCTCCATGGCGATGGCTGGCCTCGTGATGCAGCTGCTCACTCAGAACCGCTTCGTCGAGCCGACCACCACCGGTACCACCGAGTGGGCGGGGCTCGGGCTGCTCCTGGTCATGATCCTCGTGCCGCAGCCGTCGCTCCCCTTGCGGATGGCGGGCGCCGTGCTCGCAGCCTTCATCGGAACGATGGTGTTCTTCGCCTTCCTCCGTCGCGTCGCCCTCAAATCGTCGCTCATCGTCCCGATCGTCGGGATCATGCTCGGGGCGGTGGTCGGCGCGCTGTCGACCTATCTCGCTCTGGCTACCAACTCGCTGCAGATCCTCGGGGTCTGGTTCGCCGGCAGCTTCACATCCGTGATGCGCGGGCAGTACGAGATGCTCTGGATCGTGGCGCTCATCGGAGTGATCGTGTTCGTCGTCGCCGACCGGCTGACCATCGCCGGGCTGGGGGAGGAGATCGCCACCAACGTCGGTGTGAACTACAACCGGATCATCCTGCTGGGCACCGTGCTCATCGCGGTCACCACGGGCGTCGTGACCGTGGTCGTCGGCAACCTGCCGTTCCTCGGGCTGATCGTGCCGAACATCGTCTCGATGGTGCGCGGCGACGATCTGCGCAGCAACCTGCCGTGGGTGTGCCTGCTCGGCATCGCGATCGTCACGGTGTGCGACATCATCGGACGCACCATCATCATGCCGTTCGAAGTTCCGGTGTCGCTGATCCTCGGGGTCGTCGGAGCCGTGGTGTTCGTTCTCCTCCTGCTCAGGCAGCGTCGACGTGGCTAACGGTGTGAGCGACGCGGCGGTGATGGTCCCCGCACGATCAGCGGGGGCGTTCACGACCCCGCGTGCCCGTCGACGCTACTTCGTCGTGCTCGGCATCCTCGTCATCCTCTCCGCCGTCTCCGGGTTCGGCCTGCTGGCCTGGGCGAATCCGATGCCGGTCGGCTCGACGGGGTTCTGGCGCATCGCCCAGCATCGCGCCACAGACGTCACTGTCATGGCGCTCGTCGCGGTCGCACAGGCTGTGGCGACGGTGAGCTTCCAGACCGTCACCAACAACCGCATCATCACGCCGTCCATCATGGGCTTCGAGTCGCTGTACCGGGTTGTTCAGACCTCGACCGTGTATCTGTTCGGTGTGGCCGGGATCGTGGCGATCCAGGGCATCGGACAGTTCGCGATCCAGGTGGCGATCATGGTCGGCCTCGCGGTAGCGCTCTACGGATGGCTGCTCTCCGGGCGATACGGCAACCTGCAGATCATGCTCCTGGTGGGCATCGTGATCGGCGGCGGTCTGGGAGCGATAGCCACCTTCATGCAGCGGCTGCTCACACCCAGCGAGTTCGATGTGCTCGCCGCGCGTCTGTTCGGCAACGTCTCCAACGCCGACCCCTCCTACCTGCCGCTGGCGATCCCGCTGGTCGTCGCCGCCTCGGCCCTGCTGTGGCTCCGCTCCCGGCGACTCAACCTGATGGCGCTCGGGCCTGATGCCGCGCGTTCCCTGGGCGTCGATCATCGGCGCGAGCTGTTCATCGTGCTGTTCCTGGTCGCGGTGTTGATGGCGACATCGACAGCACTGGTCGGCCCGATGACGTTCCTCGGCTTCCTGGTGGCGACGCTCGCCTACCAGTTCGCCGACACCCACGATCATCGGCTCATCTTCCCCGTCGCAGTCCTCACCGCTTTCACGATCCTCGCCGGGGCGTACTTCGTGATGAAGAACGTGTTCTACGCGCAGGGGATGGTGTCGATCCTGATCGAGCTGGTCGGCGGCACCGTGTTCCTCATCGTCATCCTCAGAAAGGGCAGACTGTGATCGCACTCGACGGCGTCCGCCGGGACTACAGCAGCGAGGTCGCGATCGGCCCCGTCGATCTGGAGATCCCCGCCGGCGGCATCACCGCGCTGATCGGACCCAACGGCGCGGGCAAGTCGACCCTGCTCACGATGATCGGGCGTCTGAGCGGGATGGATGCCGGTGCGATCGAGATCGCCGGGCTCGACGTGGCCTCCACGAAGTCGAAGGACCTGGCGAAGGTCGTGTCGATCCTGCGCCAGGAGAACCACTTCGTCACGCGCCTCACCGTGCGCCAGCTCGTCGGCTTCGGGCGCTTCCCGCACTCGAAGGGGAGGCTGAATCGGGCGGACGAGGAGATCATCAGCCGTGCGATCGACTTCCTCGACCTCGGTGCGCTGGAGGGCCGGTACCTCGACGAGCTCTCCGGCGGGCAGCGACAACGCGCGTACGTCGCGATGGTGCTCGCGCAGGACACCGAGTTCGTGCTGCTGGACGAGCCGCTGAACAACCTCGACATGAAACACGCGGTGCAGATGATGAAGCACCTGCGCCGTGCCTCGGAGGAACTCGGACGCACCATCGTCATCGTGCTGCATGACATCAACTTCGCCGGACACTACGCCGACCACATCTGCGCGATGAAGGACGGTGCGGTGGTGGAGTTCGGAACACCGGCCGCGATCATGACAGATGATGTGCTCACGCGGGTGTTCGAGACACCGGTGCGCGTCGTCGACGGACCGTCGGGGCCGCTCGCCGTGTACTACTGAGAGGGACTTCTGTCGAGCGGGCCTTCGCTCAGAGCTCGATACCGTGGTCTTCGTCGTTGACGCCGGCGTTGTTGCCGCGGCGAGATTCGTAGCCGAGGAACCACCCGAGCCACACGATCGCGGCGAGGAGCACGCCGAGCCAGACATTCTGGAAGATCAGTCCGACGACGACGCCGACGATCAGCAGGCCGACGGTGACGAAGATGCGCAGTGCGAGACGGGACATGGCCCCCAGCATAGGTGGCGTCAGCGGTCGCGATGGTTCTCCGGTGAGAGACGAGGCCCCCTGCGCGGTTCCCGCACTCCGCTGGCGTAGATCAGGCGAACGACGCGCTGTCGCTGGCCGGCCCACGGCGCGAGCAGTTCGATCATCCCGGCATCGTCGGTGCGCGTGCCCGTAAGAGCGAAGCCTACTTCGTGCGCGAGGTGGAAGTCGCCGACGCTGACCGCATCCGGATCGCCGAGCGCGCGGATGCGGGTCTCGGCCGATGTCCACGGCCCCACACCGGGAAGGCTCGTGAGGATGCGTTCGCGGTCGGCTCCGGTCGCGGCCGCGTGCACGGCACGGGCGATGCGGTCACCGCGCTCCGCCGCGCGCACGATGGTGCGGGACTGCGGCGGCTCCACCCCGGCGCGGTGCCATGCCCACGAGGGGATGCGGAACCACTGCTCGGGGGACGGAGCGGCGAACATCGGTCGCGGAGTGGGCCCGGGAGCACGCTCTCCGAAACGGGCGATCAGCCAGCGCCACGCTCCGAACGCCTGCATGCCGGTGACCTTCTGCTCGATGATCGCGCACGCGAGTGCATCGAACACCTCGTTCGTGCGGGTGAGGCGGAGTCCGGGGTGCCGTCGTGCGGAATCGGCGATGAGGGGATGCAGTGAGGAGTCGAAGTCGGTCGCGTCGTCGTCGGCGCCGCAGAGGTCGGGTACGAGTGCGAGGGCGTGGTCTGCGCCTGGTCCCCACGCGCTCGCGCGCACCTCGTCGCCGATCATGCGCAGTGCGAGGGTGGACGAGCCCTGGGGAGTGCGCACGGCCCGCCAGATCGCGGGACCGTCGATCACGGTCGTCGGATCTCCGGCGCCGCGACGCAGCATGCCGACGGTGCCTCGGAGGTCGAGGGGATGCGCAGGCCGGTACACGGTCTCCCGCGGCGCGTCGGCGACTCCGACATCCGTCGCTCCGGGTTCCGCTGCCAGGGTCATGCGCCCACCCTACGCGCCGGTGCGGACACCGGCTTCCGAGGGCTCAGAAGCGGTCGGGAGAGGGAGTTCCGTGTCCGTAGCGGATGACGACGTCGGCGTGCCGATCGAAGCGGTAGCCGATACCGCGCACGGTGCGGACGATGTCCTCGTAGCGACCGAGCTTCGCGCGGAGGCGACGCACATGCACGTCGATCGTGCGCTCGCCGGGCGTCTCGTCGTCCTGGGCCTGCCAGAGCGCCGACACCAGCTCGCTGCGCTCGATCGTGCGGCCCTCGCGGAGCACGAGGTACTGCAGCAGCTCGAACTCCTTGTAGGTGAACGCCGCGGACTCGCCGTCGATCAGCACGCGCTTGCGGGAGATGTCGACGGTGACGCCGCTCTCCTCTTCGATGATGTCCTCTTCGGCGGCGGCCTTGGTGCGCGCGATCGCACCGGGCTCCTGCAGCGCCAGCCGGACGACGTCGAGGTCGCGGCCTCCCGAGCCGTGAGGCGCGAGAGCGACCGTGGCATGGGTCTCCGCTCCCGGTGCGAGCTCGGCCAGCGTGCGACGCAGGGCGTCGACGAGGAGGGGGAGACTGACCCCGGCCTCGGCGGCCTTGATCTCGTCCAGCCCGACGTACAGGGCGAAGCCGCGCGGTGAGCGGACGGCGGGGAGATCGGCTCCGGCGGTGGACAGCGGTGCCGCACCCTCCGGCTGCGTGCGGATCGCGGCGGTGGTGGCGGGACGCTCGAGAAGTGCGGTGTTCGACATGATGATGAAGTCCTCAGGACGTGAGCCCGAATCGAGCGGGGCTCTGATGCGTTGCATGAATGACCGGCGGAGCCGGGAAGCGAGCAAGGGTGGATGCTCGGAGACACTGGCCTCGCAGATGGCGAGGAGTCAGGTCAGGCGGGGTGGCTGTTCGTTCAGCGACACATTCGGCAACACATGCCAACGCGACCGGGCATCATCATCCCGGCAGTCCTGTTCGCCTCCTGGGCGGACAAAGGGCTTGCGTTGGTGGTCATGGGGGGATTATGTCCGATCGTGACCCCTCATGTCAAAACGCCCCGGCGTCTCCAGCGGGCGTAACGTGGATCGAATGACGATCTCGCACACTGTCGGCGGTTTCATCCTGACCGATGAGAAAGACGCCTCGCGCTACACGCTCATGCGCGACGGCAAGCTCGTGAGCGTCCTCGACTACCGCGACGACGGCCATACGATCGCACTCACCAGAGCCTTCACGATCCCGACTTTCCGCGGCAACGGCTATGCGGGCAAGGTCGTGGAGGGGGCAGTGGCCGACATCGAGGAGCGTGGGGACCGCAAGGTCGACGCAGTGTGCTGGTACGTGGCCGACTGGTTCTCCGCCCACCCCGAGAAGTCCGCTCTGCTTCGCACACGCTGACTCTCCGGGCATGTGACGAAGTGTTACGGACGCCGCCTGCGAAGATGAGGCCATGAAACTCGCCGAAGCCCTCACCGCACGCGCCGATCTGCAGCGCCGCATCGAGCAGCTGCGGGCGCGCATCGTCGCGAACGCCAGGTACCAGGAGGGCGAAGAGCCGGCCGAGGATGCGGCTGCGCTGATCGTCGAGGCGGATGCAGCGCTGACGCAGCTGCGCGACCTCATCCGCCGCATCAACACCACGAACTCACGTCTCGATCTGGGCGCCGACGGCACGATGACCGATGCTCTCGCCGCCCGGGATGTGCTGCGCCTGCGGCACTCGGTACTGACCGATGCCGCGGCCGCGGCATCGGGGGCGAACGACCAGTTCCTTCGTCAGATGCGCTCGGAGCTGCGTCAGGTGTCCGCCCTCCCCGTGGCGCAGCTGCGCTCGAGGGCCGATGCCGTCGCGCAGGAGCTGCGTGAGCTCGACAACCGGATCCAGCAGGCGAACTGGGCGAACGACCTCGAGGAGGAGAGCGGAAGTCGGTAGTCACGACGAGGCGGGCACAACCCTCAGCCGGCGGGGCAAGTCCGGCTCCTGTTGGGCGGAGGGCAGCCCTGATATCGCATCGCGCAGCCCCGCATGCCGCACAGGTGAAGGTGCACAGCGCATCTCGCATCACCGCGTGCCGATCGTCACGACGAGGGTGGGTCAGGGGACCTTCCGCTTCCTCCTCGCAGCGCCTGTGACACAATGGAGGCCTGCTCAGCCCCGTCGGCTGAGGTGGTCAGGCGTCTAGAAGCGCACTGATCCGAGGCTCGAAACCTCCGGCATCCTCAACAGACACCGGAGGTTTTTCCATGTCTTCGTCCCTGCGTGCCCTTCCCCGGTCCCGGTGGTGGGCACTCATCGTCCTCTCTCTCACGCAACTGGTCGTCGTCCTCGACGGCACGATCGTGAACATCGCGCTGCCCCGCGCTCAGGCAGCCCTCGGGCTCACCGACGGGCAGCGCCAGTGGGTCGTCACGGCCTACGCTCTGGCTTTCGGAGCGCTGCTGCTGCTCGGTGGCAGGATCGCCGACTACGTCGGACGCAAGCGCATCTTCATCGTCGGCATGATCGGCTTCGGTGCGGCGTCACTCTACGGCGGACTCGCGCAGCAGGGGTGGGAGCTGATCCTCGCCCGTGGGCTGCAGGGCGCGTTCGCAGCGCTTCTCGCCCCCGCCGCACTCGCGTTGCTCACCGTCACGTTCCCCTCAGGCCGCGATCGGAACACCGCATTCGCCGTGTTCGGAACCGTGGCCGGCACCGGAGCCGCGGTCGGACTGCTTCTCGGCGGCGTGCTCACGGAGTTCGCCGACTGGCGCTGGTGCCTGCTGGTGAACCTCTTCTTCGTCGTGATCGGAGTGATCGGGGGCGCGATCTTCCTGACCGAGAGCAAGGCGGAGGGCGACAACCGCTACGACCTCTGGGGTGCGATCTTCGTGACCCTGGGACTCGGGGCTCTGGTTTACGGTTTCAGCCTGGCCGAGAACGGGTGGGGCGATGCGTCGACAATCGCGTTCCTCGGCGCCGGAGTCGTGCTCCTCGCCGTGTTCGTGTGGGTCGAGAGCCGGGTCTCGCAGCCGCTGCTGCCGTTGCGTGTCGTGGCCGACCGGGTGCGCGGGGGAGCCTTCCTCATCCAGGGCGTCGCCGGCGCGATCATGATCGGATCGACGATCTATCTGACCTTCCACCTGCAGTTCGTTCTGGGCATGGGGGCCCTGCAGGCGGGCCTCGCCAGCCTCCCGCTGCCGATCGCGACCATGATTCTGGCTCCGATCGCGACCAAGCTGCTGCCCGTGATCGGCCCGCGGCCGCAGCTGATCGTCGGACCGCTGATCGCTGCGGTCGGGCTCTTCCTGCTCTCGGGCATAACCCCGGACGGTTCCTACTTTCGTCCAGATCGCTCCCGGCCTGGTGCTCCTGGGCATCGGCATGGGGTTCGTCTTCATCCCGCTGCAGAACCTGGCGCTGGCACGCGTCGCCCCACACGATGCCGGAGTGACCTCGGCCGTGGCGAACTCGGCGATGCAGATCGGCGGTTCGATCGGCCTGTCGGTGTTCACCGCGGTGTACGCGGCATCCGTCGGCGGTCATGCGCAGGCGGACGTCTCGCCGCAGCAGCTCACCGATGCCTATGGGCTGACCTTCATCGTGGGGTCGATCCTCATGGTCGCGGCGTCGGTCATCGCGGCGACCATGGTCCGCGGCACCAAGGAGGAGCTGCTTCCGGCGCAGGACGTTCAGATCCTCGCCGCGCACTGAGACCGCGGGCGCGGCAGCCTTTCCCGGACGAAGATCCGCCGATCATCGGATCAGGAACGGCTGCCGCGGCACGCCTCGGACGGAATGTCGGAGGGGGTTCGTACCGTGTGAGTATGCGGATCCTGCACACCTCCGACTGGCACATCGGCCGGACGTTCCATGGCAACTCGACCATGGACGCCCTCGCCGAGGTGCTCGGAGCGCTCACCGAGCAGGTTCGCGCGAATGCCGTCGACGTGGTGGTCGTCGCGGGAGACGTCTTCGATTCCGCGACGCCGTCGGGCGCCGCCTACACTCTGCTCGGCGATGCATTGGTGGCTCTGCACGATACGGGCGCCCGCGTCGTTGTCACGAGCGGCAACCACGATTCGGCGGCGAGACTCGGCTTCCAGGCCCGGCTGCTGCGTGAGGGCATCCACGTGCTGACCGACCCGCTCGCAGTCGGCGTGCCCGTCACGGTGTCCGATGCCGACGGCCCGGTGCACTTCTTCGGCATCCCCTATCTCGAGCCCGCGATCGTGCGTCAGCACTGGCCTGAGGGCGACAGCTCAGGGCGCCAGCTGCGCACCCAGGCACAGACCATGGCTCACGCCATGGAGCTGGTCCGTGCCGGGATCGAGCAGAACGGAGGGCGCTCGGTGGCGATCGCGCACTGTTTCGCCGCGGGTGTCGACGCGACGGCAGGACTCGAGCGCGAGGTTCGACAAGGTGGCCTCGACGTCGTGCCGCTGAGTGTCTTCGACGGGCCTGACTATGTGGCGCTCGGCCACATCCACGGGCGTCAGCAGCTCAGTGATCGGGTTCGTTATGCGGGTGCGCCTCTGCATTACAGCTTCGGGGAGCAGCACAAACCGCGTGGCTCCTGGCTCGTCGACATCGATGCCGAAGGGCTCGCCGCGGTCGAGTGGCTGGAGCTGCCGGTGCCGCGCCGCCTCGTCACCCTCACAG
>JBOGEI010000128.1:0-11090 GCA_050701935.1 Microbacterium sp.
GGCGTCCGGTCACCAGCGACGTGCCGAGGTCCCCGCGAAGCAGGTTCCCCATGTAGATGAAGTACTGCACGAACAGTGGCTGGTCGAGACCGTGCTCCTTGATGAACGCGTCACGTGTCGCGGGATTCTGCGATGCGCCCTCACCGAGTGCGGCCGAGACCGGGTCTCCCGGCACCAGGTTGGTGAGCGCGAACGTGACGATCGTCACGCCCACCAACAGGAGCAGGGAGGTGCCGACCCGCCGCAGCAGGTATCCGATCAGAGGCGATCGGCGCCGTTGCGCCTGCCTCTGCACCGCCACTGTCGTCATGAGATGTCCGCTCAGCCGGCCGGCGTGATCTCGGCGATGTCCATCTCCCAGACGGAGTTGTACACCGCGCCCTTCACGCTGTCGGCCGAGGAGATGTTGCGGCCGGGGACGATCAGCGGAACGAAGGGGCCATCGGCCTGCATGGCCTCGGCGAACGCGGTGAATGCGGACGAACGCTGGTCGGGGTCGGTCGCGGCAGCAGCACCCGCGGCGATTCCGGCGATCTCCGGGTTGGCCTCGGCGGCCCAGCCGGCGCGGAGACCGACCTTGAGGCCCGGTGCGAAGGGCAGGAAGTTCGCGGAGTCCGCGTAGTCCGGACCCCAGAACCACAGGCCGAAGCCCTCGGTGCCGTTGACGTAGGCGTCGAGCTCGGTCGCGAAGGGGGCCGGGGCGAGGTCGACCGCGATGCCGGCATCCTCGAGCTGCGCCTGCACGCGCTCGGCGAGCGGGGTGAACTCCACGCCGCCGACCGGGTAGTCGTTCGGGAACTGCAGCTTCAGCGTCTGGCCCGTGTATCCGGCCTCGGCGAGCGCGGCCTTGGCCTTGGCGAGGTCCTGCTTCACGCCGCCGTCGAGAGCGCCCTCGAATCCGGGCGGGATGACGCCGGTCGCCTGCACGGAGCCGGCGCCCGCCAGCTCGAGCAGTGCGTCGTAGTCGAGCGCGTAGCGGATCGCCTCGGCGATCTTGACGTTCGCCAGGTCACCGGCGACCGCCTCGGACTGGTTCAGCAGCAGGAAGATGGTCTGTCCGGAAGGGACGGAGTCGACCGTGATGCCGTCTCCGAGACCGGCGACCTGGTCGCCGTTCAGGTCCATCGCCACCATCGAGTCGCCACCCTTGAGGTTGGCGAGCTGAGTGGCGCTCTCCGAGACGTTGCGCACGACGACGCGCTTGTACGCCGACTTCTCGTCGCCGTTGTACTCGTCGTTCTTCTTCAGCACGACCTGCGAGCTGAGGTCGAGGGTGTCGAGGACGAACGGACCGGAGCCGGCGGATGCGCCGTCGAGGAACTTCTGCGCCGAGTCGGTGCCGTCGGTCGTGCCGCCGTTCTCGATCACGACGTCGGAGTTGACGATGCCGAGCGCAGGGTTCGCGAGGATCGCGGGCAGCTGCAGCAGCGGGGTCTCGGAGGTGAACTGGATCGTCTTGTCGTCGACCTCGGTGATGGTCAGACCGCCCAGGAGGAAGTTCGGCTTGGCGTCTTCCATGCCCTGGATGCGCTGCAGGGTGAAGACGACGTCCTTCGCCTCGATCGGCGAGCCGTCGGAGAAGACGCGGTCCCCTTCGAGCGTGAAGGTGAACTCGGTCGCCTCGTCGTTCTGCTCCCACGAGGCGAGGCCGGCGACGGGAGTGGAGACGTCGGAACCCTCGAAGTCGACGAGGGTCTCGTAGAGCGCCTTGGCGATCATGTTGCCGGTCGGGTCGTAGGTGTGACCCGGGTCGGTGGTCTCGATCGAGAATGCGGTGTCGATGACGAGGGAGTCGGAGCCTGCGGACTGCCCGCCGTTGCCTGCTGAGTTCCCTCCCGAGCAACCTGCGAGCGCGAGGAGCGCGACGGCTCCGAACGCGATGACCGGCGTGATACGGCGTGACGACATGAGGGCCTCCAGAGGCGAGGAGTACATTCGGGTGAGTCGCCACCGATGTGGACGACCGTGGATCAGATTCGCATCATATGCGACGATGTGTCCAGCAAGAGCGGGTCACCTCGGCACGCTCTGTCCAGAACCTCGGATGTGAGGAACAATATGTCCAGCAAGGATGCGGAACAGTTGAAGCATTCTGGACGAAGTGCTGCCCCTTTGGACGAGACGGCATACAGAATCCTCGAAGTCCTGCGTGATAACGGTCGTGTCTCGATCGCAGCCCTCGCCGACAAGGTGGGGATCTCCCGCGCGAATGCGTACACGCGCGTCGAATCGCTCGTGCACGACGGGGTGATCACCGGCTTCAGCGCCCGCGTCGATCAGGCGAAGGCCGGACTCTCGATCGGCGCCCTCGTGTTCGTCACGGTGATGCCGCAGGCCTGGGCGTCTTTCCGCGAACGCGTGCTGGAGATGCCCGACGTCGAGTGGTGCGCCATCACGACCGGCGAGCATGACGCGATGCTGCTCATCCGCGCGGTCGACGTCAGCGGCGTGCACGAGTTCTCCACCGGGGTCATCGCCCAGTTGCCCGAAGTGCGCACGGTCGTGAGCGTCGTCGTGCTCGACGAGGTGATCCGCCGCCCCTACCTGCTGCCGGGCGACCTTCCGGAACGGAGCAGCGTCACCGCACCGCTCGGGATGACACGGTGGACGCCGGCTTCCCCTGGTCGCGACGCACTGCCGCCGCGCTGAGTCCGCATCGATCAGCCCACGTGCGAACCGGCGGGTGATGAGTAGATCGTCCCCCACTGGAACGTCTGTGTGCAAGACTCGTCCGCCCCGCACACCATCGCACCCGTCGGCCATCCGAGCGAACCCGCGGCACCACCCAGGGTGAAGTAGTACGCCAGCGTCCGCCCTGTCACCGCGAACGCACCCAAGCGCGAGGAGTAGACCGACCCCCCGGCGAAGACTTGCCCGACTCCACCGTAGCTGTACGGAATCTTGATGAGTCCGCTCTGCCGTTCACCCAGGATTCCGGAGGCTCCCCCGAGCGACGCATAGACCTGCTCGATGCCGGGGTCGGCGACCTTCGTTCCCGCTGGGGATGAGTAGATCGTCCCCCACCGGAATGACTGCGTGCAGGACTCGTCCGCCCCGCACACCATCGCACCCGTCGGCCATCCGAGCGAACCCGCGGCACCGTCGAGGGTGAAGTAGTGCGCCAGTGTTCGCCCTGTCACCGCGAAAACGCCCGCGGAAGACGAGTAGATGGAGCCGCCGGCGAAGACCTGGCCGAGTCCCTGACCGTTCTGCGGGATGTAGAGCCGCCCACTCTGGGGCCAACCCAGCACGCCCTCGAGCTGCCCGGCTTCGGCGTAGACCGCTTGCATAGGCGGCGCGACCAGGAACACTCCCGCATTGCTGCCGTAGATCGCCCCGTTTTCGAAGGCCTGCGAGCGCCCGCCGCCCTTCTCCTGCCGAGAAACAGCCTCGGCGATGGGCCAGCCCACAACGCCCGTCGAACCGCCTAACGTGAAGTAGGCGTCGCGGAATGCTCCGAGCACTCCGTGTGTTCCGGTCGCGGTCGAGGAATAGATCGAACCGAGGGTGAAAGCCTGAGCTGCTCCGCCAGGGCGATGCTCCTCGAGCGCGAGACGACCACTGCTCGGCCACCCGAGCGGCCCGGCAGCACCGCCGAGAGAGAAGTAGTAATCACGGTACTCGCCGGCAACCGGGTGCGCCCCCGTGGCAGCCGTCCAATAGATCGAGCCGTTCTGATATGCCCGAGCCGTGCCGCCACCGTTCTGCGGAACCTGAAGGTATCCGCTCGTGGGCGACCCGAGCGACCCGCCCTGGCCGCCTGTTGCGAGGTAGGCGGCATCGATTGCCTGCTCGGCCGGGGTGGGTGCAGTATCGCCTGGATACCCGGCGAAGATCTGGACCCAATAATTGCCTGCGGCGACGTAACCGACGCCAATGCGGGTATAGCCCGAGCTGAGGATGTTCTGGCGATGCCCGGCAGAGTTCATCCAGGCGCTCATCACCTCGCTCTCGCTGCGCTGACCGGCAGCGATGTTCTCCCCGTTGCTCCGCCATCCGGTAGGGATACGCTCGGCCCGCCACGCGCTCGTGCTGTGCTGAAAGACCCCCGTCGAGCTCATCTGGGTCGCCCACTGCTGTGCGGCAGCATTCAATGTGGGGTCCTGCCGCAGCGCAGGCAGACCGGCAGCTGCGCGGTTCTGATTGACGAGTGCCACGACATTGCCCTGCACCGTCGCGGCGTTCGCGGGCACGACATTGCCTACGACGATGAGAAGGGCGACGATCACGGCCGCAACCGAGCGCTTGATGACTCTCATGACTTCCTCCGGAAACAGCCCTGCTGAACGACTACTCTGCCCCCAGATATCAGTGCCCCCAGGCAGGTGAAGAGTACCAACACGCAGTCGCGCGCGGCCAGACTTCTTTCGAACCGGTCCCACTCCCGCCGCGCTGAGCGCTTCGCCTCGGTCGCCGGGTCTCCTCAGGCGGAGAGCTCCTCGCACACGCTGAGCTGCGGGAGTCCGTGCATCTCATAGTGCTCCACGAGGCGGATGCCGCCGCCGTCTGTCAGCTCCAGCTCGCTCTCACCGTCTCCGGTCACCACCGTGCCGTCGGCCTTGAGCACGTGAACGAACGAGACCCAGATCGTGTCGCCGGTGCGGGTGCCGACAAACTTGCCGAAGGTGACCGTGTCACCCTCGTACCCGCCCCAGATCGCACCGTCGCGCTCGAAGTACTCGAAGATGCTCGGGGATTCGGGATCGACCGCAGAGGTCGTGGACGACACCATCCGGAATCGGCGGCCGTCGAGGGAGGGGAGGGTTGCAGTCGCAGTCACACCCTTGATTATGGGGGATCTTCAGCGAGCGGTTGCGCTGCGCGAGCGCCACTCGTCCTCGAGGAGCGCATAGACCAGCAGCGTCGTCCATTCGTCCTTGAACCACTCGCTCTCGACCAGCCGCGCCTCACGCCGGAAGCCGAGCCTCTCGGCGACGCGAGCCGATGACGTGTTGCGCTCGTCGATCCGCGCGACGATCCGGTGCATACCCAGTCCGTCGAATCCGAGCGCGAGCAGTGCCTCGACGGCCTCCGTCGCATAACCACGGCCGCCGGCCCGCGGGTCGAAGATGTACCCGACCTCGCCGGATCGGTCGGTCTCGCTGCGCCAGAACAGCACGACGTCGCCGACCAGGGCACCGGACCCGCGCTCTTCGACGGCGAGGGACACGGCGTCGCCCTCCTTCGCGAAGTGCGTGTTCGACCAGGTCGTCGCGATGCGCTGCTCGACATCGGCGAGCGTCAACGGTGCATACGGCACATACCGCACGGCATCCGGATCCGACTTGTAGAGGTGCATCGCGACGGCATCGGAGGCGGCGATCGGACGCAGGAGCAGTCGTTCCGTGCCGATCGGGTACTCGGGGTCGTGCCCTCCCTGCCCTGTCATTCGAGATCCAGGGAGAGGAGCCCCGGCAGGTGCGCCGTCCTCGCACGTACGGCGAGCAGGAGGTCGCCGTAGTCGGGTGTGATCCCCACACGAGAGGAGGCGAGCAGGTGGGTGGTCGTCTTGCCTCCGGCGCGTGCGAGTCGCAGGCGCTTGACCGGATAGGCCGGCGGGGTCAGCCAGATGCGGCTGAGCTGCGTGTACGGGTTGTCCACGCCATCGATGCGGACGCCGTGGGTGTCGATCGACACGAGGGCGGGGATCGACCGCACGAGGCGTCGGCGCTGCACAGCCCCGATTCCGAATCCGACGGCCGCGACCGCGGCGAACGGTGCGAGCAGGATCAGCGCCGAGAGCTCGCCCTCGACGAAGCCCGGCACCAGCACGAGCAGTCCGACGCCGACGGCGATGACGAGGAACACGACCGCGGCGATCGTGATGCGCGAAGCCAGGCGCCGCTCCCCCGTGGCGTCGACCGTGAACTGCGTCGGAAGCTGCGCTCCGGCCCTCGCGGCGGCGACAGGGTCATCGAACACCGGCTGCGCGATCGGGTTGAGCGTCGCCATCAGCTCGTTGAACAGCGGCCGCGTGTAGCCGGGCAGCTCGATCGTGATCTCGCGGTCACCAGTGTGCACGACCAGGGCGCGCGTCGTTCCGCTGGGCAGTCCGTTCGTGCGGTGCTCGGTGATCTTCGAGCGGAAGGCGGTCGTCGCCCTCGGGAACGTCTCGCGACTGCCCGCCTTCCCGATCTCGACCGCGTCCGCGCGGACGATGATCCGGATGTTGCGGAACCAGAAGAAGCCCGCGAACACGGCTACGGTCAACGCGATGGCGAGAACGAGGACCAGGATCCCGCGGGTCGAGATGTTCATCGTCGACGGCAGGAACCTCGGCAGGAGGAAGAGCGTCGCCGCCGACAGCACTGCCGAGAGCACGATCGCCCCGACGGCAGAGCGGAGCGGATTCCGACGGAAGACCCGCTCACCGGACACGGCTTCGGCCTGATTCAGCATTCGATCTCTCCCTCAAGACGGTCGGCTCGCGCGACGCGATTCCTACCGTAGCGCCCGCCCCGGTGGCAGCACAGCGTCAGATATGCGCAGCGGGTGAGCGATCCGTCGCCCCTCCCCGGACGCCGCGGAATCGGCTGGCCGTCCAGACCAGCGCACCGGCGAGGAGGACCGCGACGAGCAGGCCGACGATGTGGAGGATCAGCGATACCGGGCCACGCTCCGGGAGCAGGAAGCCGTACGGCACCCAGCCGTCGGTGACACCACGGAGCAGGACCACGAGCAGCCACACGAGGGGGTACGGCAGCAACGACCAGATCCACCCCCACGGCATGCGCGGGCGATCGCCGACCAGCATCCAGTCGAGGACGACGACCACGGGGAAGACCACGTGCAGCAGCACGCTCACCCGAGATCCGCCGACCACACGGAGAGCGAAGCGCCGGGTAGCGTGGTGGCATGGAGTGGATGTCCGATCCCTCGGCGGGGGCATGGCTGCGTGAGCGGCTCGACGCAGGCTACGAGACCATGCACGGGGTGGTGCCTCGCGGATTTCCCGCATATGCGCGCATCTTCCACCCGGCCATCGCCAGATCATCGCCTGATCGAGCCGTTCCGACGGCCGAAGAACTGGTGCGCCTTCCCGAATCCGAGCAGCACGCGATCACGGCCGGGTTCGTCGATGAGCCGGTCTCCTGGGCGCAGACGGCTGCGGCCTTCGGCACCGTGCTGCATCCACTCGCGCAATGGCAGCGACTCGTGCGCACCCCGAGCGACGGAGACTGGCGCACGCGGATCTCTCCCGACGGCCGCGAGTTCACGGCACCATTGGAGGGCGAGCTCGAACCGGCACACCTCGCGGCCATCGCCACGCACCTCGTGAATCACACGCAGACCCCGGATGCCGGATTCGCCGCACTCTGGGAGGGACGCGGCGGTCTGCTGGGGTTCGTCGGCATCACGCCTTCGCGCGCCTTCCTGACCTTCTCGGACGACCCGAACCATCAGGCGATGCTCGATCGCAGCGCGCACGACCCCTTCAACAACGTCTTCCGCAAGCCCACCTGGCAGGAGGGCATCCTCTCGCGGGAGATCTCCGAGGGGCCACGGTTCGAGCTGCCTGGGCGAGGGCATGTGCTGTTCTCCGCGTCGCCCCGTTCCTTCGCCGACCCCGATTGGGTGCTGCGCGCGCCCTGGCGTGACCTTCCGGCCGAAGAGCACGGGTTCCCTCCGTCGGCTCAGAGCCCGAGCCTCCTGTGGCCCGAAGACCACGCGTGGGTCATGGTGTCGGAGGTCGACTTCGACTCGACGATCGTGGCCGGTTCGCCCGAGCTGATCGCGGCCATCTGCGCCGACGCGCGCATCGAGGCACTCCCGGTTGCGGAGGGAACTGCCCTCACCTGGGATGCCGATGCGGTGAATCGGTGACATCACCGACGACCTTCGACGCCCGGCCCCTCACCGAGCCGGTCGACGCGGCGGCGGTCCGCGCCTTCGCGTCGGAGCTTCGTTCACGCCCGACCGGTGGCATGACGGCATCCACGATCATCGGCATCGTGGTGGCCGCGATCTTCGCCGTCGTGATGCTGCCGCTTCTCATCACCGTGGTCCTGAGCCTGGCGTCCTTCGGCGGATCCCCTGCCACCGCAGCGATTCCTCTGGTGCTGATCGTGCTCCTGCTGGCGGCGGCGGGCGTGATGATCTGGCTGAGCGTCCGCAACGCGCAGGCCCGGCGATACCGACTGCACAGCTTCGCCCAGGCGAACGGCATGACGTACGAGCCGAAGGTCGTAGACCCTCCGCTTCCCGGCATGATCTTCGGCCTCGGCCGCGCTCGCCAGTCGACCGACCTGGTCAGGGGAACCCGGCCCCGCTTCGTCGAGTTCGGCAACTACCAGTACACGGTGCAATCGGGGAAGAACTCGACGACCTATCGCTGGGGATACGTCGCGGTGAAGCTCGACGTGCCGCTGCCGAACATCGTGCTCGATGCGAAGGGCAACAACGGTTTCGGCTCGAACCTGCCGGCGTCGTTCCAGAAAAGCCAGCGTCTGTCGCTCGAGGGCGACTTCGATCAGCACTTCACGCTCTATTGCCCTGCCGGCTACGAACGCGACGCTCTCTACCTCTTCACGCCCGACATCATGGCGCGGTTCATCGACAACGCCGCCCAGCTCGACGTCGAGATCGTCGACGACTGGCTGTTCCTCTACACACAGCGCAACGTCTCGACGCTCGACCCCGCAACATGGGCATGGCTGTTCGGCGTCGTGGGAGCCCTGCTGACGAAGTTCGACCAATGGGCACGGTGGCGCGATGAGCGACTCGTGGCCGAGGCCGGGGCGCCCGGGCCGAGCGCGTCATTGCCGTTCGCTGCTCCTGCGGGTCTGCTGACGCCGCCACCCGGAGTCGCACCGCAAGGACGGCGGCTCAAGCGCGGCGGCACCTGGGTGCCCATCATCGTCGTGATCGCGATCGTCGGGTTCTGGATCGTGAGCAGACTGAACGGAACGGGCTGAACCGAGCTGAGTGGCGGAGGGCCGAGTGTGGGGGTGGGTGCCGGCTGGGGACCGAACTCCCACCCCATCCCCCCTCGGGATCGAAAAGAGATCCACTCTCCCTCCGCATGACGGCTGAGCCGCCCCGCCCATGGTCAGCTGGGGACCGACACTGCTGGGCGTATGGCCAAATGGTATACCGGACGAGGTTGCAACCCGTTGCATCCATGCGCACGAATGCGCTTTCATCCGAGGCTAGTCGCGGAGGTAGCCGGCCAGGAACAGATCGACGGCCCTGGTCACCGGAAGCACCTCCGCCTGCACGCCCAGAAGGCCGGCATTCAACGGTGCCCCCACGACCAGCCAGGTGAACTCGCTCGCGAGCGCGTCGGCATCGTCGATGACCAGGCCGTGCGCCTCAGACAGGTCGGCCAGCGCCTCGGCGAGATGGCGGATGTTCGCGTCCCAGCTCTGCGCCAGGTAGTCCCTCGCAACGTCCGGATGCGCTGCCGCTTCCGCGATGACCAAACGGCGCATCGCCACCACCGGCGCGCTGAGGATCCCTGTCCGCATCGTCGCACCGAGTGCGACGAGACCCTCCCTCAGGTCGGGGTTCGCCTTCAGCTCTTCCAGCGCCGGCCTCATGGCGTCCCGACCGGCGAGCGCCCAATTCCGGACGACGGCGGCATACAGCGCCGACTTCGATGCGTGTTCCCGGTAGAGCGACGCCTTGGAGATGCGCGCGCGCCGCGCCACCTCATCCATCGACGTCCCGGTGTACCCGAACTCGAGGAAGACGTCGCGAGCGGTGTCGAGCAGGTCATCGCCGGTGCGACCGGATGGGCGTCCTGGCTGCGCAGCCTCATCGTCTCGTGCCTCGTCGCCGGCCTGATGTCCGCAGCCGGATGGCACGGTGCGGGCTCAGGGGCACTTCTCGGACTGGCCCTGTGCGCACTCCCCCTCGTCCTGCTCATGGGCGGCGTCGTCCACGAGAACACCTCCCCCTCCGCAGCTGGCATCCACCTGCTCGACTGGGTCTTGAAACTCGTCATCATCGGCGCGATCATCGGATCGTTCGTCTGATCGGCGAATGGAGACAGACATGAACATCCCCCTCGACATCACCTTCACCGCCACCCTCGGCAAGGTCCGAGAAGGCGACACGTGGACCTGCGTCCAACTCGATGACTCCGCGACGATCTTCGGCACTCGCGGGCTCGTCAAAGTCGCCGGCACGGTCGACGGCGAGCCGTTCCGCGGCGCCTTCATGGCGCTGGGCGACGGCACGCACAAGCTCCCGGTCACGGCCGCCATCCGCAAGCGCATCGGTAAGAGCGACGGCGATGAGGTCACCGTCCACCTCATCGAGCGCCTGAACCGATGAAGGCGCCTGCCCAGCGCGAGTGAGACGACCTCGGCGGCGATACTACGACTCGAACGTCCCGTGCGTTACTCCGAGTGACGGGCCCGACCCCACCGCGTTCTGCATGCCAGAGAATTGAAGGTGATGTCTGAACGCGAAGATCACACCCATTGGCGGGCCGAGCGCCGCGCCGCCGTCACGTCCGCGACCGGCAACCTCGCCCTGGTCGAGACCCGCTGGACCGGCGAACGCCCCGACCTGGACGCCGAGCAGCGCGCGGCAGCCGACACGGTGACCGTGACTCCGATCGAGCGCACGAACATCGAGACCGGCCAGGCGGAGCACGGGCTGCGGGTCTGGGATGCCGACGCCCCCGCGATCCGCGCCTTCGACCGCATCGACACCTATGAGTACGACCCGGCGTGGGTGCTCGAGGGGCACTTCACTCCTGTGGCCGGAGATCGCCGCGTCTCGTTCGAGCACATCCGCGACAACGGCGGCACCCGCGACCTGGTCGTCCCCGGCGACATCCGCCTCGAGCTCGACGGCCGGGAGTACACCCTCGCCGCGTTCGATGACGGCGGCACGCTGCTCCTCGTCTTCGGCGACGAGACGAACGGCTCCGAGACCTACGGCTCCGGTCGCTTCCTGTTCGTCCAGCTGCGCGACGACGAGGGCGCAGTGGTCCTCGATTTCAACCGCGCTTTCGTGCCCCCCTGCGGCTTCAGCGCGCAGTACAACTGCCCGCTGCCGCCGGCATCCAACCGCTTCCCCCTGCCTATCCGAGCAGGCGAGAAGAACGTCGTCTTCCGCGACGGCTTCGACATCTACGC
>JBOGEI010000129.1:0-11089 GCA_050701935.1 Microbacterium sp.
CTGGAAGGGCTCGGTGCCCTCGCTCTTGGCCTTGACGTGGATGAGCTGACCCGGCTTCACGCGGAACGACGGGCGGTCGACGAGCTGGCCGTCGACGAGGATGTGACGGTGCACGACGAGCTGGCGAGCCTGGGCCGTGGTGCGGGCGAAGCCCGAACGCACGACGAGCGCGTCGAGACGCATCTCGAGCAGCTCGACCAGGTTCTCACCGGTCAGGCCTTCCTGGCGACGTGCCTCGTTGAAGGTGTTGCGCATCTGCTTCTCGCGGATGCCGTACTGCTCGCGCAGACGCTGCTTCTCACGAAGACGGACGGCGTAGTCGCTGTCTGCCTTGCGCTTGGTACGGCCGTGCTCGCCCGGAGCGTAGGGACGCTTCTCGAGGTAGCGGGCGGCCTTCGGGGTGAGCGGGATGCCGAGGGCACGACTCAGACGCACCTTGCGGCGGTCCTGGGACTTCGTGGTCACGAAGCTTGTCCTTCCGATGACGTGGTCGCGTCTTTCACGACTCACGGACGTATCGTCCGCGTTCTGCCTTGGAGCGCACGCCGGGGCGCGAGCAAGGTGTGGTGTGAACGAGGAGATGCCCGAAAACTCGGTTTCGAGCCGCTCAAGTCTAACAGATCGCGGTTCTCTTCCCGATCGGGAGGGTCAGCGGTCGCCGAGGATACGGCGGATGCGCTCGAGTCGCGCACCGATGTCGCGCTCCGCTCCGAGGTTCTTCGGCTCGTAGTAGTGCCGTCCGTCGAGCTCGTCGGGTAGATACTGCTGCGGCACGATCCCGAACTCGCTGTCGTGCGAGTACACGTATCCACGGCCGTGGCCGAGGCGCTTCGCCCCCGGATAGTGCGCGTCGCGCAGGTGGAGCGGCACACGCCCGAAGCCACCGGAGCGGATGTCTGCGATCGCGGCGTCGATGCCCACGTATGCCGCATTCGACTTCGCTGTGGTCGCGAGGTAGACGGTCGCCTCGGCGAGCGGGATGCGGCCCTCCGGCATTCCGATGAACGCCACCGCATCGGCGGCGGCGACCGCGATGCCGAGCGCCTGCGGATCGGCGAGGCCGACGTCTTCCGAGGCCGAGATCACCAGCCGTCTCGCGATGAAGCGCGGGTCCTCCCCCGCCTCGATCATGCGTGCGAGGTAATGCAGCGCGGCATCAGGGTCGGACCCTCTGATCGACTTGATGAACGCGCTGATGACGTCGTAGTGCTCGTCGCCCTGACGGTCGTAGCGCAGCAGCGCGCGGTCCACGGCCTGCGCGATGTCCTCTGCGGAGACCTCCGGGACACCGGCGCCCTTGCGTGCAGCACCCTTCGTCTTCGCAGCGCCCTTCGTCTTCGCACCCTCGGCGCCGTCGTCCGCGGACTCCGTCGCATGCGAGAGCGCGACGGCAGCGCCGGCCTCGAGACCGGTCAGCGCGCGTCGTGCATCGCCCGAGGCGAGACGGATGAGCGAGGATCGCGCCTCGTCCCCCAGTGTCACGGCGCCGTTCAGACCGCGAGCATCGCTCACCGCGCGATCGACGAGCAGACCGATGTCGTCATCCGTCAGTGCCTGCAGCGTGAGCAGAAGGGATCGGGACAGCAGCGGCGAGATCACCGAGAACGACGGGTTCTCGGTGGTCGCGGCGATCAGGATGACCCAGCCGTTCTCGACGCCGGGGAGCAATGCATCCTGCTGCGCCTTCGTGAAGCGATGGATCTCATCGAGGAACAGGATCGTCGTCTGCCCGTACAGGTCGCGCTGCGTGATGGCCTCCTGCATGACCTCGCGCACGTCCTTCACACCGGCCGTGACCGCGGAGAGCTCGACGAAGCGGCGCCCGGATGAGCGGGCGATCGCCTGCGCGAGTGTGGTCTTGCCCGTGCCGGGGGGACCCCACAGGATGATCGAGACGGCGCCGGCCGACGTGGCGTCCGGATCGGCGAGAGCCACGATCGGTGATCCGGCGCGCAGCAGGTGCCGTTGCCCGGCGACCTCGTCGAGCGATACCGGACGCATTCGCACGGCGAGGGGCGTCTGCCCGGAGAGCAGCGGCGCGGAAGGGGTCACCCACCAAGGCTACTCGGGGCCGGCGACATCACCGTCAGACGGGTGTAGTCCATCCTGCGGCAGAACGACCCGTGCCGACACCGGCGTCGCGCCCTGCCTGCTGGACAGTGCGCCGGAACCGAGCCGCGCATCGGCGCGATGGCGCGACGACGGTAGGCTCTGAGGCGACGTCGAACGGCGACGCAGTGAGGGGAACCAGGGCAGATGGTGGCACGCGGGTCCAAGAACGCACAGCAGCGAGCGCAGGCGGAACGTGCTCGCATCCATGCGGCCCGCACCAGCTGGCACGACGGGCAGATCCGTCGCCGAGTCCGCGACAACACGATCGGCATCGTCGTCGGTGTCGTCATCGTCGCCGCTGCCATCGCCAGCCAGGTCGTGCACGCCCAGGTGACCGCCCCCGAGCCCACGCCGACCCCCACGGTCGCGCCGACCGAGACACCGGCGCCTACCGAGACCCCGGCGCCTGCCGAGACTCCCGTCCCGAGCGAGACGCCCGCCGGGTAGCCTCGGCGCGCATCAGCCACGCGCCGGCAGCACATACGACGAGGGTTCGCTGAGGAGCCTCGTCCCGACCTGTGGTCGCAGCGCGCCGTATGCGGATGCATCGCCCACCAGGATCCCGCCGAGCAGCGTGTGGGCGTCCTCTGCCAGGACGAGCTTCTTGTACACCCCGGCGATCGGATCCGCGAACAGCACGTCGACCGCATCCGGCGTGCTGGCGAGTGCATCGCCGAAGCTGACCACTTCGACACCGGCCAGGGTGACCGCCGCCGATTCGTCGTACCCGGAGAACGAGACGTCGCCGCCGAGCATCCGGGCGACCGCCACATCGGCCATCTCGTGTGCCGCCGCGACGAGCCCGACGCAGCGTCCGTCGTAGTTGGCGACCTCGCCGATCGCCAGCACTCTGGGGTCGGAAGTGCAGCACCCGTCGTCGATCACGATGCCGCCGAGCGGGTGCACATCGATCCCGGCGTTACGGGCGAGCTCGTCGCGAGCCTGCACCCCGACCGTGAAGATCACCACGTCGACGCGTTGGAAGGAGCCGTCGTGGTACTCGATCGCGGTCACGGCGCCGGATTCGTCCGGGTCGATCCTGGTCGCTCGTGTGCCGGTGCGCACGGTGATGCCACGCGCCTGCAGATGCCGCTTCACGATGCTGCCGGCGGTGCCGTCGAGCTGCGCGGCCATGAGGCGATCCGCATACTGGATGACGGTCGCATCGACCTCCATCGCCTGCAGTGCTCCCGCCGCCTCGAGACCGAGCACCCCTCCGCCGATCACGACCCCGCGCAGATCGCGTCCGAGCTCGGCGCCGCGCACCTGCACGAACTCGCGGAGCTCCTCGATGTCATCGAGCGTGCGATACGCGAAGCACCCCGGCAGCGAGGATCCCTCGATCGCGATCCTGGCCGCATAGGCGCCGGTGGCCAGGACCAGCGTGTCGTAGTGATGGACCTGCCTGGATCGGGTCAGCACGCTCCGCGCCCGGCGGTCGATCCGCAGCACCCGGTCGTCGACGATCAGCTCGAACCGTTCATCGTCGAAGAGCGAGGTGTCGAAGGTCAGATCCTCCTCTGCCGCCCCGAGGAACAATTCGCTGAGCCGGGTGCGGTCGTAGGGCGGTCGCCCCTCGTCGCCGATCATCGTCACCCGCACCGTTTCGGGCGCATTTTCCAGGAGCTGCTCGGCGAACCGCCGCGCCGCCGTCCCCGCACCGACGATCAGGATCTCGGTGGCGGGGATACTGTTCATCG
Organism: Microbacterium sp.; assembly: GCA_050701935.1. Classification (GTDB taxonomy): domain Bacteria; phylum Actinomycetota; class Actinomycetes; order Actinomycetales; family Microbacteriaceae; genus Microbacterium. The sequence goes on from JBOGEI010000129.1 coordinate 3,813, forward strand.
ATGGTGCTCCTGTCGGCGGCGATCGTGCCGTGCCCATGACGTTAGGCCGCGCGTGTTTCCCGGATGTGACGGGATGAGTATCGCGCAGCGAACGATCACGTCACAGATGGATAACGAGTGCCCCTCCCATCGCGTCCCACAACGCCGGATCGACGACGTGCGACCGTCGTCACTCGACGATCCGGCGCCGCGGCCGTGCGCGTACTAGGCTGAACCCCGTCCCTTCCCCCTCCCGCGGGATGACCGCGCAAGGAGAGCACTCTTGTCTGCCACCGAACCAACGAAGCCGACTCCACCGGTACCGGGTCCGCCCGTACCGGGTCCGCCGCGTCTTCCGGCACCCCCGCGCGTTTCTGCTGCGGCCGCCGCTCCCTCCGCACCGACTGCAGCACCGTCGAGCGACGGCACCGAATGGGGCCGCGTCAGCGAAGACGGCACCGTCGAGGTCCGCGAGGGCGACGCCTGGCGCGTGGTCGGTCAATACCCGGACGGAACCCCCGAAGAGGCCCTGGCCTACTTCGTGCGCAAGTACGACGACATCGCCTTCAAGGTGCACGCGCTCGAGCAGCGCCACCAGGCCGGCGGAGCGGCGGCCAGCGACCTCGTCAAGCAGGCCGGTCATGTGCTCGCCGAAGCGACCGATGCTGCTGCGGTCGGCGACCTCGCAGGACTTCGTGAGCGTCTGAACGCCCTGACCTCGTCGCTGTCCGAGGCCACCGCCCAGGAAGCCCAGCAGGCCAAGGAACTCGTCGAGCAGGCGATCGCCGAGCGTACGGCCCTCGTCGAACGAGCAGAGGAAATCGCTGCACGCGACCTGAGCAAGGTCCAGTGGAAGCAGGTCACTGCCGAACTCGGTGAGCTGTTCGACGCCTGGCAGGCTCAGCAGCAGAACGGCCCGCGCCTGTCGAAGAGCGTCTCACAGCAGCTCTGGAAGCGATTCCGCGATGCGCGTGCCGTCGTCGACAAGCAGCGCCGCGCCTTCTACTCGGAGCTCGACGACGTGCACAAGGCCGCTCGCGATGCGAAGACCCGTCTGGTCGAACGCGCCGAGGCACTCGCCCCGCGTGGCACGGACGGAATCCCCGCCTACCGAGGCCTTCTCGACGAGTGGAAGGCATCAGGACGGGCCGGCCGCAAGGCCGATGACGCTCTGTGGGCACGCTTCAAGGCTGCCGGCGACGCCCTCTATGCGGCACGGGCAGAGCAGTCAGCCGCCGAGGAAGCCGAGTCAGCGCCGAAGATCGAGGCTCGCGAGGCGCTCCTCGAAGAGGCGAAGGCCGTTGCCGACGAGTCGAACATCAAGCGCGCTCGCGCCCTCCTGACGCGCATCCAGCGGCAGTGGGACGAGATCGGACGCGTCTTCCCCAGGGAGAAGGAGCGTGCGCTCGACGACAAGCTCCGCGCGATCGAACAGGGGCTCAAGGGCCGCGAAGACGTGGACTGGAAGAAGAACAACCCCGAGACCAAGGCCCGAGCGAACGACATGAGCTCGCAGCTGCTCGAGGCCATCGAGAAGCTCGAGGCAGAGGTCGCCGCTGCAGAGAAGTCGGGCGACAAGAAGGCAGCCAAGGCCGCAGCCGATGCGCTCGAAGCTCGCCGCGCCTGGCTGAGCGCCCTCGGCAGCTGATCGGTTCTCCACAGGTCGCCCTCGACTGCTGAAGACGCGGGGTGCACTGCGCCAGACTGGCGTGATGCACCCCGCGTTTCTCTTTGTCCCCGGCGAGCGGCTGAGTCAGTCGGAGTTGAGCGCAGCGCGCATCGACGGGCATGTGGTCGAGATGGGTGACGCCTACGTACCCGCCGACCTGGTGGAAGGTCCGGACGTCAGGGCGAGCACGATCGCACCGCTCGTGCAATCGGGTACCGCCGCCTCGGGCCCGACCGCTGCCTGGATACACGGCGCCGGCGATGCGCCGCCCTCGGTGCATCATGTGAAGCGCTGCGTCGAACGACGGATCCGTCCGGTCACGAGCGCTCGACTGGTCTTCCATGACACCGTGCTGCCGGCTGACGACGTCGAGACGATCGGCGGAGTCCCGGTCTCGATTCCGGTGCGGACGATGCTCGACCTCGCCACGGCGCTGCATCGCGACCCGCGGGTGCTGACGTGGATGAACCGTCTCGCTGTCGTCTTCCCCGATGCCCCGGAAGCCGCGGGCACCGTGCTGCGAGGCATGCGACGCGTCCCGGGAAGTCGGGCTGGACTAGCCGTGCTGGAGAGACTCGCCCTCAAGAAGAGGTGACGCGGTAGACGTCGTAGACGGCATCGATCCGTCGCACGGCGTTGAGGACGCGGTCCAGGTGCACCGCATCACCCATCTCGAACACGAACCTGCTCAGCGCCAGGCGCTCATCAGTCGTCGTGACCGTCGCCGAGAGGATGTTGACGTGGTGCTCGCTCAGCACGCGCGTGACGTCGGACAGCAGTCCCGAGCGGTCGAGTGCCTCGACCTGGATCTGCACGCGGAACACGCTCTTCGTGGTCGGCGCCCAGGACACCTCGACGAACCTGTCCTCCTCGGCGCTCAAAGCCTTGACGTTGACGCAGTCCGCGCGGTGGACCGATACGCCGCTGCCTCGAGTCACGAAGCCCACGATGGAGTCTCCGGGGACGGGCGTGCAGCACTTCGCGAGCTTCACGAGGATGTCGTTGGCACCGCGGACGAGAACCCCGGAGTCACCGGACCGAGGCTCACGCGTCGAGACGGTGCCGGGAAGATCGATGGCACCCGTCGTCGGATCGTTCGCGGCCACCAGGGCGGTGACCTTCTCCAGCACCGACTGCGTGGAGACGTGCCCCTCGCCCACCGCGGCATAGAGTGCGGAGACGTCTTCGAAGTGCATCCCCCTCGCCACCTCGGTGAACGAGTCATGACTCATCAGACGCTGCAGGGGCAGGTTCTGTCGACGCATCGCGCGTGCGATGGCCTCCTTGCCCTGCTCGATCGCCTCTTCGCGCCGCTCCTTCGTGAACCATCCGCGGATCTTGTTGCGGGCGCGGGTGCTCGCGACGAAGCCGAGCCAGTCCTGGCTGGGGCCGGCGTCGGGATTCTTCGAGGTGAAGACCTCGACGACGTCGCCGCTCTTGAGCTCCGACTCCAGGGGGACGAGACGGCCGTTGACCTTGGCGCCCATCGTGCGATGACCGATCTCGGTGTGCACGGCGTACGCGAAGTCGACGGGAGTCGCACCGGAGGGAAGCCCGATGACACGGCCCTTCGGCGTGAAGACGTAGACCTCTTTCGCACCGATCTCGAAACGGAGCGACTCGAGGAACTCTCCCGGGTCGGCGGTCTCGGCCTGCCAGTCGGAGATGTGCGCGAGCCACGCCATGTCGGTGTCGGAGGCCCGAACCTCGGTCTTGCCGCCGCCGTTCATCCGCTCTTTGTACATCCAGTGCGCGGCCACACCGTACTCGGCCTGCTGGTGCATCTCGTGGGTGCGGATCTGGATCTCGACCGTGCGACCGGACGGGCCGATCACCGTCGTGTGCAGCGACTGGTAGAGGTTGAACTTCGGAGTGGCGATGTAGTCCTTGAACCGGCCGGGCAACGGGGTCCACCGCGCATGGATCGCGCCGAGCACCGCATAGCAGTCGCGAACAGACGCCACGATGACCCGAATGCCGATCAGGTCGTAGATGTCGTCGAACTCGCGACCGCGGACCACCATCTTCTGGTACACCGAGTACAGCTGTTTCGGACGGCCCACGACCTTGCCGCGGATGCGGAGGTCACGCAGATCTTCGTCGATCTCCTCGACGACCTGATTCAGATACTTCTCACGCTGCGGAGTGCGCTGCGCGATGAGGCTGTGGATCTCGTTGTAGATCTTCGGGTGCAGCACCGCGAACGAGAGGTCTTCGAGCTCCGACTTGATCGCCTGGATACCGAGGCGGTTGGCCAGCGGCGCGTAGATCTCCAGGGTCTCCTTGGCTTTCTTGGCCGCCTTCTCCGGTGGAACGAAGCCCCAGGTACGCGCGTTGTGGAGGCGGTCGGCGAGCTTGATCAGCAGCACGCGGATGTCTTTCGACATCGCGACGATCATCTTGCGGACGGTCTCGGCCTGGGCGCTCTCGCCGTACTTGACCTTGTCGAGCTTGGTGACGCCGTCGACGAGCATGGCGACCTCGTCACCGAACTCGGCGGTGAGATCGGTCAGGGCATAGCCGGTGTCCTCGACGGTGTCGTGCAGCAGCGCGGCCGCGATCGCGCGCGGTCCGAGGCCGAGTTCCGCCAGGATCTGCGCGACCGCGAGCGGATGCGTGATGTAGGGCTCGCCGCTCTGACGCTTCTGCCCCTCGTGCTTCTCCTTGGCGACCGCATAGGCCCTCTCGATGACCGAGAAGTCGCCCTTGGGATGATTCGCACGCACCGTGCGGATCAGGTTGTCGAGGTCGTTGATCCGGGACGCGCGGGAGAAGATGCGAGGAACCAGCCGTCGCAGACTGGAACCCTGCGATGACGCCTGCGGTTCCGCCATCAACTCACCTCCCGATCAGTTCATCCTACGCGTGCTGGACGGGACGAGCTCCCGCCGAGGAGACCGATCAGGCCTCGACGGACGCCTTGCTGCGGGCCTCGCGGATGCGGGCGTCGCGCGCCTTGAGCTGCGGCTCGTTCTCGCGGAACAGCGAGTAGAGCGGAGCAGCCACGAAGAGCGTCGAGTACGTCGCGACCAGGATGCCGACGAAGATCGACAACGAGATGTCGGTGAGCGACTCGGCGCCGAGCCAGAAGGCACCGATGAAGAGCACTGCCCCCACCGGCAGCGCCGCGACGACCGACGTGTTGATGGAGCGCACGAGAGTCTGGTTCACCGCGAGGTTCACCGATTCCCCGAACAACCGGGCAGACTTCTCCCCGTCCTCGGTGGTGTTCTCTCGAACCTTGTCGAACACCACCGTGGTGTCGTAAAGCGAGTACGCGAGGATCGTCAGGAAGCCGATCACAGCCGCGGGAGAGATCTCGAAGCCGGCCAGCGCATAGATGCCGACGGTGATCACGAGCACGTCGAGGAGACCGATGATCGCGGCGGCCGACATCTTCCAGGTGCGGAAGTAGATCGCGAGGATCAGGAAGGTCAGCGCCAGGAAGATCGCGAGGCCCCACAGAGACTGCTTCGTGACGTTCTCGCCCCATGCCGGGCCGATGAAGGACGATGTGACGGCCGACGGCTCGACTCCATAGGCCTTCGCCAGAGCCTCGGCGACCTGCTGGGTCTCCTCAGCGCTCATCTGGTCGGTCTGGACGCGGACGTCCTTGCCGCTGACGACCACCACCTTGGTGGCTGCTCCCGGCACGACCGACTGCACGGCCGTCGATGCGGTGTCCTGCTCGACGCTGTCCGGTGCCTGCACCGTGAACTGCGAACCACCCGTGAACTCGATCGAGAACTGGATCGGTCGGATGAACGGCACGAGTGCCGAGCCGACGACGAGCACGATCGCGATGATGAACCACAGACGACGCTTGCCGACGAACGGGAAAGAGGTCTTGCCCGAGTAGAGGTTGTTGCCGAACTCATTCATGGAAGGCATCAGGCGTCTCCCTCACTTTCGGCTTTAGTGGATTTCTCGCCCGTGAGGGCCTCGGCGCGCTTGCGTTCCGCAATGGTCTGTCTACGATCCGCCTCACCGCGGGAACGGGCGTTCTTCGCGCCTCGACCGACGGTCGCCGTGGCCACCTCTCGGTACTGCGAACGGCTGCGGTACACGGCTCCCAGCGCTTCGGGATCGAGCCCGGAGAGCTTGTGGCCGCCGCCGAAGAATCTCGTTCGAGCGAGCAGCTGCATCACCGGGTGGGTGAAGATCACGAAGATGAACACATCGATGAGGGTCGTGAGTCCGAGCGTGAACGCGAAGCCCTTCACCGTGGCGTCGGCGAGGATGTACAGCACCACCGCTGCCAGGATGTTGATCGACTTCGAGATGTAGATCGTGCGCTTCGCGCGGCCCCAGCCGTCTTCGACTGCGGCGGTGATGGACTTCCCGTCGCGGAGTTCGTCTCGTATTCGCTCGAAGTAGACGATGAACGAGTCGGCCGTGAAGCCGATGGAGACGATCAAACCGGCGACACCGGCCAGCGAGAGCCGGAAGCCGATACGCCAGGCCAGGATGCAGATGATGATGTAGGTCAGGATCGCCATCACCGCGATCGACGCGATGATCACCGAACCGAGCGCGCGATAGACGATCAGAGAGTAGATCGCCACGAGTGCGAGACCGATGAGTCCGGCGATCAGGCCGATCTGCAGCTGCTGCGTACCCAGCGTCGCCGAGATCGTGTCGGAGCTCTGAACCGTGAAGCTCAGTGGCAGCGCACCGAACTTGAGCTGGTCGGCGAGTGTCGTCGCGCTCTCCTGAGTGAAGCTGCCGGAGATGCTCGGCTTGCCGTCGAGGATCTGGCCGTTCATCCGCGGCGCGCTGATCACGTTCCCATCGAGCACGAAGGCGAACTGATCGCGAGGCGTGAGGTTGTCGATGCGGTTCTGGTTCAGACGCGTGCTGACCTTGCCGAACGCATCAGCGCCGTCTGCATTCATCGTGAGCTGGACGAGCCATGCTCCCGACTTCGGGTCGCGGCCGGCGGAGGCATCGGTGATGGCCGTGCCGTCGAGCTCGGCCGGGCCGAGGATGTACTTCGCAGAGCCGTCGGCCGAGCACGCGATGAGCGGCTGGTCCTTCGGCGCCTTCGCGGCGTCGTTGTCGGGGTTCGCGCAGTCGTAGGCCTGGAACTCCGCCGCGAGCTTGTCCGTGACCCAGGAGAGGTCGCTCGCATCCGTCGGCGCGGCCGTCGGGGTCGAGTTGAGCCCAGGATCGGGGCTGGGGTACGGCGTGGAGTTTCCGTCGTCGCCGACGAACTCGTTGGTGGCCGCCGTCGTGTAGAGCACGGGACGGAACTCGAGCTGTGCGCTGGACTGGATCCGCTCCCGCGTCTGCGCGTCCGCCTCACCAGGGATCTGGACGACGATGTTCTGGCCGCCCTCGGTGGTGATGTCCGCCTCGGCGACACCGGACGCATCGACGCGCTGACGGATGATCGCAGCGGCCTGGTCGAGCTGCTCCGAGGAGGGCGCAGCTCCATCCTCGGTCTCGGCGCTCAAGACGATCTGCGTGCCGCCCTGGAGGTCGAGCGCGAGCTCAGGCGTCCAGGAGCTGGCCGCCTCCCCGTTGCTGTCCTTGAAAACGTAAACACCCAGGGCGTTGATGCCGAAGAGCACGCCCGTCACGAGGAGCAGGCCGAGAAGGACCCGCCAGGCATGACGGACAGGAGAGG
>JBOGEI010000130.1:0-10949 GCA_050701935.1 Microbacterium sp.
ATCGAGTGGTACTCGCCGCAGAGCTCGGCGCACTTGCCGGCGTACTCTCCCTCGCGCGTCGGGATGAACGACCAGGAGTTGTCCTTCCCGATGAACATGTCCTTCTTGTAGAGGAAGTCGATGATCCAGAAGGAGTGGATGACGTCACGCGACTTCAGGTTGATCGTGACCTTCTGATCGACCGGAAGCACCAGCGTCGGCAGCTCAGCCTGGTCGATGTTGCCGTCCTTGTCGGGCTGGGCCTGGATGCCCATCGTCCACACGGCGTCGGAGTTGTCCTTCTTGTCGCCGTCGTACTGGAAGTCCCACGCCCACTGCTTGGCGATCGCGGTGATCTCGACGTCGGGCTCATCCCACTTGGCCTCGATCGCTGTCTGATCGCGAGCGGTGAAGAAGAACATGCCCAGCACGAGGATGAGCGGCACGATCGTGTAGAAGATCTCGATCGGCATGTTGTAGCGCATCTGCACAGGCAGGCCGGTCTGACCCTTGCGACGACGGTAGGCAATCGCGGCCCAGGCCATCAGGCCCCAGGTGATGATGCCGACGGCCAGCAGCACGATCCAGGAGTTCACCCAGAGCGACGAGACGCGCTCGGTCTGATTGGTGGCTGCGGGGCCACCCTCCACGAAGCCCGGAAGAAAGCCGTTCAGCTCAGTGGGAGAACATCCCGCCAGGGCCAAGGCTGCCGCAACTCCCACGGGGAGGGCGGCCCAACGAAGGCTGCGTTTCGAGGGCACGATGCACCTTTCAGATCGCGAACAGAGCACACCCAAGTCTAGGGCAACCTCACACCTGATTCATGCCAACCACGCAGGTTCTGGAACCGGAACGGCCGCCGCACCAGTGGTGACGGCGGCCGAGTCCGCAGAAGCGAGGATCAGTGGAAGCTGTCGCCGCACGCGCAGCTGCCCGCTGCATTGGGGTTGTCGATCGTGAACCCCTGCTCGGAGATCGTGTCCTTGAAGTCGATCGCCGCGCCGTCGAGGTACGGAACGCTCATGTTGTCGATGATCACCTCGACGCCGTCGAAGTCGACTGTCTCGTCGCCCTCGAGGTAGCGCTCGTCGAAGTACAGCTGGTAGATCAGGCCCGAGCACCCGCCGGGCTGCACGGCGACGCGCAGACGCAGATCTTCGCGGCCCTCTTGTTGGAGAAGGTTCTTCACCTTCGTGGCGGCAGCATCGGTCAGGGTGACGCCGTGTGCGCGGGTGGTCTCCGGGGAGAGTGTGGTGTCGCTCATGTCGCTCCTTGTGACGGGCCGCAGGTGCACGGCTTCTCGGACGATTCTACCGCCGTGAATCCGGTGCGGCTCAGAGTTCTGTGGCATTCATTCGCGTGAGCAGCAGCGCCTCGGTCGCGACCGCGTGGCGGAAGGTGTCGAGGTGGAGTGATTCGTTCGGGCTGTGAGCCCGGGAATGAGGGTCTTCCACCCCGGTGACGAGAATCTGCGCGGCCGGGAATTCGCGCACCAGATCGGCGATGAACGGGATCGAACCTCCCACTCCCAGGTCGATGGGCGGCACGCCATAGCCGTCACGCATCGCGTCGCGTGTCAACTCCACCGCCCATCCGCTGGTGTCGACCAGGAACCCGTCGCCGAGATCGACGTCCGAGAAGGTGAGCTCTGCGCCGAAGGGCGCATGCGCGCGGAGGTGGCTCTCGAGCGCTTCGTATGCCTCTTTCCCGGTCTGCCCCGGCGCGACGCGGGCGCTGATGACGACCGTGGCTTCGGGAAGCAGAGTGTTCGATGCCGCGGCGACACTCGTGGCGTCGATGCCGATCACCGTCACCGACGGCTTGTTCCAGATCCGGCTGAGAATCGATCCGTCGCCGATCGGTGTGGTGCCGGGAAGGAGTCCTGCCTCGTCGCGAAGCGTCGCTTCGGTGTATTCGGGAGTCGGCGCATTGCGCTCGGTCATGCCCTCGACGGCGACCGAGCCGTCGGCGCTCCAGAGCGTCGACAGCAGTGTGACGGTCGCCATCATCGCGTCGGGCACCGCGCCGCCGAACATTCCGGAGTGCGAGGCATGATCGAGGGTGCGAACGCGCATCGTGAATCGTGCATTACCTCGAAGGGAGACGGTGAGGCCCGGGGTGACGGAATCCCAGTTGCCGGAGTCGGCGACGACGATGGCGTCGGCCCGCAGCGCCTCCTTGTTGTCCGAGAGGAACTGGGCGAACGAACGGGACCCGTACTCCTCCTCGCCTTCGATGAACATCGCGATGCCGAGGTCGAGGTCATCACCGAGCACCTCGCTCACTGCGCGGATCGAGGCGATGTGGGCCATGATCCCGGCCTTGTCATCAGCCGCGCCGCGCCCGTAGAGGCGTCCGTCGCGCACCGTCGGCTCGAATGGCGGGGTCTCCCACAGCGAGTCGTCACCGGGAGGCTGCACGTCGTGGTGCGCATACAGGAGAATCGTCGGTTTGCCGTTTCGAGCCTTGCGCGTCGCGAGAACGGCGGGCTGTCCCTGCTCATCCGTGCCGGGGATCCCGGCCCGAAGTACGCGGACCTCGTCGAAGACTCCGGTGCCCGAGGCCAACGCCGCGACCGCGTCGGCGCTGCGCTCCAACTGGGTCTGATCGAACGCCGGCCAGGCCATCCCCGGGATGCGCACGAGGTGGCCGAGATCCGACAGGGCTGACGGGATACCGGTGGCGACGGCCTCGAGGACGGCGGCGTCGGAGTCACTGGGGAGAACAGGAGAGGTCATGCGAGTAATCTTAAGGTGATCTCCCGTCAGCGAACCGAGGAACTCCGTGGCCACTACCCCTGTCTCCCCATCGACGAACGACGACGCCTCCGAGACGTCGGCCACCGGCAAGGGGCGCGCGACGCCGACTCGCGCTGAGCAGGAAGCGGCCCGCCGTCGCCCCCTCGTCGCCAACACCAAGGAGGCGAAGGCGGCCGCGAAAGCCGACCTCAACGAGCGCCGCGCCAAAGCGCAGGCCGGTATGGCTGCCGGCGAGGAGAAGTACCTCCCTGTGCGCGACAAGGGTCCGCAGCGCCGCTGGGTGCGCGACTACGTCGACGCCGGCTGGCACCCCGCTGAGTTCGTGATGGGCGTCATGGTGCTGGTCATCCTCGCCTCACTCGTGCCGGCGAGCTCGGTCGTCTCGTTCTACGCGTACATCGTGATGATGGGCTACCTCGTGATCGCGATCGGCGGCATGGTACTGCTCGGCATGCGGGTCAAGCGCAAGGTGGCGGCGAAGTTCGGCAAGGATCGCCTCGAGCGCGGCCTCGGCTGGTACGCCGCGATGCGCGCCCTGCAGATGCGTTTCATGCGCCTTCCGAAGCCTCAGGTCAAGCGTGGACAGTACCCCGACTGACCAGTCCCCTGTTGATCTCGCGACCCCAGAACGGGCCGCGGTACAGGAACGCGGTGTAGCCCTGAACCAGGGTCGCACCCGCATCGAGGCGTTCCTGGACATCGGCCGGAGTCTCGACCCCACCGACCGCGATCACGCAGAAGTCGGAAGGAACAGCGTCTCGCACGACGCGGAGCACTTCGAGCGAGCGCTTCTTCAAAGGTGCGCCGGACAGACCGCCCGCGCCCGCAGCCTCTACCGTCGCTGCATCTGTGAGAAGTCCGTCTCGACTGATCGTGGTGTTGTGCGCGATGATGCCCGCGAGTCCTTCGGCGACCGCCATCTGCGCGATCGCCGCGATCTCCTCATCGGCGAGGTCCGGGGCGATCTTGACGAGCAATGGCGTGGCACCCGAGGCCTCTCGCACGGCACGCAGCAGTGGCGCGAGTGTCTCGACGGCCTGCAGACCGCGCAGGCCCGGGGTGTTCGGGGAAGACACGTTCACCGCCAGATAGTCGGCGAGTGGTGCGAGCCGCGTCGCAGAGGCCACATAATCGGCAGTTGCGTCTTCGACCTCGACCACCCGACTCTTGCCGATGTTGACGCCGATCACCGTGTCGGGAGCGCCCCGACGAAGGCGGGCGAGACGACGGGCAGCCGCATCGGCGCCCGCGTTGTTGAAGCCCATCCGATTGATCACTGCGCGATCGGCGATCAGACGGAAAAGACGCGGCTTCGGATTGCCTTCCTGAGGCACCGCGGTCACGGTGCCGATCTCCACGTGCCCGAAGCCGAGCGCGGCGAGACCGCGCACACCGACCGCGTTCTTGTCGAAACCCGCGGCCACGCCGAACGGCGAAGGGAAGGTGAGGCCGAGCGCCTCGACCCGGAGTGAGGGATCAGGGCGCGTGACCGCACGCGTCGCCCACGAGAGTGGGGGCGTGCCGAGCACACGGATCACCGCCATGCCTGCGTGGTGGGCGAACTCGGGATCGAAGCGCGAGAGGACAGCGCGGAAGAGCAGCGGATACATCACTGCAAGATTACCGGTCCTCGGACTCCCGCTTCGTGTGGTCGGCGCGGAGATCGGTGATAGCGGCCTCGAAATCCTCCAGCGAGTCGAATGCCTGGTAGACGCTGGCGAATCGCAGGAACGCGACCTCATCGAGCTCTCGCAACGGACCGAGGATCGCAAGGCCGATCTCGTTCGTATCGAGCTGGGAGACGCCGGTCTGTCGCACGGCCTCCTCTACGCGCTGTGCGAGCACTGCAAGGTCGCCTTCGGTCACCGGGCGACCCTGGCAGGCCTTTCGCACACCGGTGATGACCTTCTCCCGACTGAACGGCTCCATCACGCCGGAACGCTTGATGACATTGAGGCTGGCGGTCTCGGTGGTCGTGAAGCGACCTCCGCACTCCGGGCACTGACGACGCCGTCTGATCGAGAGCCCGTCGTCGCTGGTACGCGAATCGATGACGCGGGAGTCGGAATGACGACAGAAGGGGCAGTGCATCTGACCGATCCTACGCGGTGAAGCGGGCCTCGATCGCCTCGCCGTGCGCGGGAAGCACCTCGGTGTTGGCGAGGGCGACCACGCCGGCGCGCACGGCGGCAAGCGCAGCCCTGTCGTATGAGATCACCTGCTGCGGACGGAGGAATGTGTATGCACCGAGTCCGGGTGCGTAACGCGCCTGTCCCCCGGTGGGCAGCACATGGTTGCTCCCGGCCATGTAGTCACCGAGACTGACGGGCGTCTGATCGCCCACGAATACGGCCCCGGCGCTGGTGAAGGCACCTGCCGCCTCTTCGGCGTCGACGAGGTGCAGCTCGAGGTGCTCCGGCGCGTAGGCGTTGCTGAACGCAGTCGCCATGGCGCGGTCGTCGACGAGCACGATCGCCGACTGCGGTCCGTCGAGGGCGGCTGCCACTCGCTCGCTGTGCCGGGTGAGGGCGGCGAGACGTTCCACCTCGACGGCGACCTGTTCGGCGACCTGCACCGCATCGGTGACCAGAACGGCGGATGCCTGCTCGTCGTGCTCGGCCTGGCTGACGAGGTCGGCCGCGATGAGACGAGGGTCTGCAGCAGCATCGGCGACGACCAGGATCTCTGTCGCCCCCGCTTCCGAGTCCGTTCCGACGACACCGGCGACGGCGCGCTTGGCAGAAGCGACGTAGTTGTTTCCGGGCCCGGAGACGACATCGACCGGATCGAGGTCGAGTGATGGCACACCGTGCGCGAAGGCGCCGATCGCTCCGGCTCCGCCCATCGCATAGACCTCGGTGATACCGAGCAAACCGGCGGCCGCGAGGATCGTCGGGTGGATCCGCCCGCCCTGATCGGCTTGAGGGGGCGACGCCAACGCGATCTGCTCGACACCGGCGACCTGCGCGGGAACGACGTTCATGATCACGCTGGACGGATAGACCGCCTTGCCCCCGGGAATGTAGACCCCGACGCGGTGTACCGGCTGCCAGCGCTGCGTGATGACCGCACCGTCGCCGATTCGGGTGACCTGCGTGGCGGGAACCTGGGCGGCGGAGGCGAGTCGCACACGGCGGATCGCTTCTTCGAGCGCGCTCCGCACTTCGGGAGCGAGTTCGGTCAGCGCCTCGGTGATGTGCTCGGCGGGAATCCGCACGGCGTGATCCGAGACCGCGTCGAAGCGTTCAGCCTGCTCGCGCAGAGCGACTTCGCCGCGCTCTCGCACGTCCTCGACGATGCGTGCTGCGGTGTCGAGTGCCTCGGCACGCGCTTGCGTGGCCCGTGGAACGGCAGCGAGCATGTCTGCGGGCGAGAGCTCTCGCCCTCGCAGATCGATCGTGCGCATTTCAGCCCTTCGTGATGTCGGAGATGTCGTGGAGGTAGCCGATCCGTCCGTCGTCATGTCGGACGACGAAGGCACCCCCTCGATCTTCGATCACGAGCGCCCAGGCGTTCGGGCCGATGCGGAAGAGCGGTTCGCCGCGCTCGTCATGGACGTCGCGCTCAGACGGCGCGAGAATCCAGAACGGCTGGGTGGCGGGAGCTGCCTCTCGCGGGTTCGTGGCGTCGAGGTCAGCATCTGCGAGTTGTTCCTCGATGTGGGTTTCAGCATCATCCGCGACGCCAGCGGTCTCGTAGGTCGCTGCGGTCTCCAGCAGCGACTCGATGCTTCCGGTGTCCGAGACGATCTCCGTCTCCTGCCCACGGGAGCGGCGGGAGTAGGTGGGCACGTACTCCTCGTCGGATGCGCCCGGCTCGGTGCCGATCCCTCCGCCCGAGGCGTGCGCGGTGAGCGGCACCTGCTCGGCAAGATCGAAGCGAGCGATCTCGTCGGTCGCCTGTCGATTCGAGTCATCGACGTCGAGGTGCGCGACCGGAGGGAGCGCAGACGCATCAACGATCACGTCTGTCGGTTCTTCGACGCTCGACACGGGTTCTTCGACGGCGGGTGCAGCGACGGGCTCCGGGCGCGGCCGCGCGATGACGGGGCGAACGGGGTTGGCGTTGCGGTGAGCAAGAGTCACGAGACGGCCGTGGAAGTCATCCTTCAACCCCGGGATGATCGGGGCGAACACCGTGAGGGCGACGAGGGCCAACGAAGTGACGACCATCGCGACCCCGTTCCACGGGAGGCTCCAATGGCCGGTGGAGATCAGCGCCGAGATCGCGAGCCACAGACTCCCGGCCCAGACGACAGCGGATACGGAGAACGCGACCGATGCGAACTGATCGATGCCGAGTGAGCCGACCCGCCTGATGCCGTCGGGCGAGAAGCGACGCAGGATCAGAAGGAAGACGGCGACAGTCGGCAGCGCCACCGGAAGGATCCACTGGATACCGACGCTCCACAGCGAGAGCTCGCCGATCAGCGGGAAGAAGGAGAAGACGAACGACAGCGCCCAGACGCCGACGATGAGCAGCTCGCGAAGCGTGAATCCGAGGATGCCGAATTCAGGGGTGACCTCTTCGTCGTAGAGGACGCCGTCCTCGTCGCTGAAGACCGTGTCGTCTGGGTCTGCCTCGGGAAGATCCGTGCTCATGGGTAGGTCCTTTCGTCACAGTGCTCGACGCGGGATCGTCGTTCTGCCGACGGCTCACGATCCTACCCGCTCACCCCAGACAGGTGGGTCCGAGCAGTGACTTCAGGTCACCGAACAGGTCGGCGGAGACCTTGACCGGCATCGGCACCTCGAAGACCTTCGCTGTTCCGCCGCGGTGTACGCGGAGCAGCACCTCGGTGTCGCCGTTGTGACGGCGCAGCACCTCGGCGAGCTCCATCATCACCCGCTCAGTCGCGCGCTGCTCCGCGAGCACCAGCGCCAGCGGACCGGCAGCGTCGAAGGATCCGACGTCGGGAGCGAAAGCCGACTGGGCATGAAGGTTGAGCCCGTCGTCACGTCGCGAAACGCGACCGCGTACGGCCAGGATCGCGTCCTGTTGAAGCGTGTGCTGGAACTCGGTATAGGTCTTGCCCATGAACATCACGGTGACCTCGCCGTTGAAGTCCTCGACGGTGATCATGCCGTAGGGGTTGCCGCTGGCCTTGGCGACGCGGTGCTGCACGCTGGTCACGAGGCCGGCCACCGTCACCTGGTCACCGTCTTGCAGGTCCTCGGAGTTGTTCAAGTCGTGGATCGAGATCGACGCATGCTTCGCGAGCGGAACTTCGAGCCCGGCGAGCGGGTGGTCCGACACGTACAGACCGAGCATCTCCCGCTCGAAGGCGAGCTTGTCCTTCTTGATCCACTCAGGGCGGGCGGGCACCTTGGCTGGTGCCGCTTCTTCCATGCCTTCGTAGAGGCTGTCGAAGTCGAATCCGATGGCGCCTTGGGCCTCGTTGCGCTTGCGATCGACAGCCGCCTCGACCGCGTCTTCGTGCACCTCCATCAGCGCCCGACGCGAGTCACCCATCGAGTCGAAAGCCCCGGCTTTGATCAGAGACTCGACGGTGCGTTTGTTCGACACGTGCAGCGGCACCTTGTCGAGGAAGTGATGGAACGAGGTGAAGCGCTCGTCTTTGCGGGACTGCACGATTCCCTCGACCACGTTGCTTCCGACGTTGCGCACAGCGCCGAGGCCGAAACGGATGTCGTCGCCGACTGCCGCGAAGAAGTTGATCGAGTCCGAGACATCGGGCGGCAGCACCTTGATGCCCATGCGGCGACACTCGTTCAGATACAGCGCCATCTTGTCTTTGGAGTCACCGACGCTGGTGAGCAGCGCCGCCATGTACTCGGCGGGATAGTGCGCCTTGAGGTAGGCGGTCCAGTACGACACCAGGCCGTATGCGGCGGAGTGGGCTTTGTTGAAGGCGTAGTCGGAGAACGGCAGCAGAATGTCCCAGAGAGCCTTGATCGCCGCCTCGCCGAAGCCGCGCTCGGTCATGCCGCCGGCAAAGCCCTCGTACTGCTTGTCGAGCTCGGACTTCTTCTTCTTGCCCATGGCGCGGCGGAGGATGTCTGCCTGTCCGAGGCTGAACCCCGCGACCGCCTGAGCGATGGCCATGACCTGCTCCTGGTAGATGATGAGCCCGTAGGACTCTTCCAGGATCTCAGCGAGCGGCGCTTCCAGCTCGGGGTGGATCGGAGTGATCTCCTGCACGCCGTTCTTGCGCAACGCGTAGTTGGTGTGCGAGTTGGCGCCCATGGGCCCAGGTCGGTACAGGGCGATGAGGGCCGAGATGTCACCGAAGTTGTCGGGCTTCATCAGTCGCATGAGGGATCGCAGAGGCGGGCTATCGAGCTGGAAGACGCCCAGGGTGTCGCCGCGGGCGAGCAGCTGATACACACCAGGGTCATCGAGGTCCAGGTGCTCGAGATCGAGCTCTTCGCCACGGTTCGTGCGGATGTTGTCGAGCGCGTCGGAGATGATCGTGAGGTTTCGGAGCCCCAGGAAGTCCATCTTGATCAGACCGAGCGACTCGCACGACGGATAGTCGAACTGCGTGACGATCTGCCCGTCCTGCTCGCGCTTCATGATCGGGATGATGTCGAGCAGAGGATCGGAGGACATGATCACGCCGGCGGCGTGCACGCCCCATTGGCGCTTCAGTCCCTCGAGACCGAGCGCGCGGTCGAAGACCGTCTTCGCCTCGGGGTCGGTGTCGATCAGGGCGCGGAACTCGCTCGCCTCTTTGTAGCGAGGGTGGGCCGAGTCGAACATGCCGTCAAGGGGCATGTCCTTGCCCATCACGGGCGGCGGCATCGCCTTGGTGAGCCGCTCCCCCATGCTGAACGGGAACCCGAGCACGCGACCGGCATCCTTCAGCGCCTGCTTGGACTTGATGGTGCCGTACGTGACGATCTGGGCGACGCGCTCGGAGCCGTACTTCTCGGTCACGTAGTCGATGACCTCACCACGGCGCCGGTCATCGAAGTCGACGTCGAAGTCGGGCATCGAGACGCGGTCGGGGTTGAGGAACCGCTCGAAGATCAGACCGTGCTCGAGCGGGTCGAGGTCGGTGATCTTCATCGCATACGCCACCATGGATCCGGCACCGGAGCCACGGCCAGGACCGACGCGGATGCCGTTGTCCTTGGCCCAGTTGATGAAGTCTGCGACGACGAGGAAGTAGCCGGGGAAGCCCATCTGCAGGATGATCCCGGTTTCGTACTCTGCCTGCTTGCGCACCTTGTCGGGGATGCCGCCGGGATACCGGTAATGGAGGCCCGTCTCGACCTCTTTCACAAGCCAGCTGTCTTCGGTCTCGCCGTCGGGCACGGGGAATCGCGGCATGTAGTTCGCCGCCGTGTTGAATTCGACTTCGCAGCGCTCCGCGATCAGCAGCGTGTTGTCACAGGCCTCAGGGTGATCGCGGAACAGCTGGCGCATCTCGGCGGCCGTCTTGATGTAGTAGCCGTCGCCGTCGAACTTGAACCGGTTCGGGTCGTCCATCGTCGACCCGGACTGCACGCACAGCAGAGCCTCGTGCGCATCGGCCTCGTGCTGGTGGGTGTAGTGCGAATCGTTGGTGGCGACGAGCGGGATGCTCAGATCCTTCGCGAGGCGGAGGAGGTCTGTCATGACCCTTCGCTCGATCGAGAGGCCGTGATCCATGATCTCGGCGAAGTAGTTCTCCTTGCCGAAGATGTCCTGGAACTCGGCCGCGGCCGAGCGTGCAGCGTCGTACTGCCCCAGACGCAGTCGGGTCTGGACTTCACCTGACGGGCAGCCCGTCGTCGCGATGATTCCCTTGCCGTAGGTCTGAAGCAGCTCGCGGTCCATGCGGGGCTTGAAATAGTAGCCCTCAAGGCTCGACCGGGAACTGATCCGGAAGAGATTGTGCATGCCTTCGGTGCTCTGGCTCCACATGGTCATGTGCGTGTACGCACCGGAACCGGAGACGTCGTCGCTCTTCTGATCGGGCGAGCCCCACTGCACACGCGTCTTGTCGCTGCGGTGCGTTCCGGGCGTCATGTACGCCTCGAGACCGATGATCGGCTTGACGCCCGCAGCGTTGGCAGCCTTGTAGAACTCGAAGGCAGCGAAAGTGTTGCCATGATCCGTCACGGCAATGGCCGGCATGCCGTAGTCGGCAGCCGCCTGGGTCATCGCGCTGATCTTCGCAGCACCATCGAGCATCGAGTACTCGCTGTGCACGTGAAGGTGGACGAAGGAGTCGGATGCCATGCCTTCGAGTCTACGGCGGGG
>JBOGEI010000131.1:0-10922 GCA_050701935.1 Microbacterium sp.
GCCGAAGTTGGACAACGCGAGTCACGGGTTGTTGCGCTTCACCGCCTACGAGGTCGCCCAGACCGAGACGGCAGCCGTGCTGCGCGCGACGATCGTGCCGCAGACCGGATACCCGTACCTGATCGAGACCTCGGTGACGTACACCTTGACCGCGGACGGCATCGATGTCGCTCACGCGCTGACCAATCGCTCCGCGACGCCTGCGCCCGTCGCCCTCGGCACCCATCCGTTCGTGACGATCGGCGACGTCGACCCGCACGATCTTGTGCTGCGGATCCCCGCCGAGACCGCCTTCACGACCGACGAGCGGATGCTCCCGACCGGCACGCACCCGGCCGACGCGGCCCTGCGCGAGGGCGCGAAGCTCGGGGACGTCACCCTCGACACGGGCTTCACCGACCTCACCCGCGACCCCGACGGGGTGGTGCGGCACACACGGCCGGCACCCGACGGTCGCCGAGTCACCCTCTGGCAGGGCGAGGGCTTCGACTACGTGCAGGTGTACACGACGCCGACCTATCCCGGACAGACGCTCGCGGTCGCGATCGAGCCGATGACCGCGCCCGCCGATGCCCTCAACAGCGGCCTCGGCATCCGTCGCCTCGCCCCCGACGAGACCTGGACCCTGCACTGGGGCATCACCTTCTCCTGAGCTGAGTCCACGAACTCCCTCGCAGCGGCATCACACTGCCCCGTGCGAAAACAGAGACCGAGCGACGCGGCGCCGGCGAGTCGGATGATGACTCGCCGAGCGCAGCGCACTCGGTCTCTGTTTCGGCAGGACGGAACCCCGTGCGGCTACTCCCCGCGCTCGCGCATCTCGCGCCGCGTGAGCTGCGGCGCGTGCGGCAGGCCCGAGGCATCGATCAGGATCGGCTGGCCCGAAGAGGGTGCTGCCGTCGGCGCAGCAGGTGCGACCGGAGCATCCGGAACCGGAGTCCCGCCCGCAGCGGAGCCGCCTGCCCTTCGTGCAGCGCGTCGTTCCTTGGCCCCCTCGACGAGGTTGTAGAGCGTGGGCAGCACGATCAGCGTCAGCACGGTCGAGGAGATCAGGCCGCCGATCACGACGATCGCGAGCGGCTGCGAGATGAACCCGCCGTGACCCGTGATGCCGAGAGCCATCGGGGTGAGGGCGAGGATCGTCGCGAGCGCGGTCATCAGGATGGGCCGCAGACGCTTCTCGCCACCGGCCTTCACCGCCTCGATGGTCGACAGACCCTTCTCCCGGTACTGGTTCACGAGATCGACGAGCACGATCGCGTTCGTCACCACGATGCCGATGAGCATCAGCACGCCGATCAGCGATGCGACGCCGAGCGGCACACCCGTGATGATCTGCAGCAGGATCGCACCGGTCGCCGCGAACGGCACCGAGACGAGCAGCAGCAGCGGCTGACGCAGCGACTTGAACGTCGCGACCATCACGACGTACACGATCAGGATGGCCGCGAGCATCGCGAGGCCCAGCTGCGAGAACGAGTCGGCCTGCTGTGACGCGACGCCGCCGACCTCTGCGGATGCGCCGTCCGGCAGGTCGACCGCCGCGAGCGCTTCGTTCACCGACTGCGTGGCCGTGGCCAGGTTGTCGGATGCCGGGGGCACTGTGATGGTCGAGGTGCGACGACCCTGCTCGGTGGTGATCGAGGTCGGCCCGTTCTGCTGCTCCACCGTCGCGATGTCCTGCAGCTGCACGATGCCGGCCGGAGTCGGGATCGTGAGCTCCTTGAGCGCATCGACCGTGGTCGGCGGGTTCGGGGTGACGATGTAGACCGTCAGTGCGGTGTCGTCGATCTCGACCGAGCCTGCCTGCTGCGGACGCATCGTGCCGGAGACGATCGAACCGACAGCGACCTCGGACAGTCCGCGCTGGGCGGCGGCTTCCCGGTCGACCACCACGGCGATGTACGGCAGGGACGCCGCCAGGTTGTCTGTGACCTGGCCGACGCCGTCGCGACCGTCGAGCTCCTTGACGAGAGAGGCCGTCGCCGTCTGGAGGTCGTCGGCACTCGACGCGCTGACCGTGATCTCGATGTCACTCGATCCGAAGCCCGCGGAAGCCGATACGGCCACGTCGCCCACCTCGTCGCCGAGGCCGTCGATCGCATCCTGCACGTCGGCACGGAGCTTCTCCTGATCGGCGTCGCCGTCGGTCAGCACGGAGTAGGTGACTCCCGCACCACCGGAGAAGGCGTCGCTGAGGGCCGAGCCGCTGGTGCCGATGGAGGCCTGCACGTGCTCGATGCCGTCGATGTCGAGCAGTGCGTCTTCGACCGCGACCGCAGCATCCGACTTGGCCTGAAGGCTCGCCGTCGGGCCGAGGTCCTGCGTGATGGTCATGGTGTTCTGCCCCGAGTCGCCGAGGAAGTTGACCTTCATCAGCGGCGCGGCGGCGAGCGTGGCGCCGAGCACGACGACCGCGAGGATCACCGTGATGCCCGAGTGCTTGAGCGTCCAGCCCAGGATCGGACGGTACTGCCGCTGCAGCCACGTGGGCGGGGCGTCAGGGTGCTCGGGGTCGATCGCGTTGCCGTGCTCGTCGAGCAGGGGCTTACCCGGCTTCAGGAACCAGTAGGCCAGCACCGGGACGATCGTCAGGGCGACCAGGAGCGAGGCGACCATGGCGATGGTCACGGTCATCGCGAACGGGCGGAACAGCTCCCCGACCATGTCGCCGACGAACATGATCGGCAGGAACACCGCGACCGTCGTGATGGTCGATGCGGTGATGGCCGTGGCGACCTCGCGCACCGCGAGACGGATCGCATCGCCCTTGTCGGCATCACCGACATAGTGACGTTTGATGTTCTCGATCACCACGATGGAGTCGTCGACCACTCGACCGATCGCGATCGTGAGCGCGCCGAGCGTGAGTACGTTGAGGGAGTATCCGAACGCCTGCAGCCCGATGAACGTGATGAGCACGCTGGTCGGGATCGAGATCGCGGTCACGAGCGTCGAGCGAACCGACAGCAGGAACAGCAGGATCACGAGGACAGCGAAGACCAGCCCGAGCAGCCCCTCGGTGGCGAGCGTCTCGATCGACTGCACGATGAACGGCGCCTGGTCGAAGATCACCGTGAATTCAGCGTCGGGGAAGGCCTTGCCGATCGTGTCGAGCGCGGCGATCACGCCGTTGGACACCTCGACCGTGTTCGCGGCCGGAAGCTTGGTGATCGAGATCGACAGTGCGTCCTTGCCGTCGACCCGCGAGATCGAGGTGACAGGGTCGGACTCCTGCACGACGGAGGCCACGTCGCCGATCTTCACATCCGTGCCTACCAGCGGAAGCGCGGCGATCTCCTCGACCGACGTGATCTTCGCCCCGGTCTGCACGGTGAGCGTCTGACCGTCCTGGGTGATGTCACCACCGGGGAAGAGCGTGCCGTTCTGCTCCAGCGCATCGCTGATCGCTTTGGTGCTCTCCCCCGCCGCGGCGAGTTTCGCCACGTCGGGCGTGATGCTGATGCGCTGGCCCACTCCACCGACGATCTCGGCCGCGTTCACGCCGTCGACGTCTTCGAGTTCGGGGATCGCGACGGATTCGAGCTCGGCCTGGGCGTTGTCGGCGTTCTCGAACCCCGTGACGGCGACCTGGATCACCGGGAAGTCGTCGATGGAGACCGACAGCACCTGCGGGGTCACATCTTCCGGCAACTGCGAGGAGATGCGGTTGATCGCCTGCTGGATCTTCTGCTCGGCCGTGGCGAGATTGGTGCCGTAGGCGAACATCGCCTGCACGATCGACGCATTCGTGGTGCTGGTCGCCGTCGTCGACTCCAGACCGGGCACGCCCTGGATCGCCGCTTCGACCGGCGTGGACACGTCGTTCTCGACGACCTCCGGAGAGGCCCCGGGGTACGTCGTCATGACGACGAGTGCCGGCAGCTCGAGCGAGGGGATGAGCTCCTGCTTGAGGTTCGTGAGCGCGAGCCCGCCGAACACCGCCGCGACGATGGTGATCAGGGCGATGAGCGCGCGGTTCTTGAGGCTCAGGATGGCGAGTTTCGACAAGGCGGTTTCCTCGGTGTCAGGGTGTGGCTGTCGCTGCGGAGGGTGTGGAGACGTCGTCTCCGAGGATCCGCGCCAGTGCGGACTCGATGAAGGACTGGGCAAGACGGTCGTCGCGGATCTGCATGCTCCACATGACGCCGTCGATGAAGATCATCGCCGCTCTGGCACGGTCTTCGCCATAGGTCGGCGTGAGCAGTTCGACGAGACGGTCGGACAGGTGGCGGGCGAGATCCCGCAGGCGAGGGTCGTGCACGGCGGCGGTGACCACGGCGCGGTCGGCCTGCACCGCGTGCGCGTCATCCAGGCTCTCGAACACGAGGGCGGCGATCACGTCCGGGGTGTCGCCACGTTCGGCGATGGTCTGACGGACGCCGTCGAGACGCGCGTCGACCTCGTCGGCGAGCGCACGGAAAGCGGCAGCCCTGAGGTCGTCGAGGGTGTCGAAGTACTGCGTCGTCGCCCCGAGGGGCACCCCTGCGCGCGCGGCGACCATGCGGTGCGTGACCGCTTCGGCACCCACCTCGACGATGAGCTCGGCGGCGGCGGTCACGATCTCGAGGCGGCGCGCTTCAGGGTCACGTCGACGACGCGCAGCATGCTTCATCCCGCCCCCTTGGACATTCGTACATGTACGTTTGTACATTTCCCGAATGTGAAGCTGCTGGGAGCGGGCCTCCAGCAGGTCATGGCGATCGGCGGAGCTTCATCCGGATGACGACGAGCATGCCCACCAGGGTGAGCGCGATGCCGATGATCTGCACCGGTGCCGGCAGCGCACCGAGACCGAGGGCAGCGGAGGCCACGCCCACCAGCGGCGGCACCGCGAGCCCGAGCAGAGCCGCGTACGAGGGGCCGGCCTCGAGGATGATGCGGTGCTGAACGAGGTACGCGGGCACATAGATGCCGAGTCCGAGCAGGGCCAGCAAAGCGATGCTGAACGGTTCGATGATCCCACCGAGACTCACCTCGACCACGGCCCACACCAGCAGCGGGACGCTCCCCAGCGCGAACACGGGGAGGATGCGCGGGGCGATCGGACCGGAGCGGCCTCGGTTCACGTGCGCGAAGAACAGGCCGTAGACAGAGACCGACAGCATCGCCCCCACGGCCGCGAGGGTTCCCCCGGCGACGCCAGCGCCCGATCCGCTCCCGAACCGAGGCGCGACGTACAGCACCGCGCCGATGACCGCGACGAGGGTCGCCGCGAGCACGAGCGGATGAACGCGCGCGCGGGAGAGAGCGCTCTCCAAGAGCAGCACGACCACCGGCGACAGCGCCAGGATCAGGCTGGGAATGGTCGGGCCCGCGAGCGCGATGGCGAGCGTCGAGAGCATCGTGTAGCCCGCGACCCCTGTGACGGCGAGCACGGCCAGCTGCCCGGCGGTGTATCGCGGAGCGCTGCGCGTCGTCGAGGAGCGGGTGAGGGCCACCACCGCCAGAAGCCCGAGGGCGGCGAACAGGGTGCGCCCGGCCGACACCACGCCGACCCCGGCACCCTGCAACGCGAATCCCGCGATCACCCAGGTCGCCGCGAGGAGCACCACCAACGCTGCGGATTCGACGGCGAGCCGCACTCGGTCAGTGCTCGATGAGACCGATCTCGTGGCGACCCGCGCTGCGCTCATACCAGCACGGCCTCGACCTGCCCGCGCTCGAAGTAGGCGACGAGCTCGGGATCCAGCGGCGGCACCTCGATCGCCGAGCCGTCGCCACGCAGCGACGCGGTGGCCAGGATCCCGGCGGCCACGGCCTCACGCGCCGCGACAGGCGAAGTCTCGGTGAGCCCGCCATGGCGCACGAAGCGAAGGAACTCGGCGACGAGCAGCGCATCTGCGCCGTCGTGTCCGGCATCCGGCACCTCCGGCACGATGAAGGTCTCATCCGCGGCCGCGGCACCCGAATGCCGCCTGTTCCACAGCCCGACCTCGCTGCCGGCCACGTCACCGAAGTTCTCGATACGTCCCTCCGTGCCGATCACGGTGTAGTTGCGCCAGTAGTCGGGCGTGAAGTGGCACTGCTGGTACGACGCGAAGATCCCGCCCTCGAGCTGCATGTTCACCATCGAGATGTCCTCGACGTCGACCACCGGGTGCAGGCCGGTGAGCGCGGTCGGCGGCCAGTTGTCCATGCTGAACCAGTCGGGCATCCGCTCCCCCGTCCTGTCACGCCGGTCGGTGATGTCGCCGTACACGCTGAGCGCTCCCATCGCGGAGACCCGCTCGCTGTAGGCACCCGCGAGCCAGTGGATGATGTCGATGTCGTGGGCGCCCTTCTGCAGCAGAAGTCCGGTGGTGCGGCGGCGGTCGGCGTGCCAGTCCTTGAAGTAGAAGTCGCCGCCGTGGCCGACGAAGTGCCGCACCCAGACCGCCTTGACCTGGCCGATGCGTCCGCTCTGGATCAGCCCGCGCATCAGCGTGATCACGGGCATGTGCCGCATGTTGTGGCCGATGTAGAGGCCGGTACCGGTGCGACGCGCGGTCTCGAGCATCGCGTCGGCATCGGCGAGATCGATCGCGAGCGGCTTCTCGCAGAACACCGGCACACCTGCCTCGAGAGCGCGGATGCTGAGGGCGGCGTGCGTGTCGTCGGGCGTGAGCACCATCACGGCGTCGACGCCCGAGGCCAGCAGCTCGTCGAGCGAGTCGGTGATGAGCGCGTCCGGCACGAGAGCGCGGGCGTCTTCGCGAGCGCGGGGTGCGAGGTCGCACACGGCCGAGATGCGCGAGCCGCGCCCCGGTCGATGTACCTCTTCCTGGAGTGTCGAGCGCGCGCCGAAGCCGATGATGCCGATCTGGAGATCCACGATGGTCCTTCTGTGTGATGAGTCTGTGCGGGATGCCGAGGGTCAACGGGCCCGCGGTGCGGGGGCGTCGAGGTCGGTCGAGTCGCCGGGGAAGAGCGTCCACGCGAAGTCGTGCAGGCGCCCCGGTGTGGGGTCGGTCTCGAGGGCGCGGTCGACGATGATGCGCGCCTGCCGCTCGTAGAAGTCGGTGGGGCCGACGGTGGTGAGAGTCGGTGCGATCAGGCGGGCGTCCGGGGTGTTGCCGACACCCACCACCGCGACGTCGTGCGGCACCCGAAGGCCCAGCATGTGCGCGGCGTTGATCGCGGCGATCGCGGCGAAGTCGGTCGTGGCGTACACCGCGCGCGGCCGGTTCTCTCCCGACAGCAGCTCGACCGCCGCGGTGAAGGCGCTCGCCTGGGTGTCGGCGTAGGTCACGATCCAGCTCGGATCGGGCTCGATGCCGGCGGCCGCCAGCTTCTCGACATAGGGCGTGTAGCGCGTCACCTGCTCGCCGGCGAGGCGCACGGCTCCCTCCGCGGCGATGCATCCGATCGCGGTGTGCCGCTCGAGCAGGTGATCCATCGCGATCTCGCATCCGGGAATCGCGTCGGAGCGGATCACATCGAAACCCTCGGGTTCGAGATGTTCGGAGAACACCACGAGCCGCTGACCGCGACGCACGAGGTCGTCGAGGTTCTGCCGCGCCTCGTCGTCGAGGCCCACGCCGTCGAGGTACGCCACATCGCTCTCGACCCGGTCGAGGGCGGCGTGCCAGTCACCGTCGGCGAGGATCAGCGTCGTGAGCCCGTGCTTGTTGGCCTCGGCGTTCACGGCATCGGCGACGGCCAGCGACCACGGGTCGCTCAGCATGTGCAGCGAGAGCTGCACCATGCCGCTGCGCCCGGTGCGGATCGCCCGCGCCGCGCTGTTCGGGCGGTAGTTCAGCTCGTCGGCGGCAGCCATCACCCGCGCGGCCGTTGCCTCGGCGACCCCGGCACCCGATGCGGCACCCGCCCGGCCGGAGAAGACATACGACACGGTCGCCGTCGACACACCGGCCCGTTCCGCCACCATGCGCAGCGTCGGGCGTCGGGGCGCCTGGTACTCGCTCTTCGCCATGTCTCAGCCCTTCGATCCGCTGAACGCGATGCCCTGGATGAACTGCCGCTGCAGGATCATGAAGGTCACCAGCATCGGCAGCGTCGCCAACAGCGCGCCGGCCATCAGCACCGGGTAGTCGGTGCCGTGGATGCCGACCAGCTGCGAGAGCCCGACCGACAGCGGCATCTTGGCGGGATCGGTCGTCACGATCAACGGCCAGAGCAGATCGTTCCAGGACCACAGCACGGTGAACACCACAAGTGCGATGATGCCAGGCTTCGCGAGCGGAACCATGATCCGCCAGAAGGTCTGCCACGGATTCGCGCCGTCGATGCGGGCGGCCTCTTCGAGTTCGGCGGGCATCGACATGAAGAACTGCCGCATCAGGAAGGTGCCGAAAGCGCTGAAGATGCCCGGCACGATGAGCGCCTGCAGGGTGTTGAGCCAGCCGAGCGACTGGATGATCTCGTACTGCGGCAGCAGGTAGAGCTGCGAGGGCACCATGAGCACCGACAGGAAGACCACGAACAGCGCATTGCGGCCGGGGAACGGGATGCGTGCGAACGCGTAGCCCGCCATGGTGCACAGCACCACCTGCCCGACCGTGCGTCCGACCGTGAGCCACACCGAGTTCAGGAACATCTGCGCGAACGGCATCGAGTCGAACACCTCGGCGAAGTTCGTGAAAACCCACTCGCGCGGCAGGAACGACGGCGGCACCTGCACCGAGTCGGACAGGGTCTTGAACGAGGTCAGCAGCTGCCAGATGAACGGGAAGACCATCAGCACCGCACCGAGGATGAGCACGAGGTGAACGACCCAGAGCCCGCGGTTCTTCGGCTTCCCTGCGCGGGTACCGGAACGGCCGGCGGAGGCGCCGACGACGGCGCGCGTGTCGAGCGAGACGTCACTCATAGTGCACCCACTTCTTCTGCAGACGGAACTGCACGACCGTGAGGATTAGGATGATCACGAGCAGCAGGAAGGCGACGGCGGCCGCATAGCCGCGGTCGTTGTCGAGGAAGCCCGCCTCGTAGAAGAGATAGACGACCGTTCGGGTGTTCGGCATGGCAGGGTTGCTGCGCCCGAGCATCATGTAGATGAGGTCGAACACCTGCAGCGCCCCGATCACGCTGATCACGCTGACGAAGAAGATCGATGGCGACAGCAGCGGGATCGTGATCGAGAAGAACTTGCGCACCGGGCCCGCGCCGTCGAGGTCGGCAGCCTCCATGATCGTGTCGGGGATGCCCTGGAGCCCGGCGAGGAAGATGACGATGTTCGTGCCGAGCCCCGCCCAGATGCCGACGACGGCGATCGCGATCAACGCGGTGTTCGGGTCGGTGAGCCAGCTGCGCCCCGTGATCCCTACGGCGCCGAGGGCGGCATTGAGCACGCCGTAGTCGCCGTTGTAGATCATTCGCCAGACCAGCGCGATCGCGGCGGGCATCGTGACGACCGGGATGAAGTACAGCGTGCGGTAGGCGCTGCGCCCTTTGAGTCCCGTGGTGTTCAGCAGTGCGGCGATGGCGACGGCGAGCGGGATGCCGATCAGGGCGATGACCGTGTAGATCGCGGTGTTGCGGAGGGCCCCGATCAGCTCGGGATCCTGGAACAGGCGCGTGTAGTTCTCGATGCCCACCCACTCGGACCCGCCGAACGGGCCCGACTTGGTGAACGAGATGATGAGGGTGCGGACGGTCGGCCAGAGGTAGAAGACGGCGATGCCGAGGGCGGTCGGGCCGAGGAAGACCAGCGCCCACCAGGGCGAGGCTCCCGGACTCCGCCGGCGGCGACGGATGCCGGGGCTCTGCGGCTCCGGCATCCGTTCCGCCGTCTCGACCGCGCGCGGCGCGATGACGGTCATGCGATCACTCCTGCTCGGCGTCCAGTGCCGCCTGCATCTGGTCGGCGAGGTCCTGAAGGCCCTCCTTCGGGGCCACCGCGCCCGACCACACCTGGGAGAGCACCTCGCTCTCGATGCTCGTCCAGGCCGAGGTGTTCTTCGACACCGGGTACGGCACGGCGTTCTCGAGCGCGTCGATGTAGACCTGCAGGTCGTACTGCGGCAGAGCGTCGACCCATGCCTGTTGCGTGCCGTCGAATGCGGGGATCACGGTGCCGGTCTCGGCCTGGATCTTCGCCGCCTGCTCTCCGGAGGCGAACTCGGCGAACGCCTTGGCCTCGGCGAGGTGCGCGCTCTTCGCATTGGCGACGTTGCCCACACCGTGGATCACGCTCTGGTTTCCCTCGGCTCCTGCAGGGAGCGGGGCGACGTCGACGCTGCCGCCGATGTCGGCGTTGTCGGCGTAGGCGATGGCCGCCCACGATCCGTTCTGGAACATCGCGACCTTGCCGGAGAGGAAGAAGTCCTCGGGGTTGGTGTCGGTCATCTGCTGCGCGGTGGGCGAAGAGCCTGCCGCGATCAGGTCGGTCCACAGCTCGATGCCTGCGAGTGCCTCGGGTGAGCCGTATCCGCTCTTCGTGCCGTCGGCGGAGATCACTTCCCCACCCGCCTGAGCGATCGAGTTGTAGAAGTTCTCCTGGCCGTACTGGCTGGCCGCCACCCCGAACTGCCCCTTCGCGGGGTCGGTGAGCTTCGCGGCCGCCGCGGTGAAGTCGTCCCAGGTCCAGTCCGCGGAGGGGTACTCCACTCCCGCGGCGTCGAAGAGGGCCTTGTTGTACCAGAGGGCGACGGTGTCGAAGTCCTTCGGGGCTCCGTAGAGCTTTCCGTCGTAGGTGTACAGGTCGATCAGGCCCTGCGGGTAGTCGGCGTCGTCGATCCCGCCGTCGTCGAGCGGGGCGAGCTGCCCGTTGGAGGCGTACAGCTGGAAGTTCGGACCGTTCATCCAGAAGACGTCGGCCGCCGAGCCGCCGGTCGCGGCGGTCTGCAGCTTGGTGAAGTACTCCTTGTAGGGGGTGACCTGGATGTCGATCGTGACGTTCGGGTTCTCCTTCGTGAACGCCGCGGCGATGTCTTCCATCGCCGGCTTCTGGTTCTCGTCCCAGATGGCGTAGCTGAGGG
>JBOGEI010000132.1:0-10811 GCA_050701935.1 Microbacterium sp.
AACGAAGACCCCGCGATGACCTATGTGATCGCTCTGCCGTGCGTCGATGTGAAGGACAAGGCCTGCATCGACGAATGCCCCGTCGACTGCATCTACGAGGGTGAACGCTCCCTCTACATCCACCCTGACGAATGCGTGGACTGCGGCGCCTGCGAGCCGGTGTGTCCGGTCGAGGCGATCTTCTACGAAGACGACCTTCCCGACGAGTGGCAGGACTACTACAAGGCCAACGTCGAGTTCTTCGATGAGCTGGGGTCTCCCGGGGGCGCCGCGAAGACGGGGATGCTCGCCTTCGATCACCCGATCATCGCCGCGCTCGCACCACAGGGGGAACACGCATGACCGCCGCCGGATCACCCACCATGGAACCACGCATCGCCATCGTCGGAGCGGGTCCCGCGGGAATCTACGCGGCCGACATCCTGCTCGGCCGCGTGCCGACAGCGTCGATCGACCTGTTCGAGAAGCTTCCGGCGCCCTACGGTCTCGTCCGCTACGGCGTCGCCCCGGATCATCCGCGCATCCGCAAGATCACCGACGCGCTGCACGAGGTTCTCGTGAACCCGCGCATCCGGCTGCGGTGCAACGTCGAGATCGGCGTCGACATCGAGATCGACGAGCTGCGTGCTGCGTACGACGGCGTGATCGTGGCGACGGGGGCCGACCTCGACGTCGCGCTCGACATCCCCGGCATCGATCTGCCCGGCTCGTTCGGAGCCGCCGACTTCGTGGCCTGGTACGACGGGCACCCCGATGTGCCGCGCACCTGGCCGCTCGGCGCCGAGTCGGTGGCGGTGCTCGGCGCCGGCAACGTGGCGCTCGATGTGACGCGGATCCTCGCCAAGCACGCCTCGGCGCTGACGCACACCGACACTCCGGATGCCGTGCTCGACCAGCTCGCCGGCAGCCCGCTGCGTGACGTGCACCTCTTCGCCCGTCGGGGTCCGGCCGATGTGCGGTTCTCGGCCATGGAGCTGCGCGAGCTCGCAGAGCAGGACGACGTCGATGTGATCGTTGACCCGGAAGAGCTCGCCCTCGACGCGCACGCCGAGCGGATGGTCGCGCAGTTCTCGCAGCGCCGCATCATCGTTCGCACCATGACCGAGTGGGCGGCGCTGGACCCCGCGAGCCGCACCGCCTCGCGCCGTATCCATCTGCATCTGCGGCAGCGTCCGGTGCGCCTGCTCGGCACCGACACCGTGACCGGCATCGAGATGGAGCGCACGGCATCCGACGAGCTGGGGCGCATGGTCGGCACCGGCGAGCTGCTGCGCTACGACGTCGGAGCGGTCTACCGCGCAGTGGGCTACCGCTCGACCCCCGTTCCCGGGATGTCGTTCGACGCTGCTCTCGGGGTCGTGCCGCATGTCGAGGGCCGCGTCGTCGATGCGGGAGGTGCGCCGATCCCGCGACTGTACGCGACCGGATGGATCAAGCGCGGTCCGGTCGGGCTGATCGGGTCGACCAAGTCGGATGCCGCGCAGACGATCGGTCACCTCGTCGACGACCTCGACGCGATCGAGCACGAGGCGCGCGATCACGATCCGATCGCCCATCTCACCCATGCAGTCGATCTCGACGGCTGGCAGCGCATCGACGCCGCCGAACGCGGGGCCGGGGCGGAGCGCGGTCGCGAGCGCACGAAGCTCGTCGAGCGCGATGACATGCTGGCACATGCGAAGCAGGAGCAGATGATGGAGGCAGGTCTATGACCGCGACACCCGTACCCACCCCGATCGGCGAGGGGCTCAAGGCCGCCTTCCGCACCCATCCGGCGGGAGTCGCGATCATCACCGCGAGCACCCCGGAGGGCCCGGTCGGCCTCACCGCGTCGAGCGTCGCCTCGGTGGCGGTCGACCCCGCGGCGATCGTGTTCTCCGTGACCCGCGCCACAGGTTCTGCCGGAGCGATCCTCGGCGCCGACACCTTCGTGGTGCACCTCATCGACGACGAGCATTCCGCCCTCGCGCAGAGCTTCGCTGTCAGCGGCTCCGAGCGCTTCACGCCCGACCAGGGTTGGGAGACGCTGCCGACCGGCGAACCGCACCTCCCAGAGGCCAGGGTCGCGCTTCGCTGCCGCCCGATCCAGACCGTGGCCGTCGGATCGTCGACCGTGGTCATCGCCGAGGTCATCGAGGTGCTGAACGGCACCGCCGGCCGCCCGCTCGTCTACATCGACCGCCGTTTCCACGCACTTCCGCACGACACCCACCACTGAAAGATCATCGAAAGGAAGACGACATGTCCACTCTCTACACGCTCCCCGAGCTGCCCTACGACTACTCGGCGCTCGAACCGCACATCTCCGGCAAGATCATGGAGCTGCACCACTCCAAGCACCACCAGGCGTATGTGACGGGTGCGAACACCGCGCTCGAGCAGCTCGCCACCGCCCGCAGCGCCGGAGACCTCGCGAACGTCAACAAGCTCGAGAAGGACCTCGCGTTCAACCTCGGCGGCCACATCAACCACTCGGTGTTCTGGCAGAACCTCTCGCCGGAGGGCGGCGGTGCCCCCGAGGGTGAGCTCGAGGCCGCGCTCGTCGACGCGTTCGGGTCGATCGACGCCTTCCGTGCGCACTTCACCGCCACGGCGCTCGGTGTACAGGGGTCGGGATGGGCCGTGCTCGCCTGGGACAGCGTGGGCGCCCGCCCCGTGATCTTCCAGCTGTTCGACCAGCAGGGCAATGCCCCTCTCGGTGTCACCCCGCTGCTGCAGCTCGACGTCTGGGAGCACGCCTACTACCTCGACTACCTCAACGTGCGCGCCGACTACGTCAAGGCGTTCTGGAACCTGGTGAACTGGCCTGACGTGCAGCGCCGCTTCGAGGCTGCTCGCACCGCGACCGAGGGCCTCATCGTCGCGAGCTGATCGGTGACGACGGCTCGCCTCGACCTACAGCAGGCGGGCCGTCGTCCCGCGCACGTTCAGCTCGTACGGAAGTGCAGAGGGGATGTGCACGGCATCCGGGGTGGCGAGCTTGGCAAGCACCGCATCCGCTGCCCGCTCGCCCTGCCCGAGCGGGAACTGATCGACCGTGGTCAGGCGGAAGAACTCGCCGAGCTCGTGCCCGTCGATGCCGACGATCGACAGCTCCTCCGGCACGTTGAAGCCGAGGTCGCGCGCGGCGAGGATCGCCCCGATCGCCATCTCGTCCGACGCCGCGAATACCGCGGTAGGGCGGGGCCCCGGTCGCCCGAGCAGCTGCTTCGCCGCGCGGTAGCCGCCTTCGACCGTGAAGTCGGCGGGTTCGAGGAAGGCATGGTTCAGGGGGATCCCGGCCTTCGCCAGCGCCTTCTCGAAGCCCAGGCGGCGGTTGGTCGGGATGTGGAAGTCGATGTCGAACTCGGGGTTGGCCCCGATGTGCGCGATGTCGGTGTGGCCGAGGCCGATCAGGTGCTCCGTGGCCAGCTGCGCCACCGCGACGTCGTCGACCGTGAGGGTGTCGAGCTTCGGGTTCGGACCGCCGATCGCGATCACGGGCAGCCCGAGGTCGAGCAGGTACTGCGTCTCGTCTTCGTCGAGCTCGATCGACACCGCGATCACGGCATCCACTCGTTGACGACGCAGGAACGTGTCGAACACGTGTCGGCGCACGTCCTTGTCGGCGGTGATGTTGTACAGCGTGATGTCGTAGCCCGCCCGCATGAGCGCGGCCGAAACACCGGAGAGCACGGTGCTGAAGAACCAGCGGTCTAGGAAGGGGACGACGACCCCGACGTTGCGGGTTCGGCCCGAGGCCAGGCTCGACGCGCGCGACGAGACGACGTAGCCGAGCGCCTGCGCCGCCGCCTGCACGCGCTCCTTGGCGGACTCGGACACGTGTCCACGGCCGCTCAGTGCGCGCGAGACGGTCGCCGTGGATACTCCGGCGAGCCGGGCGACCTCATCGATGCTGGCCATGTGTTCCTCTTCGAAAAAGTGTTCCGGTCGCGATTGCTGTCGCTTCACGCGGGTGTGAGCGACAGCAATCGCGACCGGAGGGCCCTGTCAGACCTGGATGTCAGGCCTGGGCGGCGGTGGTGTACCAGACGGCGGTGTCGGCGGGGATCGCCGCTCCGTCGAAG
Organism: Microbacterium sp.; assembly: GCA_050701935.1. Taxonomy (GTDB): domain Bacteria; phylum Actinomycetota; class Actinomycetes; order Actinomycetales; family Microbacteriaceae; genus Microbacterium. The sequence goes on from JBOGEI010000132.1 coordinate 4,068, forward strand.
GGCTGGCTCTGGAGCATGACGAGTGCGTCGGCCGGCAGCTCGATCGGCGCGGTGCCGAGGTTCGCCACCACGTGCACGTCTCCGCGGCGGAAGGCCACGGCGTCGGGACCGGCGTCTTCCCAGACCAGCGAGCCGGTGCCGAAGCCGTGCTCACGACGTGCGGCCAGCAGACGCTTGTAGAGGGCGAGTGTCGACGCAGGGTCGACCTCCTCGACATCGCGCGAGTAGGCTGCCCAGTCGGCGGGCTGCGGGAGCCACGAGAGGCCGGTGTCGTTGAAGCCGAAGGCGGGAGCCTCCGCCTCCCACGGCAGCGGCACGCGGCATCCGTCACGCCCGTAGCGCTCGCCGTTCGTGCGGAACCAGGTCGGGTCCTGACGGAACTCGTCGGGGATCTCCATCGCCTCGGGCAGTCCGAGCTCCTCGCCCTGGTACAGGTACGACGAACCGGGAAGCGCCAGCATCAGGGTGGTCGCGGCGCGGGCGCGAGCCAGGCCGATCGCGGTGTCCGGCTTGTTCGGGGTGTTCGGGCCGATGCCCTCGCCCTGAGGGTTCTCGGCCGTGAGCGCGAGGCGCGAGGCGTGGCGCACGACATCGTGGTTCGAGAGCACCCACGTGCTCGGGGCGCCGACGGCACCGAAGTCGTCGAGCGATTCGCGGATGACGTCGCCCAGGGCCTTCGCGTCCCACGGCGTCATCAGGTACGGGAAGTTGAAGGTCTGGTGCATCTCGTCAGGACGCACCCAGAGGGCCGTCTGCTTGAGCGTTGGCATCCAGGCCTCGCCGCACAGGGCGCGGTCGCCGTCGTATTCTGCGAGGACCTTGTGCCAGTCGCGGTAGATGTCGTGCACGCCGTCCTGGCCCCAATACGGCACGTTCGACTCGCCGCCGCCCATGGAGTCGGCATCGCTCGGGGGCGTGTAGTCGGGCAGACCCTCGGCCTTGATCATGCCGTGCGCCACGTCGACGCGGAAACCGTCGACGCCACGGTCGAGCCAGAAGCGCAGGATGGAGCGGAACTCCTCGCGCACCTCTTCGTTGTTCCAGTCGAAGTCGGGCTGGGTGGCGTCGAAGATGTGCAGGTACCACTGGCCCGGGGTGCCGTCGGCCTCGACGACCCGCTCCCACATGCCGCCGCCGAACACCGACTCCCAGTTGTTCGGCGGGAGCTCGCCGTTCTCGCCCTTGCCGTCGCGGAAGATGTAGCGTGCGCGTTCGGGGCTGCCGGGCGCGGCCTTCAGGGCCTGCTGGAACCAGACGTGCTGGTCGGAGGAGTGGTTGGGAACCAGGTCGACGACCACGCGGATGCCGCGGGCGTGAGCGGCCTCGAGCATGTCGTCGAAGTCGGCCAGCGTGCCGAACAGCGGGTCGACGTCGCGGTAGTCGGCCACGTCGTATCCGGCGTCGCGCTGCGGGCTGGTCATGAACGGGCTCAACCAGATCGCGTCGACGCCGAGCTCCTGCAGGGAGTCGAGTCGACTGGTGATACCCGGGAGGTCGCCGATGCCGTCACCGGAGGCATCCGCGAAGGAGCGGGGGTAGATCTGGTAGATGACGGCGCTGCGCCACCACTCGGAACCGGGGGCTGCGATCTGCTCAAGCTGTGCCATGGGAACAGGCTAGTGCAAACGCTTACATTCATGCCAGAGCGGGTATCGAATCGGTTCGGAGGCCGCGTCGCGGTGCGCCGGCAGTGATGTACCGTCGCGTCGCATCCGCGGCGGCGCACCCCGGGAGTATGGTGAGGCATCCGATGAGTGGAGGCTGTCATGGTTCCGGAGATCAACTACTGGGCGGTACTGCTGGCCACCGCGTCGAGCATGCTCGTCGGCTCGGTCTGGTACGCCCCGAAGGTGTTCGGCACGAGATGGTCGAAGCTCGCGAATGTCGACATGGATCGACCGGCGGCCACCGCGGCCTGGCCCATCATCACCACGGTCATCGTGAGCTTCATCACCGCCTGGGTGCTCGCCGGAGCCTCTTCCATCGCGTGGCACTTCTACGGCGGTTCGTACTTCTGGGGTGCGATCGTCACCGCGGTCACCCTGTGGGCGGGCTTCACTGCCGCCCGGTTCATCACCCACGATGCGTTCGAGGGGCGTTCGACGAAGCTCACGACTCTCAACATCGCGCATGAGCTGGTGACGGTCGTGGTCATGGCGATCATCATCGGCGTCTGGCCGCCGGCGCTGGGCTAGTACCCGGCAGTCGACCCGCGGAGGGCTCGGGGATCGACCCCGATCGGCGAATCGGCGAGCGATGGATTCGCCGATTGGAGAGGCAACCCTAGACTTACGCCGCTTCTGCGGAAGTGCACGAGGTGCGACCCTCGATTGGTGACCTGTCGGTCGCCCGCGTACTGCTCACCCGCGCGCGGTTCTGATCGAGGGGTCTCGATGTCCGGTTCTTCGCGCCGATCGGCGCCATGGGCGGTCGCCGCCGCGCTCGTCGCCGCGGCTGTTCTCGTGGGTGCGGCTCCTGCCGCGTGGGGCGCGATCCGGCCGTCGGACGATCAGGCAGCCGGCGCGAACCCTCTGGATCCCGCGCAGTCCGTGGCGTTGGCGTACGAGTTCCTGGATGCGCGCGTCGACGAGTTCTGCGACGGAGCCGGCCGTTGTCTGCCGCGCAGCTACGAGGGCGGGTTCTTCACCACTCCGAGCTGGGACTTCACGCCCTCTTTCGTGTACGACGATGCGCTCGTGGTCATCGCCTACACCGCTCGTGGTCTTCCGGATGACCTCCGCCGTGCGCGGGCGATCGGCGACACGCTTCTCTTCGTTCAGGAGAACGACCCGATCGGAGATGGCCGCACTCGAGCGTCGTACGAGCCGCACGGTATCCGTCAGGGGCGGGTGGAGATCACCGGACCCGGTTCGTTCACCGGCAACCAGGCCTGGGTCGGTCTGGCCCTCGCACGTCTCGCGCACGCGACCGGCGACTCCCGCTACCTCGACGGTGCGCTGCGCGTCGGGCAATGGATCCAGGACAACACGGCCGACATGGCGCGAGCCCCGTACGGCTACACCGGCGGTCAGCTCGAGGACGGCACGTCGCTGGCCTGGAAGTCGACCGAGCACAACAGCGACGTGTCGGGGTTCTTCACGCAGCTGGCTCAGCTCACCGGCGATGCGGTGTGGTCGGACAGGGCGGCCGTCGCTGCGGATTTCGTCGCGGCGATGCAGAGCGCTGACGGCCATGTGAACACCGGCACGGGCCTGGACGGTTCCACGATCAACACCCGTCCCATCCCCCTGGATGCGCAGACGTGGAGTTCGCTCGCCACCGGAGACCCGCGCTACGGCGCCGCATTGGACTGGACGCTCGCGAACCTGATCGCGACCGATGGCCCGTACACCGGCCCGTCGATCAGCGAGGTCGACGTGTCGAAGGCATGGTTCGAGGGTGGCGGGCACCTGGCGCTGGCGCTCGAGCTCCGTGACGGGGCAGGTGACGCCGACCGAGCGGAGACCTTGCTGAGCAGCATCCGGCTGGCGCAGCGCGACGCTCCGAACGGTGACGGCAAGGGGATCGTCGCGACCTCGAACGACGGTCTCGACTCGGGATTCGGCGACCTCTACTACGCGAGCCTCCACACCGGCGCGACCGCCTGGTATCTGCTCGCGGCAGCGGCCGACAATCCCTTCACGCTGCCCGTCGACTGAGCTTCTGGCCGCGGGGCCGGTCGCTTCTGCCGTGGGTTATGCGGCGACGCGGGCGACCGCCGCGATGGCGCTCGTGAAGAAGTCGAGTCCGTCGATGCCGCTGCGCATGGCGACCGAGGTGTCGGGGCCGAAGCCCGCCTCGGTGGCGTGCTCGGGGTGCGGCATCAGGCCGACCACGTTGCCCGACTCGTTCGTGAGCCCGGCGATGTCGCGCAGCGAGCCGTTCGGGTTCACACCGGTGTAGCGGAACGCCACGAGGCCCTCGCCCTCGATGCGGTCGAGGGTCTGCTCATCGGCGATGTAGCCGCCGTCGGCGTTCTTGAGCGGGATGACGATCTCCTGGCCGGTGCGGAACGCGTTGGTCCAGGCGGTGTCGGAGTTCTCGACCGTGAGCTTCTGGTCGCGACGCACGAAGTGCTGGTGGTTGTTGCGGATCAGGCCGCCGGGCAGCAGGTGCGCCTCGACGAGCATCTGGAAGCCGTTGCAGATGCCGAGCACGGGCATGCCCTTGGCGGCGGCATCCTTGACCTCGCTCATGATCGGCGAGAGTGCGGCGATCGCGCCGGCGCGCAGGTAGTCGCCGTAGCTGAAGCCGCCGGGGAGGACGAGGGCGTCGACGCCCTCGAGATCGTGTGAGCCGTGCCACAGGGCGACGGGCTCGGCGCCGGCGATGCGGACGGCGCGCTGCGCGTCGCGGTCGTCGAGCGAGCCGGGGAAGGTGATGACGCCGATGCGGACGGTCACTCCGCGACCTCGATGCCGACGACGTCTTCGATCACGGAGTTGGAGAGCACCTCGTCGGCGATGCGCTGGGCCTCGGCGAGAACCTCGTCGGTGACCTCGCCCTCGACGGTGAGCTCGAAGCGCTTGCCGATGCGGACGTCGGTGAAGCCCTCGACGCCGAGGCGGGCGAAGGCGCCGGAGACGGCCTTGCCCTGGGGGTCGAGCAGTTCGGGCTTGGGCATGACGTCGACGACGATGGTGGGCATGACGGCTCCAAGAGTCGCGGGCGGACGGGCGCAACCAGTCTACTGCCCTCGGCGGGGCGTCCTTCGCGAGCCGATCAGGCGGAGTGGAAGACGGTGTGGAGGTCGCCGACCGCCTCGCGGCCGCCGAGGCCGTCGATCTCGAACAGCACCGAGATGCCGATGACGTGGCTGCCGAGACGCTCGACGAGTTCGCGCCCTGCAGCGAGGGTTCCCCCGGTGGCGAGCACGTCGTCGATGAGCAGCACGCGGGAGCCGGCGGGCAGGTCGTCGTGCATCTCGATCGTGGCGGTGCCGTATTCGAGGGCGTAGTCGACGGATGCCGCGGGGCGCGGCAGTTTCCCGGCCTTGCGGATCGGGATGAGACCGACTCCTGCGGCGATGGCGGCGGCGCTGGCGAGGATGAAACCGCGCGCCTCGATGCCTGCGATCACGTCGAACTGGCCGGCGAAGGGCTCGATGATCGCCTCGGTCGTCACGCGGAGAGCCTCGGCGTCGGCGAGGAGGGGCGTGATGTCGCGGAAGATGATGCCCGGTTGAGGGTAGTCCGGCACATTGCGGATCAGGGCTTCGGCGCGGATGAGGGCAGGGGAGAGCGTGGCTTCGGGCACTGCCCAAGGGTACCCCGCGCCGCGTGGGTTGACACCGTGGGAGCGCTCCCATAGAGTGACTGCTCGGATCGTGGGAGCGCTCCCACCATCTCCCGACACACCACACCGCACGACCACCACAAAGGAGTGAACCGTGAACACACGTGCCCGCAATCGGATCCTCGTGACTGCCGCCGTGGCATCCGTCGCAGCCCTCGCCCTCGCCGGCTGCTCCGGTAGCACCGGCGATTCCGCGGAAGGGAGCGCCGATGAGGAGGTGACGCTGACCGTCACCACGTTCGGCACCTTCGGCTACGAAGATCTCTACAAGGAGTACGAGAAGGCCCACCCGAACGTCAAGATCGAGGCGACCAACATCGATACCGGCGGCAACGCCCGCACCGATGCGTTCACCAAGATCGCCGCCGGCTCCGGCCTCAGCGACATCGTCGCGGTCGAAGAGGGCTGGCTCGGCGCGATCATGGACGTCTCCGACACATTCGTCGACCTGCGCGACTACGGCATCGAAGACCGCAAGGACGACTGGGTCGACTGGAAGTACGGCCAGGCGACCGACGCCGACGGCCGCGTCATCGGCTACGGCACCGACATCGGCCCGAGCGGCATCTGCTACAACGGTGCCGCGTTCGAGGCCGCGGGGCTCCCGAGCGACCGCGAGTCGGTGACCGAGCTGTTGAACGGCGACTGGGAGAACTACTTCGCAGTCGGTGCCGACTACACCGCGAAGACCGGCAAGGCCTGGTACGACCATTCCGGATTCGTCTGGAACGCCATGGTCAACCAGCTCGACGAGGGCTATTACACCTCCGACGGCAAGCTGAACGTCGAAGACAACGCCGAGCTCAAGGAGCGCTTCGAGCTGTTGGGAGCCGCGACCGAGGGCGGCCAGTCCGCCGCGCAGACGGCCTGGGACTGGAACGGCGGCAAGTCGTTCGTCGACGGCACCTTCGCGACCTTCGTGTGCCCGGGCTGGATGCTGGGCGTCGTGCAGGGGCAGGTCGAGGCCGGCGGCGGTGACGCGTCGACCGGATGGGACTTCGCCGACGTGTTCCCCGGAGGCGCGGCGAACTGGGGTGGCGCGTTCCTGTCGATCCCGGAGACCTCGCAGCACAAGAAGGCTGCCGCCGAGCTGGCCGACTGGCTGACGCAGCCCGAGCAGCAGGTGAAGCAGTCCGCTGCTGCGGGCAACTTCCCCTCGACGATCAAGGCACAGGAGACGCTCGCAGCCGACGCGACCCCGAACGCGTTCTTCAACGACGCGCCGACCGGGGCGATCCTCGCCGAGCGCGCCAAGGGCGTCGTCGCCCAGTTCAAGGGCGCCGATGACTCGGTCATCCAGGAGAACGTCTTCGGTCCGGCTCTCAGCTCTCTCGACCGTCGCGAGACCGATACCCAGGGCGCCTGGAACCAGGCCATCGGCCTGCTGAACGAGCTCGTCGACTGACATCCCCTTTCCGGTCGCAGTTCCTGCCGCCTCCACCCCACGGC
>JBOGEI010000133.1:0-10780 GCA_050701935.1 Microbacterium sp.
GTGTGAACGTCACCATCACCGGCGCCGTGATCCCCGAGCGAAAGAGAGACTTATGAGCACCCCCGCACTGCGGAGAGTCGTGCGCCGAGAATCCCACTCTCCGCGGACCGTCGCGATGTTCGTCGCGGTGATCCTGCTTATCCTCGCCCTCGTCTACGTCGGCATCGAGATCGTCCTGTCGCTCCTCGCGCAGCCGGCCCTCCTGCTGGGTCCGGCCGACGCGGCGGCGTGGCTGATCGGGCTCCCCTCCGCCACGCCCCCAGGGCTCGTGGTGACGGGCGGCGCGGTCGTGGCGCTGATCGGACTGATCTTCGTGATCCTGGCGATCGCCCCAGGGCGCCTGCCCAAACACCAGATGACCTGGAACGACCGGGCCGTGCTCGTCGACAACGGCGTGCTCGCCGCATCGCTCGCGCAGCACCTCAGCGCTGAGACGGGCCTCGCCCGCAATCAGATCACCGTCGGTGTCGCGCATCGCAGCGTCGATGTCACCGTTCGCCCCTCGGCGGGCGAACCGATCGAGGAATCCCGCGTGCGCAGCGTCGCCGAGGCGGAGCTTGCCACATACCGGCTGGTTCCTCCCGTGAAGACCCGCGTCCGGGTCGAACGACCCAAGGAAAGCGAGTTCGACTGATGAACAACACGAATCGCGCAGTGAATCGCCTCCTGCTGCTCGTCATCGGGGTGGTTCTGCTCGGGCTCGGCGCCGCTGTGATCGCGGTGGGCGTCTGGCCCCGGGCAGCCGACATGTGGACCGACACCGCACGGGCCGCTGAGGGGTGGCTCGGGCAGGCTCTGGAGACCACGCGCATCGGTGCGACCGCGCTCACCTGGGTCGCCGTCGGCATCCTCGCCGCGCTGGTGCTGCTGGTGATCCTGCTGATCGTCGCTCTTGCGCGGATCGGCGGTCGTCGCTCCCACGCCGTGCTGCGCTCCGCCGGCCAGGAGAACCCTCTCGGTCGGGTGACCGTGAAGGAGTCGTTCGCCTCCGATGCTCTGAAGAACTCCCTCGATGCCAGGGGAGACATCCTCTCCACGCACGTCTCGGCCAACGACATCCGTCGCGAATCCGTGATGCACGTGAGCATCACGCCACGGCAGAACACCTCGCCACGGGACGTCATCGAACACGTCGACAGGCTCGTGACCAACCTCGCGACGCTCACCGGGCGCGATCTGCCGACCTACATCTCCATCCATTCCGGTCTGCGCGCCCGACTCGCCGCCGACCAGTCGCGCCTGTCCTGACCTGATGTCGGGCGGTGCGGAAACAGGAGGCCACACGTCATGCGAAACAAGATCCTCATCGTCCTCGGCGTCGCGTTCGTCGCGTACGTCATCGGTAGCCGCGCCAGCAAGGTGCAGGTGAACAAGCGCGAATCAGTGCCGCACCAGCTCGTCCGACTGTGGAACGAACCGAAGGCGAAGAAGGCCAGGGCGAAGGCGGCCAAGAAGGTCGCTCGGAACGCCGGCGACAAGGCGCGAACGCTTTCGAAGCGCCTCCGGTGACTCACAGCGCATCACGCCTCTGACAGACCTCACGCAACAAGAACGGAAACGCACATGGGATTCTTCGGATTTCTTCTTCTCGGCCTGATCGCCGGGGCGCTCGCAAAGCTCATCCTCCCTGGAAAGCAGGGGGGCGGGTGGTTCATCACCTTGCTGCTCGGCGTCGTCGGAGCGCTGCTCGGGGGATGGATCGGCGGCGTGCTCTTCAACGCGCCGCTGCAGGAGTTCTTCTCGATCCAGACGTGGCTCCTCGCCATCGGCGGATCGATCGTGGTCCTGCTGAACTACGGCCTTATCGTCGGCCGCACGTCCAGCCGCAAGTAAGAGACCGGTGAGGGGCGGATCCCCAGTGCCCGCCCCTCACCTTTCCCGCGGACGTCGCGACGACCGCGGTCCCGGCCCAGCCACGAAAGGGAGGCTTGCCATGAGCGCAGTCATCGCCGTCATCTGGAACCCGTCGAAGACCGAGAAGGGTGTGCTCGAATCGGCCCTGGCCGAGAACGTCGGCAGACGCACCGTCAGGCAGACCGTCTGGTTCGAGACCACGGAAGACGACCCGGGGCAGGGCGCGGCAGCGCGAGCACTCGCCGCCGGGGTCGAGCTGATCGCCGTCGCCGGCGGAGACGGAACGGTGCGCGCGGTGGCCGAGCATCTCGCCGAGAACTCGGCTGAAGTGGATCTCGCGATCATCCCGCTCGGTACCGGGAACCTCCTCGCGCGGAACCTCGACGTCCCCCTCGACGATGTGCCCGCGGCGTTCGCCCGTGCTGTCCGAGGCGAGCCCCGCCCGGTCGATGTCGGCTGGGTCGAGGTCGCCCTCGATGACACGACCGCACGGCACGCCTTCGTCGTGATGGTGGGCTTCGGTATCGATGCCCAGATGATCGCTGAGACCGACGACGACCTCAAGGCGAAGGCCGGCTGGCTCGCCTACGTCGAGTCCCTCGGGCGGGCGGTATCCAACTCCGACGTGCTGAGCTTCCGCATCACCCGTGACTGCGAACCGGCGAGTGAGGAGGAGGGCCACACGCTCCTCATCGCCAACTGCGGCTCCATCCAGGGCGGGATCACCCTGCTCGCAGACGCCGACCCGTCCGACGGCGAGCTCGACTACCTGGTCGTGAGCGCCGACAGCGTCGGGCAGTGGGCCGAGACGGCGAAGACCATGCTGTGGGACAACGGCCTCAAGAAGCTGTTCACCAAGGGCGACGAGACCACGAGTACCGAGACCATCGGATACGGCCGGGCCAAGACCATCGATGTCACACTCCCCGAACCCCGTGCCTTCCAGATCGACGGGGAGCACATGGGGGAGACGCGAGGGTTCACCGTCACCGTGCAGCCGTCGGCTATCCGGGTGCGGTGACGCTCCGTCGTCCGATGATCGATGGCTACGGCAGCGAGCGTGCGAACGCTGCGATGTCATCGGCCAGCAGGGCAGGCTCCTCGTGCGGCGCGAAGTGGCCGCCCCGCGGCATCCGGGTGTAGCGCACGAGGTCGTAGGTGCGCTCTATCCAGCTTCGAGGCGGCGATGCGAGGTCGTGCGGGAAGAGCGCGACGGCGGTCGGCACCCGCACCCGTTCGATGCGCGAGGTCAATCCCGCTGCGTGCTCGTAGTACGCCCGGAAGGACGTGCCGATCGAATTGGTGAACCAGTACACGGATGCCAGCGTCAGCAGATACTCGTCGCTGAATCGGGAGGAGACGTCACCATCGCAGTCGCTCCAGGAGCGATGCTTCTCCAGGATCCACGACAGCAATCCAGAGGGAGAGTCCGACACCGCGGGCGCCAACGTCAGCGGCCGCGTCTGCTGCTGGTGCTGATATGCACCTTCGGAGGCGAGCCATTCCTGCACCCGTTCGAGGTGGGCCCGCTCTTCGGTCGTGATCGATTCCTCGTCGAGGTGTGCCGGGGGCGCAGCAGCCAGGAGGTGGATGCCGACGACCTCTTGCGGGTACGCCTGTGCGAGACGCGAGGTGATCCCAGCCCCCAGGTCGCCACCGTGAGCGAGGTAGCGGGGAAAGGCGAGATGCTCCGTCATCAGGGCGTGCCAGAGATCGTGGGTCTGCACGCCGAGTCGTGGAGGTTGCGGAGAGAACGGCAACCCCGGAAGCGCGGGCACGATCACCGGGGCGGCATCGGCGGGGTCGCCGCCGAATCGCGACGGCATCGCCAGGCGCTGAGCGACTTCCACGAGTTCGAGCGCTGTGCTCGGCCAGCCGTTCGTGAGCAGCACGGGGACGCCGGCCCCTCCCTGCTCGGCGTCGAAGTGGAGATACGCGACGGAGGTTCCGTCGATGTCCACGTGTCGCCAGGGCAATGCGTCGATCTGCCGTTGCTGCGCGCGCCAGTCGAATTCGTTCAGCCACACATCGACGAGTCGGCGGAGCTCGTCCTGATCGGTGCCTGCATCCCAGCCCTGCACAGGCCACGGCTCCGCCCAGCGCGTCTCGCGTAGTCGCCGTCGCAGATCGTCGAGGTCGTGCTCGCTGACGTCGAGGGGTGGCTTTCCGGGCATAGGAGACCTCTTCCGAGACGGCGACGGGCTGTGATGCGACGCTATCGCGGTGCGGCGACGTCGGGACGAAAACCGGCAAGGTTCGCTCTTGACAAGGCCCGCACGCAGGCATGACGTACAACCAAATGGTTGCACAAAGAGAACTGAGCGAAGCGGAGGTCGACCGTGTCTTTCACGCACTGGCGACGTCGACCCGGCGCGACATCCTGCGCCGGACGATCGAGCGTGAGCAGTCCGTCTCGACCCTCGCCTCCGAATACGAGATGTCGTTCGCCGCGGTGCAGAAGCACGTCGCCGTGCTCGAGGCCGCGAACCTCATCGTCAAGCGCTTGGCCTACGCTGGAGGGGGCGAAGATCGGCCTCCTATCGATCCGTCTTGGGGGGACGAATGCGTTTGTCGGTCATTGGCTGCGGTTATCTCGGTGCCGTGCACGCAGCGGTGATGGCGTCTTTGGGGCACGAGGTGATCGGCGTCGACAGTGACTCGTCACAGATCGAGTCTCTCGCCGGGGGACGCGCGCCTTTCTACGAGCCCGGATTGAAGGTCCTTCTCGAAGAAGGACATGCCTCGGGACTACTGTCTTTCACTACCGACATCGCCGCCGTCGAAGGTGCACGCATTCACTTCGTGTGCGTCGGCACTCCGCAGCAGGACGGGACCAACGCCGCCGACCTGCGATATCTGCACAGAGCAATCGACGATCTGATCCCTCACGTGAACCCTGGTGATGTCGTCGTCGGACGATCTACTGTGCCGGTCGGGACTGCCTCTTCTCTCGCGGAGCGGTTGTCCGTTCTCGGGGTGTCTCTCTTGTGGAACCCGGAGTTCTTGCGAGAAGGGCACGCGGTGGACGACACGCTTGCACCGGATCGCATCGTGATCGGCGCCCCTGCGACTACGGCCGGGCAAGGGGGGATCCGCACTCTACGCGAGGCATATGAGCGACTGCTCGCGGCTGACGTCCCGCTCGTCCTCACGGGACTTGAGACTGCAGAACTTGCGAAAGTGGCAGCAAACGCGTTTCTCGCGACAAAGATCTCATTCGCCAACGCAATGGCTGAGATCGCCGACGCGACCGGCGCTGACGTCGTCACCTTGGCAGACGCAATGGGGCATGATGTCAGAATCGGACGGAAAAACCTGAATGCGGGCATCGGTTTTGGAGGCGGCTGCCTACCGAAAGATCTGCGCGCATTGGCCGCGCGGGCGTCGGAGTTGAAGGCCACCGTGGTGGAGCGTTTTCTTCTCAATGTGGATGAGATAAACCTTCGCGCGCGGACTCGGTTGGTCGACATTGTGGTCGATGAGCTGGGGGGCAGCGTCCAGGGACGGCGCATCTGCATTCTCGGGGCCGCCTTCAAACCTCAAAGCGATGACGTGCGCGATTCTCCGGCGCTCGAGGTCGCCCATCACTTGCGTCGGCGGGGTGCCGTTGTCGTCGTCACCGACCCCGCAGCTGTCGAGAATGCTCGTCGCCATCATCCTGAGCTGAGGATCGTCGAAGAGGTTGACGACGCTCTCGGCGACGCAGAAGTGATCCTCGTGCTCACCGACTGGCCGCAGTTCTCTCAGGAGCTGTCGCCGAAGTCCGTCATGGAGCGCACGCCCGCGAGGATGATCATCGATGGGCGCAACTGCCTGACGGCGCACGAATGGATCGATGCCGGATGGCGGTACGCAGCGGTCGGTCGCTGAACCCGGGATTGGCTTAGAGCGCCGACTCCATCAGCAGCCCGCCGTCGAGCACCCAGCGTCTCGTGAAGCTCACGGCTTCAAGCATCCTCCTGTCGTGAGTCACGACGAGCATCGTTCCGTCGTAGGCGTCGAGAGCAGCCTCCAACTGCTCGATTGCCTCGAGGTCGAGATGGTTGGTTGGCTCGTCGAGCAGCAGCAGGTTCACGCCCATGGCCTGAAGAACTGCCATCGCTGCACGGGTCCGCTCTCCGAGGGAGAGTTCGCCGGTGCGGCGGCGGATATCCTCCGGACCCAACTGGAACTTCGCAAGCAGCGTGCGCACCTCTCTGGCTTCCAAGCCGGGCAGCGTCTGCGACACGGCGCTGACCAGGTCGAGCTCCTCGGGGAGTGTCTGCCGCCGCTGATCGATGACGCCTACGGACAGCCCAGTCCCGAACGAGACTCGTCCCGAAGTTGGCACGACGGACCCGCGGAGGGTGTCGAACAGAGTGGATTTCCCTGACCCGTTCTCGCCTACAACGGCGATGCGATCGCCTCGACAGATCTCAGCGCGGATGGGGCCCAGCGTGAAGCCGAGCTCCCGCGTAACCACTACGTCATCCAAGGTCGCGAGCACCGTCGGTGGACGCAGCCCCGGTGCGATCGAGAATTGCAGGCTCCATTCTTTCCTCGGCTCCTCCACGACCTCCAGGCGCTCGACCTTCTGTTCTGCGATGCGCGCTTTGTGCGCCTGCTTCTCGGTGCCCTCAACGGCGGCTCTGCGTGCTATCTTGTCGGTGCTCTGGCTGCTGGTCCGTTGGCGACGAAGACCTTGGTTCACCCAGTCCCGCTGCGTCCGAGCTCTCGCCAGCAGATCGTCTTTGGTCCGGGTGTAGGACTCAAAGGCCTCGCGCCGTTGCGCGCGCCGGTGACCTCGCTCGTGGAGGAAGGCGTCGTATCCGCCGCCGTAGACGTGGACCTCGTCTTGTCCGCTGTCGATCTCGACCACACGATCGACGACGCGGCTCAGCAGCTCCCGGTCGTGGCTGACGAGGACGATGGCGCTCGTTGAGCCTGCGATGAACGCTTCAAGCAGGGTGAGCCCCGCCAGATCGAGGTCATTCGTCGGCTCATCGAGAAGGAAGAGATCGAACCTGCTCAGCATCAGACTCGCCAGCCGGATCCTGCTCCCCTCACCACCGGAAAGCTCTGACATGTGCTCTGCGTGACGGTTCTCCATGCGCACGGCGCTCAGAGCCGGGCCGATCCGTGATTCGAAGTCAGAGGCGCCGGACGCTAAGAACCGATCGAGGGCATCCTCGTAACGATCGGCCGCGCCAATGACATCGGTTCCCAGCGCCGCGGCCGCCGTCTCGAGATCGTGTCGGGCCACGTCCACCCCTGTGCGACGCGCGAGGTAGTCTTCGATGCTCTCGTCGGCACTCCAGTCGGCGCTCTGCGCGAAGTATCCAATCCGTGCGTTGCGCCGAGAGTAGCTGATGCTTCCGCTCGACGGAGGGACCTCGCCGGCGAGGACTCGCAGAAGCGTCGACTTGCCCGCGCCGTTGGGGCCGATCACCCCGACAACCTCGCGGTCGTGAGCGCTCAGGTCCAGTCCGGCGAACAACTGCGTCTGCTCGTTGCCTACGGTTAGCCCGTGGGCGGTGACGGCCGCGTTCATGTCGTCTCCTCTCTCCGCTTCCTGCAGGTTCTCACGCCTGCAGGATCGACATCGATCGTTGCAGCAGCGGAATCTCTGCATCGCGCAACGAGAGCAGCGCATCGCGAGGAGAGAGAGTCCGCTGGTGACCGAGGTGTTCGATCCGCAATAGGTCGTTTCGAAGTCTGAGGCTCGCGCGCTGGATTCTGTTGAACTCCGGAAGTAGGTCGTCAAGCGCGGGGAACGTCGAGGCGAGGTGTTTCATCCGCGCGGCCATGAGTCGCTTGTGCTCCCACAGCACTTGGAGGTGGCGAATGTCGTATTCGATTGAGCCTCGAAGATAGCCGGCGAGGTAGTCGGCGAGCGGCTCGTAGGTCTCGACGCCATAGAAGCGCTCCATCGGGGCAGTCTCCATCGCGAAGTGCGTGGACGTGTTGAAACCTTCCACGTACTCCCCCAGCGTCCTCGCGACGAGCTCGACGTCGACACCGTACTCCGATCCGTCACGCGGCTTGTAGAGGATCATCGGGGTCTCGAAGTCGACATTCTCGTCGAGGCTGGCGCTCGCCGCCTCGAACTGCTCGACTGGTATCGCCAGCGAGGACAGCTGATAGCGCTCGTCGTATCCGAACGCTTGAATCGTGCCGGCGGCGGGATCGAATCCGTGGATGAGTACGTCGTGTGGATACATTTCCTCGCGGTGGTACCTCCGGCGCTCGACGTGCCACTCGTCCCACATGAGATAGACATACCATCCGTCCGCGACCGCATCGGCTACGTTCTGCAGGAGGCGAGGCCCCGCGAACCACTCGCGTCGGACGCGATGACTCGACAGCCAGGGGCTGCGCGCGTAGTCGTTGAGGTAGAAGCAGAACGGTACGTGGCAGGCCTGGCCGCGCGGGTCATAGGCGAGTTGGATGTAGTTGCTGTAGAGCCACTGCTCCGACCCCGGTGACTGCGCGATGATCGAGAGGGGGAAAGCGTAGAACTGGTAGGCGTACGCGGCGGGTTTCGAGACTGGCAAAAGGGTCGGCTTAGGCATTCTCGACTCCTGCTGGGGAAGGTGCGTTCGGCGTCGAACGGAGGAACGCCTTGAGGTAGGGCAACAACGGGACGGCGATCAAGGCGGCGACGACCACGGTGCCCACCAACGGGCCACCGGCGACCAGCGCTGGTCCGACCATCGTGCCGACGACGGCGGCGCTGTCGATTCCAGGCATGTACAACGCGAAGAACGGTCCGACCGAGCTCCCCGGGATCAGGCGCTGCACGTCGGCGAAGAAGGCCGTGGTGGCCATTGACTCGAACACGCCGCCGAGAACGAGCAGGGTCATACTCAACGCCAAAGACGTGCTGAGCCCGACGCCCACGAGTGCAATCGCCTCAATAACGTTGCCGAGCACGTAGATAGGGCCGATCCACCGGACCGGGAGCCCGGCTCCGATCAGCCCTCCCACCACGGCCCCCAGAGCCATCGACCCGAGTAGCAGCGGCAGGGCGGCCGGGTTGTCCGGGAACGCGAACGTCGCCAGCGCGACCAGGATCATTCGCATCGCGCTCACGGCGACGGTGTAGAAGAGACCAGTGATCACGTACCCCTGCACCCGTGGCTGACGTACGATCGTCAGCCACGTGCGCGCGTTCTCTCGGGAGAAGAAGCGGCCAGCGGGCTCCAGCGCGACCTTCTTCAGCCTGGTGAGCAGCGCGGCGGCCGCGATCATCGCCACGGCCTCGGCGGTGAACAGCGTCTCGACCGATGCGACCGCTAGCACGATCGCGGCGACGAGCGGACCGAGCACCTGAGGAGCTCGCTCCGCGAAGACGATGAGGCCGTTCCCGCTCATAATTCTGTCGGGGGGCACTGTACCCGCCCGCAGGGCCATCATGGCCGGTCCGGCGCCCACCGCGGCGACGCCGTTCAACACCGACACGACGTTCAACTGCCACAGTTCCGTCGTCAGAGGAATGACGAGCGTCGTGAGTCCGGCGGCGACGATCGAGGCTGCGGCGACCCATCGTGCGTCGAAGCGTGACAGGATCCACGCCGCGACCCCACCGGCGAGGATCATCGGCACGAGACGGATCGCGACGGTCACGGCGAGCTCGCTGCCGAACCCGTACCGCTGCACGACGAGGATAGGTAGCGCGACCACCGTGATCGATGAGCCGAGGTTCATCACGAACATCGCGGTCACGAGCCGCAGGAACGACGGTGTCATGGTTGCACGGAGATCACCTACGTTGCCGCGCACACCGTTCCAGAGAAGCGAGAGAAATCGCACGTTGGGCCTTCTTGTCAGGGTTGCGGAGGATGAAGTTCGGGAGCAAGTCCCTAGCTGTCTGACGCGGGGGAGCGGGAGGCATCGGACTCGGGGGCACGGTGTCTCATCTGCGCGACTGTCCTCTCGATACCGACCTCGAAGGGTACGCGAGCGCTCCAGCCCAATATTGAGCGGGCCAGCGCAGTGTCCGGTCTACGGCGAGCGGGATCGTCTTGCCGCGCGGGACGATGATCGACGCGCAGCTCGCAGCCCATCGCCTGTGCCGTCGCGATGAGGAGGTCCATCACCGTTCGCTCGTCGTCGTTGCCGATGTTGACCGGTCCGCTTGCGGTGCTGCGTGCCAGGGCGAGGAGCCCCGAGACGGTGTCGTCGACGTAGCACATGCTCCGGGTCTGGGACCCATCCCCATACACCGGCACCGGCTCTCCCCGGGTGAGGGCCGAGATCGCGGAAGGGAGGAGCCGCCCATCGCCCAGGCGCATGCCGGGGCCATAGGAGTTGAAGATCCTCGCGATCCGATAGTCGAGGCCTGCGGCCCGACCGAATGCGGTGATCATTGCCTCCGCGAATCTCTTGCCCTCGTCGTAGACGGCACGGGGTCCGACGGGGTTCACGTTGCCGAAGTAGGTCTCGGGCTGGGGCGTCTGGAGCGGATCGCCGTACACCTCGCTCGTGCTGGTGAATACGAGTGTCGCCGATGCGCGCTGAGCAACCTCGATGACCGCCCGGGTGCCATCGGCGCAGGTCGCGAGAGTTTTCGTCGGCGCCCTGAGATAGTCGATAGGCGAGGCGGGGCAGGCGAGGTGGAAGATTTGGTGTACCTCCGCCCCGTCGATGGCGTCGAGCATCACATCGATACGGTCGCGATCGGCGATGTCGTGCACGAGGAGCCGGAATCCGGCCCGCTCTTCCACGCGGACCGCATCCGGGCTCTCGCTCGACCGGTCGTCGACACCGATTACCGCGTGGCCCTGATCTAGGAGGGCTTGGGAGAGGGAACTTCCGAGGAAGCCCAGAGCTCCTGTGATCATGAATGTGCTCATGAGCGGTCGGAGGCTCTCAACTGTCCGAGGTGGCGATCCGCTTGGGTCTGCACGTCCTTCATTACCGATTCCACGAGCGGGCGCTCCAGTCC
>JBOGEI010000134.1:0-10712 GCA_050701935.1 Microbacterium sp.
GGGATCGAGCGCAGGAACGCGGTGAACAGCAGCACGCTGAAGCTCAGCTGGAACATGGTCGCGAGGATGATCACGCCGAATGGGTTGTCGAGCCCGAACCGCCCTGTCAGCTGGATCTGAGGAAGCGCCACGACCGGGAACGGGATGAACATCGCCGCGAGCAGGTAGAAGAACGAGTAGCGGAACAGCCGTCGGTCCCAGTTGCGCACGATCGCGTAGGAGGCGAAGGCCGCCAGCACGATCGTCGCGATCACGGTGCCGGCGGTGACGAGCAGCGAGATGCCCGCGCCGACCGGGAACTTGGTGAGGTTCCACGCTTCGACGAACCCGTCGATGCTGAATGGAGACGGGAGCGAGAAGGCGTTGCCGTCGACCGCCTGGCCCGTGGTCTTGAGCGCCATCGAAATGGTCACGTACAGGGGCAGGAGGACCGTGACCGCGCACAGGATCAGGATGATCGTGCCCGACCAGTTCACGCGCTCCATGCGCACGCGGCGCTTCTTGCCGGAGGTGGGGATCGTGGTGAGTGTCTGCGTCGACATCAGAGTGCGTTCCTTCCGCGCGTCAGCGACAGCTGGAGGAGGGAGATGAGCACGGCGACGATGAAGAAGATGGTCGCGTTGGCCATCTGGTAGGCGTAGTCGCCGCCGTTGAAGCCCGCGATGATCGTCATCGCGACGCTGCGGGTAGAGGTGCCTGGGCCGCCGTTGGTGAGGCCGACGATGATGTCGTAGGCGTTCAGGAAGCCCTTGAAGCCGAGGATCACATTGATCACCACGTACCCCGCGACGAGCTGGAGCGTGATGCGGGTGAGCTGCTGCGCCTTGCTCGCTCCGTCGATGCTCGCCGCCTCATAGACCTCGGCGGGAACCGACAGGAGGCCTGCGATGTAGATCAGCAGCGTGCCGGGCACGGCCTGCCAGGCGGTGACGATGACGATCGCGATCCAGGCGAGGTCGGGGTTGGCCAGCAGGCTCGTCTCGAGCCACGGGATCCCGGCCGCAGCCCCCGCCGCCGGGATCGAGTTCGAGAACAGGAAGTTGAAGACGTAGGCGATGATGATGCCCGAGATCACCATCGGGATCACGAAGATCGTGCGCAGACCCGTCTTGAACCGGATGCGCGAGGTGAGCCCGACCGCCAGCAGGAACGCGACCACGTTCACGACGATCACCGTGGCGATGGAGAATCCGAAGGTGAACAGGTAGCTCTGCAGGATCGATGGATCGCTGAACAGCGCGATGTAGTTGGTGAGCCCGTTGAAGCTCCATTCCCCGATGCCGATCGAATCGGTGAAGCTGAAGAAGATGCCGATGACACCAGGCAACGTGATCGCGAGCGTGAAGATCACCAGCGTCGGAAGCAGGAACAGGTAGTAGATCGGCTCCACGCGACGAGTGCGCCGCCGGAGCTTCCGGTCGCCGCCGGTGACGATGAGAGTCGTGCTGTCCGAGGCTGACGTGTGTGTGGTGGTCATGATGCGCCCTCCTCACCGGCGGCGGTGTCCTTCGTCGAGGGGATCGGCGCACGGAAGGCGATCCGGGCCCAGTCGGCGTCCATGGTGCGCAGGATGGTCGTAGGAGAGGCTCCAAGCACCATCGCCTGTGCGTAGTTCATGATCGGCATCGTCTTGGGGACGAGCACCGAGGGCCCCTGATAGATCTGCCCGTTGTCGTAGTACTCGACCATCCCCTCGATGCGGGGGTCGTCAGGGGCAGGAGCGCCCTTCGTCGGGGTGAAGCCGAGCTGCGAGGCGTTGTACTCCTCGATGTTCTGCGGCTCGTACAGGAACTCGAGGAAGTCGCGGGCGGCCTCCTGATGCTTCGATCCCTCGGGGATCATCGCGGCGAGGTCCATGTTGACGCGCACGCCGAGGTCGGCGGGGTCGTCGGTCATCGGGAGAGGGAAGGTGCCCAGCTGCAGGTCGGGTGCGGTCTTCGCGATCTCGCTGAAGGCCCACGGTCCCTGCAGGTACATGGCGGCCTCACCCTTGCCGAAGGCGAGGTTGCCGTCGCCGTAGCCGCGGCTCGCAGCATCCGCGTTCGTGTAGTCGTCCGCGAGCTGCAGCATCTTGTCCATCGGCTCGGCGAAGTCCTTAGAGAACGAGGCCTCGGAGTCGGGGCCCACGTCCGCCCCCTCGGCCGCGAGTGCGTCGAAGAAGTCGATCACGTCGACGGACCCGCCGGCGGTGTAGTCGTACCACCCCTGGCCCATGGTCCAGTCGTCCTTGAAGGTGCCGTAGAACGGGTCGATGCCGGCGGCCTTCAGCTGCTCGCACACGGCGAGCAGCTCGTCCCAGGTCTGCGGAACCTCGAGGCCCTGCGCCTGGAAGATCTCCTTGTTGTAGATGACGGATGCGGCCATCACCGAGTAAGGGAGTGCGCTCGTGCGGCCCTCGCAGGAGCCGTACTGATCCATGAGGGGCTGGAGATCGTCGCGGATGTTCCCGGCCGCGTCGGTGCCCGCGAGATCGGTGAGCGCGCAGCGCTGCACGAACCGGGCGATCTCGTAGTTGTAGTTGGCGAGCATGATGTCGGGCGGGTTGCCCCGCACGAAGCTGGCCGAGACGACGTCGACGCCCGAGGTGTCGATCTCGACCTTCACGTCGCTCTGCGAGGAGTTGTACTCGGCGACGAGGGCGGTCATGAACTCGATCGCCTCGCGCTTGCTGAAGGTGAAGCGGATGGTCTCCGCCCCCGCGTCGGCGGCACAGCCCGCGAGCGCCGTGCCGACCAGGGTGACCCCCAGGCCTGCGGCCACCGCTCGTGCCGCGAGTGTTCGTCTGTCAGACACCGTCGTCCTTCCGTCGTGTAAATCCGAATACTAAATCTAGTGAGCGAATTTACTCTGTCGAACGGTACTCTCTCATTGGAAGACAGGGAGGTCAAGCGCCATGACAGAAGTCTCCGCAGACCTGGGCACCGGACGCGCGAGCGTCGGCGCCGTGCTCGACTTCGCCTGGACGGCCGGCGAGTTCACCGCCACAGAAGCGATGGCCGGCACGTCGCTCACCCGCTCCACCGCGATCGACGCGATCGACACCCTGGTGGGGGCGGATGTGCTGCGCGAGCTCCCGAACGCCCGCGCCGCCGGCACCTACCGTTCCGGTCGCCCCTCCCGCCGGTTCGTGCTGGCCCCCGACCTCGGCGTCGTGGTCGGCATCGACGCGGGCGACGCGCACCTCGCCGTCACCGTCGCCGACCCCCTCGATCAGACCCTCGTGCATCACCGCGTCGAGTTCGAGCCCTCGCAGTCCGCCGAGGAGAGGCGCGCGACGATCCTCGACCGCCTGGGCGATGCGCTCGCCGAGGCCGAGGTGACGCGCGACCAGGTGCTCGCCCTGTGCGTCGGTGTCGCCGCGCCCGTGAACCGCGACGGCATCTCCCCTCCTCACCCCGACGGCTTCTGGGAGCGCACCAATCCCGGCCTCTCCGAGGCGCTGCGTGACTGGGCCCCCGTCGTCGAGATCAAGAACGACGCGCAGCTCGCCGCGATCGCCGAGGGCGCAGAGGGAGCGGCGATCGGATGCCGCGACTACGTCGCCCTGCTCGCGAGCGAGCGGTTCGGTGGCGGCGTGGTGGTCGACGGCCATGTGCTGCACGGTGCGCACGGCGGCGTCGGCGAGGGCGTCGTGTTCGACCACATCGTCGGTGTCGGCTCGGCTTTCGGCCTCCGCTACTCGGTGCAGGATCAGGTGCGTGCGGCGGTGGATGCCGGGGAAATCGCCGCAGACAGCACAGTCGGCCGGCTCGTCGAGGCCGAGCGCATCGACCCCCGTCTGGTGCTGACCCTCGCCGCGTCAGGAGACCCGGAGGCGGTGCTCGTCACCTCACGCGTCGGGGCCACCGTCGCCCGCATCGTCGGCGTGCTCGGCAGCATGTACGACCCGGCACGCGTCATCGTGTGCGGAGCGGTCGCCGAGAGCATCGAGCCCGTGCTGACCGCCGCCCGTCGCATCCTCCCCGAAGAGCTGCACCTGCCCGCGCCCGAGATCCTCGCCTCGACGCTCGGCGCCGAGGTCGTGTCGCGGGGGGCCGTGGCGACCGCCCGACGCGCGGCCAGGGAGCACGCGGTGCCTCGGCTCGCCGAAGAGCGGCTGCGCGCAAGCGCCTGACGCGGGGTCAGTCCACCAGCAGCGCGGGCTCCTCGAGCACGGAGGCGACGTCGGCGATGAAGCGGCTCATGCCGTCGCCGTCGATCACGCGGTGGTCGAAGGACCCTGCGACCGTGGTGACCCAGCGCGGACGCACCTCGCCGTCGACGACCCACGGCTTCTGACTGATGGTGCCCATCGCCACGATGCCGGCCTCACCGGGGTTGATGATCGGGGTGCCCGCATCCATCCCGAACACACCGATGTTCGTGATCGTGATCGTGCCGCCCTGCTGATCGGCCGGCGGGGTCTTGCCCTCGCGCGCCGTGAGCGTCAGGCGGTTCAGCGCCCGCGCCAGGTCCTTCATGCCGAGGTCCTGCGCGTCCTTGATGTTGGGCACGAGCAGGCCGCGCGGGGTCGCTGCGGCGATCCCGAGGTTCACGTAGTGGCGCACGGCGATCTCCGCGCCCGCTTCGGTCTCGATCCAGGCAGCGTTCACCATCGGCGTGCGGCGGGCGGCCCAGATCACGGCGCGAGCCATGATCAGCAGGGGTGAGACCCGGATGTCGGCGTAGTCGGGCGAGGCCTTGAGGCGCTTGACGAGTTCCATCGTGCGGCTGGCGTCGATCTCCTTCCACACCGTCACGTGCGGGGCCGAGTACGCGCTCTGCACCATCGCCGAAGACGTGGCCTTGCGCACACCCTTCACCGGGATCGACTCGGTGCGGTCGTCGCCGACGGCAGAGGGCCTGGTCGCAGTGAGGCCGCGTGCGAGTCCTGCCGGAGCGGCCTGCGGTGCGGGCACGGTCTCCTCGCGCACGGTTCCCCACTCGGGCGTCTCGATGTTGCGGAACACGCTCGCCTGCGAGGCGTGCTTCATGACGTCGTCCCTGGTGACCTCGCCGTCGGACCCGGTCGCGGCGACCGTCGTGAGGTCGACGCCGAGGTCGCGGGCGAGCTTGCGGATCGGGGGCTTGGCGATCACACCCACCGAGGAGCGGACGGGACGCTCGGCCGGGCGCTTGCGACGCGAGGTGGCACCGCCTCCCGTGCCGTAGCCGACCAGTACCGAGCCACCGCCCTCTTCCGCGGCGGGAGCAGCGGGAGCCGGAGCGGCCGGAGCATCGGCTGCGGGTTCCGTCACGAAGCTGATGATGGGCGTGCCGACCTCGACGGTCGCGCCCTCCTCGACCAGCAGCTCGCCCACGACACCGGCGTACGGCGACGGCAGCTCGACGAGCGACTTGGCCGTCTCGATCTCGCACAGGACGTCGTTGATCGCGACGGTGTCGCCTGGGGCGACCTTCCACGCCACGATCTCAGCCTCGGTCAGCCCTTCTCCGACGTCCGGGAGGGTGAAGTTCTGCGTGCTCATGACGAGTCCTTTCGGCCGAGCGGGGATGTCAGTATGCCAGGGAGCGATCGACGGCCTCGAGGATGCGGTCGGCATCCGGGAGGTAGGCGCCTTCGAGCTTCGCCGGCGGGAACGGGGTGTCGTAGCCGGAGACGCGCAGCACGGGAGCCTCGAGGGCGTAGAACGCACGCTCCATGACGGTCGCCGCGATCTCGCCGCCGATGCTGCCGAAGCCCTGGGCCTCCTGCGCATAGACCATGCGCCCGGTCTTGCGCACCGAGTCGAGGATGGGCTCGTAGTCGACCGGCGACAGCGAGCGCACGTCGACGACCTCGCAGCTCGTGCCCTCTGCCTCGGCGAGCGCCGCGGCCTGGAGGAGGGTGGTGACCATCGCGCCGTGTCCGACGAGCGTCACGTCGCTGCCCGTGCGCACGACGCGCGAGGAGTGCAGCGGGACGGCTGCGGCATCGAGTTCGACCTCGCCCTTCTGCCAGTAGCGGCTCTTCGGCTCCATGAAGATCACCGGGTCGTTCGAGGCGATCGCCTCCTGGATCATCCAGTATGCGTCGTTGGGTGTCGACGGCGAGACCACGCGCAGGCCGGGAGTGTGCGCGAAGTACGCCTCCGGGCTCTCCTGGTGGTGCTCGACCGCGCCGATGTGTCCGCCGTAGGGGATGCGGATCACGATCGGCATGCTGATCGCGCCCTCATGCCGATTGGTGAGCTTCGCGAGCTGCGTGGTGATCTGGTCGAACGCCGGGAAAACGAAGCCGTCGAACTGGATCTCGATGACGGGGCGGTAGCCGACCATCGCCATGCCGATAGCGGTGCCGACGATCCCGGACTCCGCCAGCGGCGTGTCCAGCACCCGACGGTCGCCGAAGTCGCGCTGCAGGTGCTCGGTCACGCGGAAGACACCGCCGAGCTTGCCGATGTCCTCGCCCATGAGCACGACCTTCGGGTCGTCCTCCATGGCTTTGCGCATTCCCGCGTTCAGTGCCTTGCTGAGCGGCATCGTCTCGAGGGTCACTGTGCTCCTCCTTCGAACGACGCTTCGTACTGCGCGCGCCAGGCCTTCTGCTCGTCGATCAGCGGATGCGGCTCGCTGTACACGTGGTCGAACATCTTGTCGGCGCTGGGAGAGGTGAGCGCGACGCTGCGAGCACGCAGATCCTCTGCGGCATCCGCCGCCTCCGTCTCGACATCGTCGAAGAGCTGAGCCGATGCTCCGCGACCTTCCAGGAACGCGCGCATCCGGACGATCGGGTCGCGACCCGCCCAGAGCTGCTCTTCGTCGCTGCCGCGGTACTTCGTCGGGTCGTCGCTCGTGGTGTGCGCGCCGAGCCGGTAGGTCACGGCTTCGATCGCCTGCGGGCCGTTGCCACTGCGGGCCTCGTCGAGCGCGACACGGGAGACCGCGTAGCTGGCGAGGACGTCGTTGCCGTCGACGCGGACACTCGGGATGCCGTAGCCGGCGCTGCGCTGCACCAGGGGCACCCGCGACTGCGTCGACACCGGCACCGAGATCGCCCACTGGTTGTTCTGGAGGAAGAAGACCGTCGGCGCCTGATAGCTCGCGGCGAAGACCATCGCCTCGTGCACGTCGCCCTGGCTCGAAGCGCCGTCGCCGTAGTAGGTGATGACGGCTTCGTCACGGTCGACGTCGCCGGTACCGGTGCGGCCGTCGAAGACGAGGCCCATCCCGTAGCCGGCGGCATGCAGCACCTGGGATCCGAGAACGAGCGTGTAGAGCCGGGTGTTGCCGTTCTTGGGGTCGGTCGGGTCCCACCCGCCGTGCGAGACTCCGCGCATCAACTTGATGATGTCGACCGGATCGACGCCGCGGATGCGGGTGACGGCGTGCTCACGGTAGGAGGGGAAGATCGTGTCCTGCGCACGGGCAGCACGACCGGAGCCGACCTGCGCCGCCTCCTGCCCGCGGCTCGGGGGCCACAGAGCCAGCTGGCCCTGCCGCTGCAGGTTCGTCGCCTGGGTGTCGATGGCCCGGATGACGACCATGTCGCGGTAGAACTGCTCGAGTTCCGCATCGCTGATCGCCTCGATCAGCGGTAGATATCGCTCGGCGGCGGCGGACGGAGCGTACCGTCCGCTCTCGTCCAGAACGCTCACAAGGGGGGTCTCGGAGATGGTCACGCACTCACGCTACCCGCGCCCGCATGCCCGGTCACGCATACCTAGGACACCCTCGTAACTGCCCGGAACCCGGAGAAAACCGCGGAAAACCGCCCGAGGTCGGGTGAGACGACGACTCAGCGAACGGAAGCTGCGACCTCGAGCACGCGGGCGATGGAGTCTTCCTCGCCCACCGAGACGCGGATGCCATCGCCCGAGAACGGACGCACGATGAGGTCGTTCTCGACGAACGCGGCGGCCACTTCGTCGGTGCGCTCCCCCGCGGGCAGCCAGACGAAGTTCGACTGGGAGTCCGGCACGTCCCAGCCCTGGGCGCGGAGGCCTTCGACGAGGCGGGCGCGTCGTTCGACGATCACCGCGACGCGTTCGAGGAGTTCCGGCTCGGCGTCGAGGCTCGCGATCGCGGCGTTCTCGGCGGCGGACGTGACCGAGAGCGGGATGCCGGTGGTGCGCGCGGCGTCGAGCACCTTCTCGTGCCCGATCGCGTAGCCGACGCGGAGGCCGGCGAGGCCGTAGGCCTTCGAGAAGGTGCGCAGCACGACGACGTTCGGATACTGCTCGAACACCCGCTCGGCGAGACCGTCGACCGCGTCGGGCGCTGTCACGAACTCGGTGTACGCCTCATCGAGGATGATGAGGATGTCGGAGGGGACGCGGGCGGCGAAGGCGGCGAACTCGGCCGACGTGATGATCGGACCGGTCGGGTTGTTCGGGGTGCAGAGGATGATCGCTCGAGTGCGGTCGGTGACGGCATCCGCCATCGCATCCAGGTCGTGACGCGACTCCGCGGTGAGCGGCACCTGCACCCCGGTCGCACCGGCCACGAGGGGCAGGCTCGGGTACGCCTCGAACGAGCGCCAGGCGTAGATGACCTCGTCGCCGACGGACGCGGTCGCGAGGATCAGCTGATGCAGGATCGACACGCTGCCGGAGGCGACGTGCACCTGGTCGGGCTCGACTCCGTAACGAACCCCCAGCCGCTCGCGCAGGCGGGCGGCCGTCGCGTCCGGGTAGCGGTTGATCGGTGTCGTGCGCTGCAGCGCCTCGAGCACCGAGGGCAGCGGATCGAACGGGTTCTCGTTGCTCGAGAGCTTGAACGCGTCGGGACCTGCCTGCTTGCCCTGGCGGTACGGCGCGAGAGCGGCGATGGCGGGACGGATGCGGGGCAGGATCGGCTCGGTCACGGGATCGAGTCTACGAGGGCGAGCACTCACACCCTGGGGCGACCGATCCCTGTCGGCTTTCCCTGTCAGGGCTCGATCTGCAGTGGTACCATTTTGGTATGGCAATGACGGTGCGGCTCCCGGAAGAACTCGATGCGCAGCTCGAGGCGATCGCGCGCGCCCGGCACACTTCGAAGCACGCGGTGATCATCGAGGCGGCGACGCGGTTCGCGAATGACACCAGTCGGTCGGCTCTCGTGAATTCTGCGGTCGACTTCGTGTTCGACAATGACAAGGTCCTGCTTGAGCGCCTCGAAGACGCATGACCGAATACCTCACGTTGGAAGACGGTCTCCAGATCGTCGAGCGGTTCGGCTTTCACGTTCGCGACGCGGGCTTGCTCGCTTCAGCCCTCGCCCGCCCAGCGGCTTCACTCTTCGGTGATGACGCGTACGCGACCATCGATCGGAAGGCCGCAGCTCTCCTCGAGTCCCTTGCACGAAACCACCCGCTGTTCGACGGGAACAAGCGGACGGCATGGACCAGTTTCGTGGCGTTCCTGTGGATCAACGGCTGGAAGCACCGCTTCACGACAGACGACGCATTCGATCTGGTGATCGGCGTCGCATCCGGCACGATCGATCTGGATGAGTCGGAGCAACGCATTCGCGCAAACCGTATTCCCGTGCAAGACACCGCAGGCTGACACCGCCGGGCGTCCGTGGGACACTGGTCGGACCATGCGCTTCATCATCCGAGTCGTCGTCAACGCATTCGCCCTGTGGGTCGTGACACTGATCCCCGCCCTGCAGGTGGTCATCACCGCCTTCCCTCCCGGCGAGACCCTGCAGCTGGTGCTGACCCTGCTCGCCGTAGCCGCGATCTTCGCGCTCGTGAACACGATCATCGGCACTGTCGTGAAGATCGTCGCGTTCCCGCTGTACATCATCACGTTCGGGCTGATCGGCTTCCTGATCAACGGATTCCTGCTGTGGCTGACGGCCTGGATCACGAGCGGCTTCGGCTGGGGCATGACGGTCGGCGACTTCTGGTGGGGCGTGGTCGCCGCGCTCATCATCTCGGTGATCAACGGTCTCTTCGGCTTCATCCTGCGACCGCAGAACAAGAACTCCCGCCGCGACTGAGCACTCGGGTCACCCCGTCCTCTCGGCGCGGTACTCGATGCGCTCGACATCGACCGCTCGACCGAGCCCATCCCAGTACGCCTCGAGAGCCTCGGCACGGGGATCGTTGGACGCATCCACCATCTCCGCCGTCTCGATGTACGTCTCGAGGCTGTGAGTCTGCAACCGCAGATCCTGGATTCCGTCGTGGGGATCCCCCACGCGCGACGCGGTGAAGCTGTCGGGTGATCCTGTTCCGTCGATCGACCCGCCAGCGGCGAGCGTCGAGACGATGTCGTCGGTGTGCCGAAGCTGGATAAGCGTCTGATCTTCTCCGAGCGTCGGCTCGGTGGGGCTTCCCGCGGTCATCTGCATCGATACCTCGAACTCGCTCTCCATCGCGAGGCGGGTGGCGATCATCCCGCCCTGGGAGTACGCGACGACATCGACCTGATCGCCCGGCTTCGCACCCGTGGCGGCCAGCGCGTCGACAGTGGCCTGATACGAAGCCGACGCGCGGCCCTGATAGAGCTCGATGTTCGACTTCATGTCCCACGGCTCTGCTTCTCCGGCCTGCCACGGGAGCGAGTCGAGAGTGCCCCCGACGTACGCCACGTACCGAGTCGCGCTGCCCGCCATCGTGTACTTCTCGACCGCCACCTGCGCACCCGCTCCCGGCATCCGTCGCAACGCCGAGGCGAGGCTCTGCGGCGCACTCGGTGTCGTCGACTTCACCGGCGTCACCTGTACGGGATCGGCTGTCCCTTTCAGCACCATCCCCGGCCGGATCTTCCCGAGCCCGGTGGCGATACCCACCAACGCAC
>JBOGEI010000135.1:0-10628 GCA_050701935.1 Microbacterium sp.
ACCGTGCACCGTCTCGGGGTGCGGATCGGGTCGGTGGCGCATTTCGGGCGCAGCGCCTTCGCCGACGGAAGTGGCGAAGACGCCGCGGGCAGCAGGCTGACTCGCACCGGCATCCGGGCGCTCGCCGAGATGGAGCGCATCGGCATGATCTTCGACATCAGCCACCTCGGGGTCGGCGGTGTCGATCACGTGCTCGAGCTCGCCACGCGGCCCGTCATGGCCACCCATTCCTCGGTACGCGCGCTGTTCGACCACCACCGCAACCTCACCGACGCGCAGATCGCGGCAGTCGCGGAGAGCGGGGGAGTCGTGTGCGTCAACTTCTTCGCGCCCTACCTGCATGAGAGCGAGTACACGATCGACATCCTGGTCGACCACTTCGAACGGGTGGCATCGGTCGCCGGCATCGAGCACGTCGGCATGGGGCCGGACTTCGTCCGCGAGGTGCTCGACGACACCACGGCTCCGTGCTGTGTGCAGACCACGATCGAGGGCGTCCCCGCCGACCGGTACCTTCCGGGCCTCGAGGGTCCGGCGGGGCTCCCGCTCGTGACCGAGGCATTGCTGCGTCGAGGCTGGCCGGAGGCGGACATCCTCGCCGTCCTGGGTGGCAATTTGCAGCGCTTTCTCCGATCGGAGCTCGTCGCCCGCGCAGGTGATTGAACGTCACAGCGCCCCGCCAGCGGTGCGCGTCTCGAACTGCACCAGAAGAATCGGGAATGTCTCTTGCTTTCAGCTGGTTCACAGCAATAGGCTGGTGGGCTGTCGCACCAACCGGACGACATCGCCGAGCCCCTGAGGAGGACACCATGACCACGATCGCCACCGCGCGGATCGCAGCTCTCGGCTCGACCCCGGCGCGTCCGCTCTCCTAGAGCCACCCCGCCCCTTCTTCGTCGGATGCCGGACTCTGTGAGTCCGCTCTCGCATCCGTCCCCTTCCGCAACCGCAGTCCATACGAAACTCGTCTGAGAGACATGTCTTCCTCGCCTTCCGCGCAGAATCCCTCGCCTTCGTCCACTCTTTCCACTCCGGCCGCACTGTGGCGCCTGAAGCCTTTCGTGAAGCCCGTCATCTGGCGGCTCGCCGGCGGTGCCGCCAGCGCGCTCGTCGCCGCCATCATCGCCCTGATGATCCCGATCGTCCTCGAGCAGATCATCAGCGGACCCGTCCGCTCCGGTGACTTCAGCGCGATCGTGTGGGGCGCGCTCGCCGTCTTCGCGCTCGGCCTCGGTGAGGCGCTGATGGTCTGGCTGCGACGCCAGTTCGTGCTCAACCCCTCGACCGAGGTCGAGTACAAGATGCGCACCGAGCTGTACTCGCGTCTGCAGACGCTCCCGGTCTCGTTCCACGACAGGTGGGGCTCCGGTCAGCTGCTCAGCCGCATGATGCAGGACATCGGTCTCATCCGCCGCTGGCTCGCCTTCGGCCTCGTGCTGCTCGTCGTCAACATCCTGACGATCGTCATCGGGTCGGTGCTGCTGTTCCGGTGGCATTGGCTGCTCGGCACGATCTTCCTCGTCGCGGCCATCCCGTTGTGGATCCGCGGCTACCTGTTCGAGAAGCGCTACGGCGCGCTCACACGGCGCAGCCAGGATCAGGCCGGCGACCTCGCGACCAGTGTCGAAGAGAGTGTGCACGGCATCCGCGTGCTGAAGGCGTTCGGTCGCGGCAAGCACGCCCTCAGTCGCTTCAGCCGCCAGGCCGAGACGCTGCGTGAGACCGAGATGAGCAAGGCCGGCGCGATCGCGTCGATCTGGTTCTGGCTCGACCTCATGCCGCAGATCGCGTTCGGTCTCAGCCTGATGTCCGGCATCTGGTTGATCTCCGTCGGGCAGATCGACGAGGCGCAGCTGTTCGCGTTCTTCGCGATGGCCGTCGTGCTGCGCTGGCCGATCGAGTCGATCGGCTTCCTGTTCTCGTTCATGCTCGATGCCCGCACGGCGACCGATCGCGTGTTCGACATCTTCTCGGAGACCAACACCATCACCGATCCGGAGAACCCCGTTCACATCGAGAACCCCCGCGGAGAGCTCGCGTTCGTGAACGCGCATTTCCGCTATCAGGACGCAGGTTCCCACGAGAGCGACCTGCTCGACGGCATCGACATGGTCCTGCGCCCCGGCGAGACGATGGCGCTCGTGGGCCTGACCGGCAGCGGCAAGACCACGCTCACCACGTTGCCGACGCGTCTGTACGACGTGACGGGCGGCAAGGTCACGCTCGACGGGGTCGACGTGCGCGATCTCCCCTTGGCAGAGCTCCGTCAGCACATCGCGATGGCGTTCGAAGACGCGACGCTGTTCTCGGCGACCGTGCGCGAGAATGTGCTGCTGGGACGCGCCGAACTCGATGTGCACAGCGAAGAGGGTGAGCGCGTTCTGCGCGAAGCGCTCGAGGTCGCCCAGGCATCGTTCGTCGATTCACTGCCCGACGGTGTGGAGACCGTGATCGGTGAAGAAGGCCTCAGCCTCTCGGGTGGTCAGCGTCAGCGTCTGGCCCTCGCCCGCGCGGTCGCCGCGAAGCCGAAGGTGCTCGTGCTGGATGACCCGCTGTCGGCGCTCGACGTCGACACCGAGGCGCTCGTCGAGGAAGCGCTCCGGCATGTCCTCGCCGATACGACCGCCATGATCGTGGCGCACCGCCCTTCCACCGTCGCGCTCGCAGATCGCGTCGCCCTGCTCGAGGCAGGCCGAGTGACGGCGGTGGGCACGCACTCCGAGCTGCTGAAGACGAGCCGCCACTACCGCCACGTCATCTCCAGCCTGGAGGCCGAGGAGGCCGCCCGCACCGGAGCGATCCCGGTGATCCGAGACCAGCAGGCAGAGATCGACGAAGAGGTCCGAGAAGGCCTCGGGATGCAGGCCGCCGACGAAGACCCGATCACCGAGAAGGAGGTGCAGCGATGAGCTCCGCCATCACCGGAACCCAGGACGAGGATCGTTCCGAGTACACCCGCGAGGAGAGCAAGGAGATCCGTCGTCGGTCCCTCCGTCTGCTCGGATCCCTCGTTCGCCCGCTGAAGCCGCAGATCGTGCTGGCCGCCGCCGTGCTGATCGTCTCGACCGCGCTGCAGGTCGCCGGCCCCATCCTCATCAGCATGGGCCTTGACCGCGCCCTGCCTGCGGTGCTGAACGATGCCGACTGGATGCCGACGTTCATGATCGGCGGCATCTATCTGATCGCCGGAGCGCTCGCCGCCGTCCTGATCGCCTGGTACGTGATCATCGCCGCCAAGCTCACCCAGGCCGTGCTGCTCGACCTGCGCAAGCGCATCTTCCTGCACACTCAGCGCCTGAGCCTGGAATTCCACGAGTCGTACACGTCCGGTCGCATCATCTCGCGCCAGACCAGTGACCTCGACTCGATCAAGGAACTCCTCGACGGTGGTCTGAACGAGCTCGTCTCCGGCGTGCTCTTCGGGCTCTTCACCTTCATCGCGCTGTGCTTCTGGGACTGGCAGTCCGGACTCATCCTGGCGATCGGCGGGGTGCCGCTGTTCTTCTTGATGAAGTGGTTCTACTCCCGCTCGCAGCTCGTCTATCGCGAGTCGCGCGTGATCAGCGCGAAGGTGATCGTGCAGTTCGTCGAGACCATGACCGGCATCCGCGCCGTCAAGGCGTTCCGAAAGGAGCCGCGCAACGACAAGGCGTTCCAGGAGATCGCTGGCGACTACCGCGATGTCAACCGCCGCTCGATGCTGCTGTTCGGCACGTTCGAGCCCGGGCTCATGGGCGTGGCAGCGCTCGTGCTCGGCATCGTCGTGCTCTGGGGTGGCATCCGCGTCTCGGAAGGAGCGCTGACCGTCGGCGTGCTGCTGTCGGCCGTGCTGTACGTGCGCAACTTCTTCGCGCCGATGCAGGAGATCGCGATGTTCCTGAACTCGTACCAGTCGGCGACCGCCGCACTGGAGAAGGTGTCAGGCGTGCTCGACGAGGTGCCGACGGTTCCGGACCCCGAGAAGCCGATCGACCTCTGGGAGTCCCGCGGTCATGTCGAGTTCGACGAGGTGACCTTCGGCTACAACGGTGAGAAGACCATCCTCCCGAACTTCTCGCTCG
This sequence comes from Microbacterium sp., assembly GCA_050701935.1. Classification (GTDB taxonomy): domain Bacteria; phylum Actinomycetota; class Actinomycetes; order Actinomycetales; family Microbacteriaceae; genus Microbacterium. The sequence continues at coordinate 4,062 of JBOGEI010000135.1, forward strand.
ACATCCCTGCCGGACAGACGATCGCGCTCGTGGGCACGACCGGTGCGGGCAAGTCCACGCTGGCGAAGCTGATCTCGCGGTTCTACGACCCCTCCGAGGGTCGGGTGACACTCGACGGCGTCGACCTGCGCTCGCTGCACCCGAAAGATCTCCGCCGCGCGATCGTCATGGTCACGCAGGAGGCCTACCTGTTCAGTGGCACCGTCGCCGACAACATCGCCCTCGGCAAGCCCGATGCGACTCTGGACGAGATCATGGCGGCAGCACGGGCAGTGGGGGCAGACGCCTTCATCTCGTCGCTCCCCGATGGTTACGGCACCGACGTGAACAAGCGCGGTGGGCGCGTCTCCGCCGGTCAGCGCCAGCTCATCTCGTTCGCCAGGGCGTTCCTCGCCGACCCCGCGGTGCTGATCCTCGACGAGGCGACGGCGTCTTTGGACATCCCGTCCGAGCGTCTGATCCAAGATGCTCTGCAGACGCTGCTCAAGGACCGCACCGCGATCATCATCGCGCACCGACTCTCGACGGTGGCGATCGCCGACCGCGTGCTGGTGATGGAGCACGGTCGCATCATCGAGGACGACACCCCCGCCGCCCTCATCGGCGGCACCGGCAAGTTCGCCCAGCTGCACGCGGCCTGGCAGGAGACACTCGTCTGAACACTCCTCCGATCGCGGCGACCCCGCCCGTCCTCGCCGGCATGGCAGGGCGGACGCGGTCGCCGCTGTCCGGGCGGAGTCGGCTCGGCGAGGGAGCGCATCGCAGGCGGCGCGTGGGTAGCATCGAGATATGGACCCGTTGCTGCTCGCTGCCGAGTGGTGGTGGATCGCGCCGACAGCTGTCGCGGCGGGAACGGCAGGTGTGATGGGGATGCGACGTCGTAACAGTACGGTGAGCGGACGCCGCCTCGCGGTCGATGCCGCCCGTCACGACCTCAGAGAGGCGCAGCTGGTCGCGGCCGAGCGGCGCACCGCGTGGAAGATCGCCCGTGCAGACCTCGCACGCGTATCCGCGGAGCGTGCCGCTCAACGCGCGACGGCGGAGCAGGTGGCCGGCGCGCGCCGGATGCTTCGGGAGCGGGAGCGCGACGCCAGAGCCGCTTCCGCCGACGTGCGTGCACGGCAGGTCAGGCTCAATGCCGCAAGGGCAGCGGTTCCCTCCGCCTCCGAACCGCGCCCGCTGGAGCGCCTGCACGCCGCGCACGACGCCGTCACGACGCGGTGGATGAAGTATGAGACCGACCCTGCGCTTCAGATCTCCTACCCGGCGATGACCGACGTCAAGAGACCCGAGACGGCCGCCTACTTCCGTGCAGCCGGGCATGCGGTGGAGACGCGGCGCACGGCGGAAGGACGCATCACCCCCGCCGAGTTCGCCGCCTATCGTGACGCCGTCTCCGAGCTCGAGCGGGCCTTCGAGGCCGCTGAACACGCGGCGAAGGTGCAGGCGGGGGAAGCGCCGTCGACTGCGGCGTGGCAGGACGCCGCGCAGGACATGCTCAGCCGCTCCGCCGAGGCCATCGATCGTGCGGCAGGTGCAGCTGCTGCGGCGATCTCGTCCTGGACCAGCCGCCGTAGGCCCGACAAACCGGAAGACCGATCCTGACGCTCCGTGTCGCGATACGGCGACGCCCGGGCTGTGAGCGGTGAGAGCGCTCCCCAACGAAGGCTGTGAGGGGCGACGAGGTCTCGATGGGGGAGGGGATTCGAGACCCCGCCGCCCGGTCTAAGAGGTGACCCGGATCTCGGCGATGACTTCGCCGTACGCCGTCTCGCCCACCGGCGTGAAGCCGACCCGGTGGAAGAAGGTCTCAGGGCCGTCGTCGCCTGCTTCGTAGATCACGTCGACGTGGTCCATACCGCGCTCGCGCGCTTCTTCCACGAGGCGTTCGACGGCGTAGCGCCCGACGCCGCGGCCCTGATCGTCGGCGTCGACGTTGATGCGCCACAGCACGGAGCGGAAATGCTCCTCCGGGGCTTCGGAGTCGAAGTTCGCGCTGACGAAGCCGACGACCTCATCGCCGTCGAGGATCACCCGCTGCCAGGATGTCTGCGGGTTGATGACGGTGGCCGCGATCCCGTAGGACACCGGAGCGAGGAACTGCTCCTGTCCGGGCTTGAGCGACAGGTTGTTCACGGCGACGATCGTCGCAGCGGAGAGTTCGACCATGCGCAGTTCGGACATGGTCCCAGGCTAACCCCTCCCGGCGGACGGGACACGTTTCGAGCGAACATTTCCCTGGAGGTGGTCGTTCGGTCATCCGCCTCTACGCTCGCCGGCGCCCGAGGCCAGCAGGGTCAGAGCCGCTCAGGTATCTTGGTATCGAGACAAATAGCCCCGTGAACGGAGAACCTCCCGGTGACCGACGACGCCATCATCTACACGTACACAGACGAGGCACCGGCTCTCGCCACCGCCTCGTTCCTTCCGATCATCCAGGCATACACCGGCCAGGCCGGCATCGATGTCGAGACGCGTGACATCTCGTTGGCAGGTCGCATCCTCGCGGCTTTCCCGCAGAAGCTCACCCCTGAGCAGCAGGTGGGGGACTCGCTCGCAGAGCTGGGCGGCCTCGCCACGCTCCCCGAGGCGAACATCATCAAGCTGCCGAACATCTCGGCATCGATCCCGCAGCTGAAGGGCGCGATCGCCGAGCTGCAGGAGCAGGGCTTCGACATCCCCGACTTCCCGGACGAGCCGTCCTCCCTCGAGGAGAAAGACGTCCGTGCTCGCTACGACCGCATCAAGGGCTCCGCCGTGAACCCGGTTCTGCGCGAGGGCAACAGTGACCGCCGCGCCCCGCTCGCGGTGAAGAACTACGCCAAGAAGCACCCGCACCGCAACAAGCCGTTCGCTGCGGGGTCCAAGACGCGCGTCGCGACTCTCGGCCACGACGACTTCAAGCACAACGAGCGCTCCTGGGTGGCCGCGCATGACGACGTGCTGAGCTTCCGCCACACGGCAGAAGACGGAACCGTCACCGTGCTGAAGGAAGGCCTCAAGGTCCTTCCGCGCGAGATCATCGACGCGACGTTCCTCTCCGCCAGAGAGCTCGACGCGTTCCTCGCCGAGACGCTCGAGGCGGCGAAGGCCGACGACGTGCTGTACTCGGTGCACCTCAAGGCGACCATGATGAAGGTCAGCGACCCGATCATCTTCGGTCATGTGGTGAAGGCATTCTTCGCTGACGTGTTCGCGCAGTACGGTGACAAGCTGGCCGCCGCAGGACTCAGCGCGAACGATGGCCTCGGCTCGATCCTCTCGGGGCTCGCGAACGTGGCCGACGGCGCGGAGATCGCCGCCGCCTTCGACAAGGCCATCGCCGAAGGCCCGCGTCTGTCGTACGTGAACTCCGACAAGGGGATCACGAACCTGCACGTGCCCAGCGACGTGATCGTCGACGCTTCGATGCCCGCGCTCGTGCGCAACGGGGGCAAGCTCTGGGGCAAGGAGGGCGAAGAGGCCGACACGCTGGCCGTCATCCCCGACTCCTCCTACGCGAGTGTCTACCAGGCAGTGATCGACGACGTGATCGCGAACGGCCCGCTCGACCCGGCCACGATCGGCACGGTTCCCAACGTGGGGCTCATGGCGCAGGCGGCTGAAGAGTACGGCAGCCACGACAAGACGTTCGAGATCGCGGCAGACGGCATCGTGCAGGTGCTCGACAGCGAGGGCACGGTGCTCATCGAGCACACGGTCGGCAAGGGCGATATCTGGCGCGCGACGCAGACCAAGCACATCCCCGTGATGGACTGGGTCAAGCTCGCGGTGACCCGTGCCCGTGCGACCGGCGACCCCGCCGTGTTCTGGCTCGACGCGAACCGTTCGCACGACGCGCAGATCATCGCCAAGGTGCACCAGGGCCTGGCGACCCTCGATACCAAGGGCCTCACGATCACGATCCTCGCGCCCGAGGAGGCCACGCGCTACACGCTCGCGCGCATGCGCCACGGGCTCGACACGATCTCGGTCACCGGCAACGTGCTGCGCGACTACCTGACCGACCTGTTCCCGATTCTCGAGGTCGGCACGAGTGCCAAGATGCTCTCGATCGTGCCTCTGCTCGCGGGCGGCGGACTGTTCGAGACCGGGGCCGGCGGCTCCGCACCGAAGCACGTGCAGCAGCTCGTCGAAGAGAACTACCTGCGCTGGGATTCGCTCGGAGAGTTCTTCGCGCTGGCCGCGTCGCTCGAGCACTTCGCCGACCGCACCGGCAATGAGAAGGCCCGTGTCCTGGCCGAGACGCTGGATGCCGCGACGGGCACGTTCCTCGAAGAGGACCGCTCGCCGGGTCGTGCCCTCGGAACGATCGACAACCGCGGCAGCCACTTCTACCTGAGCCTCTACTGGGCGCAGGAGCTGGCGAAGCAGACGAAGGACGCCGACCTCGCAGCGGCTTTCGCGCCGGTCGCCGAGACGCTCGCGAAGAACGAGGAGACCATCGTCTCCGAACTCAACGCGGTGCAGGGCAAGCCGGTGGAGATCGGCGGCTACTACCGCCCGGACGACGCGCTCGTCGTCGCCGTCATGCGCCCCTCAGCGACGCTGAACGGCATCGTCGACGCACTGCGCTGAGTCGACGGAAGGGGGCGGATGCTGCGGCATCCGCCCCCTTCTTCATACTCGGACGCGACTGCTGGATGGATCCATCCGCGCCGGGAGCCCAAGATGAGCCATGGTCGGCGGCGCACCCGCTGTGGCCCACCGGCAGAGGGCGCGTCGGGCAGGACTTCTGATCCCTGCGCACCGGTGAGGCTTCTCCGGCGGAGGCGGGGTCAGTAGTGGACGGAGACCTCGAGGCCCTTGGGGGACCAGTCGTAGACGTACTTGGCGAGGTCGATCGGCAGGTTGACGCAACCGTGGCTCATGCGCTGGCCGAAGTTGTTGTGCCAGTACGTGCCGTGGAACCCGATGTTCGGAGCGAACCACGTGATCCAGGGCACGTCCTTCGTGCAGTACGGCGCGTTGGGATAGCACCCCATGTCCTGGATGCGCGTGTGGGCGAACACCTTGAAGTTGCCCGTGGGGGTCAGCGTCCCCGGCAGACCTGTCGACACGGCCCAGGAGTTCACGACCGCACCGTTCTCGTAGAGAATGGCGCGCTGCGAGCTCAGGTTGATGTCGATGCGGCGGAACAGGCTCACCGTCTCGAACGGGGTCTCGGCGACCGTGAGGGCGAAGACGCCGTCGCCCGCCGCGAGCTGTTGGGCGAACTGATCCGCGATGCCGGAGGTGTCTCCGAGTGCGCGGCCTGCGACGCCCTCCTGCTCGGCGCGGAGCACGGTGCCAGCGGAATCCACGATGTTCGTCGCGTTGACAGGCGCCCGATCGACGAGCGGGGGTAGTGCATCGACGGACCTCTGGATCGCCTGAGGGTCGGCTTGGATGCGCAGCTGTCCGTCCTGATCGCTGACCGTCAGCCAGCTGGCTGCGAACGCAGGATCGATCGGTACGGTCCGCTCCTCGCCGACGTAGAAGCCGACCGTCGAGAGCATCGAGTTAAGCGTGCTGGCAGTAGCTGCTGCATCGTCGTCGCTGACGGCGGCCGCTGCTTCGGTCGGGTTTCCCGAGTATTCGAGCGTCTTGCGTCCATCGGCGATCGCCTCGGAGAAGGCCGCGCTGACACCCGCGACGTCGATCCCCGTGCCCGGTTCGGATCCCGTCACGACGTAGCTGCTGCTTGCGGCGTCGAACACCACTCCGGCATCGACCGGATCGCTGAAGCTCGCAGGCGCTGCTGCGCGCAATGCAGCGGTCGCCATCTCGGAGTCGACCGTGATCTCCGCGGGCACGGGATCGCCCATCCATGCGCCGAGGTTCCACAGCGGGTGCTCGGCGAAGGCGGTGTCGGCCAGCGCGGTCGCGTCGACGCTCGCGCCGAGGTCGGCGCCGGTGAGCACGGTGCCCTCTCCATCGCCGGTGAGGGTGACCTCGGTCTCGGCGAGGTGGGAGTTGATGGCGTCGGCCGCAGCGCCCGGAGTCATCCATCCGACCGGGATCCCGGCGACGGTGGTGCCGGGGGCGATCAGGATCATCGAGGCGGCGCCGGCGCCCACGGCGACGACGCCCAGGCCCAGGCCGATCCACAGGCCGAGACGACTCTTCTTGGGCGCGGGTTCGGCAGGCGCCCAGGCGAGCGGCTGCTCGCCGGTGGTCGGCGGAACGGCCTCGGTGGGCTCGTCGCCGTGCGCCTCGGCTGCGGCGCCCGGCGCAGAAATCAGATCGGTCACGAACTTCACCCCCCGGCTCTCAAACGTGTCCTGACGTCCAATGGTACGGGATGGCAGGTAACGGGGAGGCAACGGTCCGTGATATCGTCCCTCCCCGCGTGCCCGGAATCAGTCGATGATGGCGATTCCGTCGATCTCGACGAGCATCTCCTCGCGCGGCAGGCCGGTGAACACGGTGGTCCGCGACGGGAGCACCCCGCTCGTGGTGTGCGCGGTGACGAAGGCGCCGTACGCATCGTTCATGATCGGGAAGTCCTCGCGCTTGGTCAGGTAGACGCGCAGCATCACGACATCGTCGAATGTCGCGCCGGATGCCTCGACGATCGCCTTGACG
>JBOGEI010000136.1:0-10608 GCA_050701935.1 Microbacterium sp.
TCCTCTCGTTCGGCATGGCCCGCACGTGGATCGGCGATTTCGCGGGTGTTGCGGCCGTCATGGCCGAGACCGAAAGCATCCAATCGACGACCGGAAGGTACAGCGACTACCTGTTGCCGACGCTCCGGGCGATGCAAGGGAAGGAGGCGGAGGCCTCCGCGCTGATCGCACGCGTCGTCGAGCAAGCGGCGTCGCCCGGGCGGGAGGGCGAGGCGACGCCGGCACACTGGGCGGCAGCGGTCCTATACAACGGCCTCGCCCGCTACGAGGAGGCGAAGTCCGCCGCTCGTAAGGCCACTTGGAACAGGTTCAACCCGTGGTTCGCCGTTTGGGCGCTGCCTGAACTGGTCGAGGCCGCCGCGCGAGCAGGCGACGACGAGCTCGCACGAGACGCGCTCGAGCAGCTTGCCGAAACGACGCAGTCGGCCGGCACGGACTTCGCGCTTGGCATCGAGGCCCGGAGTCGAGCGCTGCTCGCCGACGGCGACCGGGAGGACGCGCTGTATCGCGAGGCGATCGAGCGACTCGAGCGGCGCCAGCTCCGTCCCGATCAGGCGCGCGCACATCTCCTCTATGGTGAGTGGTTGCGGCGCGAGGGGCGACGTATCGACGCGCGCGAGCAACTGCGCACGGCCCACGAGATGTTCAACACGATCGGGATGGATGCGTTCGCCGAGCGCGCCCGTCGCGAGCTGCTGGCGACCGGCGAGAAGGTACGGAAGCGCAGCCCTGAGACACGGGACGAACTCACGCCCCAAGAGGAGCAGATCGCCCGGCTCGCACGCGACGGCTTCTCGAACCCTGAGATCGGCGCACGGCTGTTCATCAGCGCGCGCACCGTCGAGTGGCATCTGCGCAAGGTGTTCACGAAGGTCGGCATCACCTCACGCCGGCAGCTTCGAACCGCGCTGCCTGAGAGCAGCCAGCTCCTCGTACGCCCCTAGACCCTCGCGCCCTCCGCGCGAAACAGCCTGATGCACGACTCTATTGCCTGCGCGGGCCGCGTGAGTACGACGAGAAGCCACAGTAAATCGAACACTCCCGAGCCGGGACGGTGTGCCAGGTGGAGAAGAGCTGAGCTCGGCAGGCCACGGCCGCGCCCGGGGCGTGGCGACCAGGGCTTCGACCAGGGACCTTCACAGGCGCGACGATGCCGTCGACGTACGAGGGTGGCCATGTCAGACCACAAGGAGGTCGCTATGAGCCATGAGTAAGAACCAGGTCGGCAGGCCATGGAAGCCTGCAATGTCGCCGGATCGGGTGGAGGTGTGAGGACCATGGCGAAGCTGATGCTTAAGAGGAACGTTCTGGCGGCCGTGATGGGCGCCGTACTCCTGGTGGCAGGCGCGACCACCCTGGCGGGCGCGACCACCGCGCAGGCCGCGCGGGATATGCAGACAACCCAGAAACCGACGGTCGTCCTGCTGCACGGTGCGTGGGAAGATGGCTCCAGCTGGTCCGGGGTGACTGCCCGGCTCCAGCGTGATGGCTACACGGTCGTGGCTCCTGCAGTGGCGTTGCGAGGGATTGCGTCCGATACGTCATACCTTCGCGGCGTGCTCGCGCTCATTCCCGGCCCGAAGGTGCTGGTCGGACACTCGTATGGCGGCGCCCTGATCAGCCAGTTGGCCGACACGCCTGGGGTGATGTCGCTGGTCTATGTGGCCGCGTTCATCCCCGAGGCCGGCGAGACGCTGGGCGCGCTGAATTCGCAGTTTCCCGGCAGCGAGATCGGTCCTGACACGACTTATCTGATCAGCTACGACGGCGGCCTCGACGTCGCGCTGAAGCCGGAAACCGCCGGTCTTTTTGGTGCGGATATCCCAGCCCGTGAGGGAGCAGTCCTCATCGCCGCCCAGCGGTCGGTGGCGGCCTCGGTCTTCACCGAACCCGTCGAGCTGACCGCTCCGGCGGCAATCCCGAAGTACGCCGTCATCCCTACGGGGGACAAGGCGATCGCCCCCGCCGCGGAGCGATTCATGGCCGCGCGGGCGGGCGCGACGATTGTGGAGATCCCTGGTGCCTCCCACTTGGTCCAGGTGTCCGAACCCGTGGCGGTGACCAAGGTGATCGAGCGAGCCGCCCGTTGATCATCCCGGAGACCAAGCCGGCCGGAGCATGAAGCTTCGGCCGGCTGCTGTCCTTCCGACCGGCTCACGGCAAGAGAGCGATCGCAATGTTGTCCGGGGCCTTGAGTTTGAGGCTGATCCGAGACGGCGCTCGCACGCGGGCGGTTCGCCCGCGGTGCCGATCCTCAACGGGCGGCTCGGCCAACGACCGAGGATGCCCTCCTATTCGGTCCGTTCGCTTCCGGGTTCGCGCTCGGCGTCGTCCTCGACCGGAACCTCGTACTTTCCGCTCTCGATCCGTTCGAGGATGCTCCGCGTCTGCGCTTCGAAGCTCGTCGGGACAAACAGCTCCGCCGGGCCCACCGGATAGGGGGCTTCCTGGTCTCCCCTGATTTCGACGGGGATCCCCTCGGCCTCGAGTCGACCTCTCACGATCTCTGCCTCGACCCACGTCTGCGTCAAGAGCACGCGCACGAACGGCTCTGCCACGTAGCCAGCATGTCACGCCCGCGAGCGGCGGACCGGTCGGTCCGTTCTGGAGACGGCGTCGGCGTGCGCGTAGACGCCGAAGTACGAGAACCAGCAGGCCTTGGACGCTGTCACGCTCACCTCCAGGCTCACGCGACTCGCCGGTTCGTATCCAGCTGGCGCGGGTCATTGAAGACCGAGAGGTGGTTGTAGCCCCACTCGCCCCGTGATCCCGTGAATATCCCGCATGACATCGAAAATCGACGGGTAGCGACGGGAATCGACCAGGAACTGAATCCGCAGGTCAACGGCCGTTTTCGGCTCCGACCGCAGGTCGCGAAATCGGCCCGGACCACACTCTCAAGGTGGAGACACGGGTTCAAATCCCGTTGGGACTACCAGGGGAATCGCAAGGGAGGTGCCGTCTCCACCCTGGTCAAGGTGCAGACACGGACCTCGGATCTCGGCAAGAGCGCAGGTCATGCGCGCTCCGAGGGCCGCGACGCCCGTTCCCTGTCCCGCATTTGTCCCGCGGCGGACCGCCCGACGTCATGACCTGAGCCTCGCTCGTCGACTCCGGACCAAGAAGGCAACGGGTCGAGCATGACCATGGCTGATCCGATCCACGGCCGCCTCCTCTGCCCCGGGACCTGATGAATCAGGAAGACACGCGCAACCATTGGTTTCGCGGCGCGGTGCAGAAGACGAAGAAGGCCCGCTGAAGAGACGGCGATCAGCGGCCTTGCGCGCATGGTCGACGGCCCGGTCCGTCGCGAGCGCCGCGGCGTCGCACGGGTTCGCTTCTTGAGCTCGGCTTCGACCTCATCTGTTGATATGAGGGACATGGAGGGCGATCCGGCGTTCTTTGGGGTCATGCATCTCCCGGCCGAAGCGAGATGTCGAAACAACAGGTCAAATACGGCTGATCCAGTCCCCGTCTGACGATCGATTCGTGATCTTCATGGCGTTCGAGACGGACGATGAGCGATTCCTTCACCGCCCCGATGGTGTCGGATCCCAGGTAGGGATCGTCGGAGATGAAAACCATGGTCGTCAGCGGCGCATACCCATCCTTGGAGACCTTCAGATGAAGGTGCGCGGGTCGGAACGCGTGCCGTCCCAGACCGCGAAGAAGCGCACCGACCGGACCGTGCTTGGGGATCTCGTACGGGGGCGGGACGATCGTCCGGAACTCGTACATCCCCTCCTGGTCGGTCGGCAGCTTGCCTCGCAGGTTGACGGACTCACCGACCTGCTTGTCGTACAAGCCGTTCGCGTTCGCCTGCCACACATCAAGGATCGCGCCTTCGAGCGGGCTTCCGGAACCCGAATCGGTGACCCGACCGCTCACGAAGAGCACGTCTCCGGGCTCGTCGAGTCGTGCGAGGGCGTACGGCGGGCTGAGCATCGGCGCGTCGAGGCGGTAGAACGGGCCCTCGACGTTCGAGGCCGTCGCGTCGTTCTCGGTCCCTCCGTGGGTGATCTCGTCCACGAGCACCGACACGCCAAGGACGTCCGAGAGGATGATGAACTCGTCCTTCGCGCCGACCTCCGTGAGGTAGGCGAGCGCCGCGCGGAGCTCGGCCTCCGTGATCTGGAGCTCGACGACCTGCTCGTGGAGGGCCTTCGTCAGGCGGTCGACGACCTCGACGAGCCTGGCGTCGAGCACCGCGGTCACCCGCTTTCCCGTTCACGCTTGTGCCGCAACGGTAACCGCTGAGCTTACGTTGCGTCATCCATCGGGCTATAGATCAGCCCGAGGTTCAGACCATAGATGACGTGCCACAGGTAGATCCCGACGATCGGCTTCCACGCATCGGTACCGAGAAGCTCTCCCACATTCTGACTGAACCAGCCGAGGTCAGTTTGGAACACTTGGTTGAAGAGCTGCGGCACCCACCAGACGGCGCTCAACGTCGCGAGCACCGCCGAGAAGATCAGCGCTTTCGCGATGTTCCCGCCGCGCGTGTTCTTGAGCGAGAGGCGCGGGTGCACGATGAAGGCGTAGAAGATCGCGAAGCAGATACCCGTGAACATGTGGAACACCGCCCCGGCAACGAACTGCGACACTGGGCTCGATTCGGTCCCCAGCAGCAGGAGCCCATTGAAGTTGGGCCAACCGAGATCGGGCAGGTTGATGCCGTGGAACCAATAGCCCGCAACGGTGGCGACATGGGTGGCCACGAAACCCGCGACCAGAGCCGTCACCAATCGACTGTTCGAGACCTCCGACCGGAACTGCGTAACCTGAGCGCCCGTCGCCACGTTTCCCCCTCCCGACGCACTGTGTCAGCCACCTACGGATGTTCGCGATGCGAACATCCGTACGGATGACGCCGAACTATCGCGCCAGCGGGCTCGCGAAGTCAAGCCGCCCGGGCGGCGATCGACCGTGTCGGAGGGGTCGCTTCAAGCCTGGACGACGAGCTCGCTTCGCACCTTCTCGAGATCCTGCTGGTACTTCAGCAGCAGGGACAGGGTGTCGCGCGTCGTCTGCGTATCCAGTCGGTCGACGCCCAGGATCAGCAGGGTGCGCGCCCAGTCCAACGTCTCCGAGATCGAAGGCGCCTTCTTCAGGTCGAAACCCCTGATCGAGCGCACCACCGCCGCGATCTGCTCGGCGAACGCCGCGTCGATCTCGGGTACCCGGGCCAGGATGATCGCCCGCTCGCGCTGGATGTCGGGGTAGTCCAGGTGCAGGAACAGGCAGCGGCGCTTCAGCGCCTCCGAGAGCTCACGCGTGTTGTTCGAGGTGAGAACCACCAACGGCAGGTTCTCGGCTCGAATCGTCCCTAGCTCAGGGATCGAGACCTGCCACTCGGACAGCACCTCGAGCAGGAGCGCCTCGGTTTCGATCTCCACCCGGTCCACTTCGTCGATGAGGAGCACGAGCGGCTCGGGGGATCGGATCGCCGACAGGAGCGGTCGTGACAGGAGAAACTCCTCGGCGAAGATGTCGTGCTCCACCTGCTGCCAGTCGCGCTCGCCGGCGTCGGCCTGGATGCGAAGGAGTTGCTTCTTGTAGTTCCATTCGTACAGCGCCTTCGCCTCGTCCAGGCCCTCGTAGCACTGCAAGCGAAGCAGGGGCTGACCGACGGCCTCGGCGATCGCCTTAGCGAGCTCGGTCTTGCCGACGCCCGCCGGTCCCTCACAGAGGATCGGCTTGCTCAGCTGGTCGGCCAGGAACACGGTGACCGCCACGTGTTCGTCCGCGAGGTAGCGCGCGGCCTCGAGCTGCTCCTTGACCTGCGCGGGCGACTCGAACCTGGCCATGGATCCTCCGAGCTTACTCGGCGCCTATGCGTCCGGGCGAAGCGTCATCGGGAGAAGCTTCCGCGTACCGAGCCCGAACCTGAACGGGGAAAAGGCGAACGTTCCATCGATCGGTCACCAGACCCCACAGACCGCGTGGAGCGCGCAGCGTCACCAGGATCGCGACGGCGCCAAGGATGATCAGATACGCGCTGCCGAGGTCCGCCAGGTATTCCTGGAGCAAGAAGTAGACCAAGGTTCCGACGATCGGACCGGTGATCGTTCCGATCCCACCGATGACGACCGCGAAGATCATGAACGCGGTCCAGTTCACGCTGAAGGTCGCCGTGGGTTGGAGCCGGATCAGGCTGAGGTAGATGATGCCGCCGGTGAGCCCGCACATCGCCGACGCGATGACGTACACGACCACCTTCGTCCGCAAGACGTCGATCCCCAGGGTCGGTGCAGCGCTCTCGCGGTCCCGGACGGCGCGGAGCGCCAAGCCGAGCCGTGATCTCAGCAGCAGGTACACGAGCGCGACGGATCCGAACCCGACCGCGAGCGCGATCCAGTACGTAACGAACAGCCGGAAGGTCGGGTCCATCCCGGCCAACTTCACGCTCGCGCCCGATCCACCCCCGAGCCTCGAGGTGCTGGCGACCAGCAGGCGGTAGACCTCCGCGACCACCCACGTGCCGATCGCGAAGTATCCCCCTCGCAGACGGAACACGAGCCCGGCGGTCGGAACGGACAACGCCCCCGCGACGACGCCGGCGACGAGCACGCCGACGAACGCGTTGCCTCCCAGGTTGTTCGTGAAGGCCAGCAGCGCATAGGCGCCGATGCCAATGTAGGCCTGCTGCCCGATGGACACGAGGCCCGCATACCCTGCGAGCAGGTTCCACATCTGCGCGAGCGCGAGCAGGTAGAAGAATTCCAGGAGCGTCCGCAGAACCGCGTCCTCGAACAGGAACGGCCCGGCCGCCAAGACCACGACGCCGAAGCCCGCCGCAAGTGCGCCGATCCGGCTCGCCCGGGTGCTCCGCTCGACGATGACATTGCCGCTCACGCGCGAACCTTCGCTCTCGGGAAGAGCCCTTCCGGCCGGAGCGCGAGCACCGTCAAGAAGACGACGTGGCCGGCCAGCTGGAACCAGCCAGGGGCCAGTTGCGCGCCCACGCTCTGCGCGACGCCCAGGATGACTCCGCCGAGGAGCGTGCCCCACAACGACCCCAGACCACCGATGATCACTGCCTCGAACGCGAAGATGATGAGGGTCGGCCCGTCGAGCGGGCCGAACGTCGTTCGGATACCCGTGAAGACACCCGCCACCCCCGCGATCGCAAGCGCGAGCCCCATAGCGATCCCGTAGACGCTCCGGTCGTCGATCGACATGAGCCGCGCGGTCTCGCGGTCGTCCGCTGTAGCGCGCAGGGCGCGGCCGAACAGCGTCCGGTCGAAGAACAGCTGCAGGCTACCGAGCAGCACTACCGCAGCGAGGAAGATGATGACGGGCATCCATCCGACCGACAGTCTGTTCGTGATCTCGATGCTGGCTCGCTCGATCGACCCGGCGTTGAGTCCCTGGGAGTCGGCCGTGAAGATTTCCAGCAGCGTGTTCTCGAGGATGATCGCGAGCCCGAACGTCACGAGGAGAGGCGGCAGCGGCCCGCCGTCCAAGGTGGGGTTGATCAGCGCTCGCTGTGCCACGTACCCGAGGACGAACATGACCGGCACGACGAACGCGATGGCGAGCAGAGGATTGATCCCGGTCGCCTCGACGATGACGAGGGCGATGTACGAGGCGAGCAACGTGAGCACGCCGTGCGCGAGGTTCACCACACCCATCACTCCGAAGATCAGCGACAGCCCGGTGGCGAACATCGCGTACAGACCTCCGAGAAGCACCCCCTGCACGATCGTGTTGACCCAGGTCATGCTCATACGCCGAAGTACGCGGCCCGGATCCGCTCGCGCGTCAGGTCGTCCGGTCTGCCCTGCAGTGAGACCCGGCCCTCCAGGAAGCAGTAGGCACGGTCGGCAACGCCGAGCGCCTGCGTGATGTCCTGCTCGACGATCACGAGTGTCGTCCCCCCCGCTCGGATCGCCGGCACCGCCTCGTACAGTTGTTTTACGGCGACCGGAGCCAGCCCGAGCGACAGCTCGTCCATCAACAGGAGCCGCGGATTGCTCATGAGCGACCGTCCGATGGCCAGGGCCTGCTGTTCACCGCCCGACAACACCGCGGCCGACCGGTGGGTCATGGACCTCAGCATCGGGAAGATCTCGTAGACGCGAGCCAGCGTCCACGGACCAACCCGCTTGCAGTACGCGCCCACCTGGAGGTTCTCCTCGACCGACAGGCTCGGGAACACGCGCCTGCCCTCGGGTGTGAGCACGATCCCGAGCGGCACCCGCCATTGCGCGGGCCTTTCTCCGACCGGGAGACCGTCGAACCGGATCGCTTTGGCCGGGGAGGGGATCGAGCCGGCGACGGATCGTAGGAACGTGGACTTCCCAGCACCGTTCGCGCCGATCACGGCGACGATCTCGCCCTCGTCCACCGACAGCGAGACGTGGAACAGGGCCTGGAAGTCGCGGTAGAACTGGTCGAGCTGGTCGACCTCCAAGAGGCTCATCCGGCCCGCCTGGGTCGATCGTTCATTCGTCGACGACTCCCATATATACGGCCTGGACCTCTCGGCTCGCGAGGACCTCGTCGGGCCTACCGTCGGCCAGTACCCCGCCGAAATGCATGGCGACGAGGCGGTCCACCACCGAGAGCAGCGCGTGCACGATGTGCTCGATCCAGATGATCGTCGTGCCTTCGCGCCGCAGCTCATCGATCGAA
Organism: Microbacterium sp.; assembly: GCA_050701935.1. Classification (GTDB taxonomy): domain Bacteria; phylum Actinomycetota; class Actinomycetes; order Actinomycetales; family Microbacteriaceae; genus Microbacterium. Next base: position 8,641 of record JBOGEI010000136.1, read on the forward strand.
GCGATCAGGACCTCGAGCTCGGCCTCGACCAATCCGCCGCCGATCTCATCAAGCAGCAGCAGGCGAGGGCGGGTCGCGAGGGCCCTGGCCAACTCCAGCCGCTTGCGTTCGAGGAGCGTCAGCGCACCCGCCAGGACGTTCGCCTTGCCCACCAGATCCACGCGTTCGAGCAGGGTCATCGCGCTCCCGAAGGCGTGCACCTTCGAGTCCGCGTCCCCGAACGCGACACCGGCAAGGACGTTTTCGAACACCGTCAGGCCCTCGAATGGCGCGGGGATCTGATGGGTACGGCCGATGCCTCGCCGGCACCGCACGTGCGCGGCCACTCGCGTGATGTCGACGCCCTCGAACAGGATCCGCCCACTGTCGGGGGGGATCGTCCCGCTGATCAGGTTCAATAGAGACGTCTTGCCTGCGCCGTTCGGCCCCACGATGCCGAGGGCCTCGCCCGCATCGAGCCGCAGGCTGAAGTCGTCGGCGACGCGGACCGCGCCGAACGACTTCGAGACGAGCTCCAGCTCCAGGAGCGGAGCCACCGACCTCCTCTCGATCCCGTCCGCTCCGACCAGTCTGCCCTACGCGGACCCCGGGATGGGTTCGAACTCGCCGCCGATCGGGACATCCGTCAGGGCGGCGTTGCTCACGACCACCAGGTCGTAGGGGAAGTCCGTCCCGGGCTTCCACTGACCGCCGACCAGCTTGGTCTTGGCGACGTTCGGGAACGGTTCACCCGTCCACTCGATGTGTCCGACGATCGTGTCCAGGCTCGTCGCCTGGATCGACGCGACGATCGCGTCGGCACCGACCTCCTCCGTCCGCTGAAGAACGTCGGCGGCCACCTCGAACAGCGCGTGCGCGAAGCCGATCGGCTGCGTCCACTGGTTCCCGGTCGACTCGGTGTAACCGGCCCCAAGATCAGTCGCCGATTCGCCGGTGAGCGATGACGAGAAGGGGTGCGTCGGCGTCCACCACACCTCCGTGGACAGGCCTTCGCCGATCGGACCCAGCGCATCGACCGAGGATGGGAACAGGAGCGCCTTACCCACCGACGCAACCTTCGGCACGAACCCCTGCTGGTTGGCCTGCGTCCAGAAGTTCGTGAAGTCGGGAGGAACGGGCACGCCGGTCAGCAGCTCCGCGCCGGCATCCAGGTACGCGGTGATCTGGGCGGTGAAGTCGGCCGTGCCGTTCTCGTACCTGCCCGGGTCCACGATCGTGTATCCGAGCGGATCGAAGAACGAGGGGAAGCCGAGCGCGGGGTCGCCCCAGGCGTTCCCGTCTCCGTCGTTGGGGAACAGTCCGCCGACGATCTTGTTGGTCGGGACCGTCTCCCACATGTCATGGAACACCTGCTCGATGTCCTCGAGACCCCAGAAGAAGTGGTACGTGTACTCGAAGGGCACCGGGGCCGTGGGGTCGGGTTGCCGCCCGAGGAACCACGGCTGCCATGGGGCGACGGTGGAGATGCACGGGACGCCGTTCGCCTCGCACTGGTCCGAGACGGGGTTCGTCGTCTCCGGTGTGGATGACACGACCATCAGGTCGACCCGATCCTGTGTGATGAGCTCCCCGGCGACGGCGGCCGCGCGGTTGGGATCGGACTGACTGTCCTTCCTGATGATCTGGATCGGCCGCGTCTCCCCGGCGATCTCCAGGCCGTCGGCGAAGGCCTCGTTCACCCCGGTCAGGACGAACGCGTCGGCCTCCCCGAAGGGCGACAGCGCCCCGGTGGTTGGGCTCACAAAGCCGATCTTCACGGCCTCGCCGGTCGGAGCGCCCTCGTCATCCGAACGGCACGCGGCCAGCACCCCAGAGAAGCCGAGAGCCGCGCCGCTCACCCCGGCGGCCTTCAGGAACCGCCGCCGGCTCCAACGCTGTTCGGCCAGGAAACGCTCGAGCTGATCGTCGAGTCTGCGGTCGTTGCTGCCCTTCCCCATCGTCCCCTCCCCCCGGGCCCTCCTTGGGGCC
>JBOGEI010000137.1:0-10445 GCA_050701935.1 Microbacterium sp.
CTTCTTGAGCACGAGGCGGTCGGGGGTGTTGCGGCGGTTCTTCTTGGTCACGTACGTGTAACCCGTACCTGCCGTCGAACGCAGCTTGATGATCGGACGTACGTCCTGAGCCTTCTTGGCCATTAGAGCTTCACACCCTTCGCCTGGAGGTCCTTGACCACGTTCTCGATGCCACGGACGTCGATCACCTTGATGCCCTTGGCGGACACGTTGAGCGTGATCTTACGACCGAGCGACGGAACGAAATACGTCTTCTTCTGCACGTTCGGGTCGAAGCGGCGCTTCGTCCGGCGGTGCGAGTGCGAGACATTGTGTCCGAAGCCGGGAACAGCTCCGGTCACCTGGCACACTGCTGCCATGATGTGACTCCTTCTATACCGTGAGACCGGACGGCCTCACCCAAGATCCCTTGTCTGCACGCGACCCCACCTCGCCGATCTCTCGGCAGCAGAAGGGGAAGCACGCGAACTGCGCACAGGAGTGTGCGCAGACAAAGAGTCAGTTTAGCACGGGTGTCGCACGGGTCGATCCCTACGAGCCCGGCTCCTGTCGTGCGGACTCCTGTCGTCCGGATGCCTGAGCGGATGCAGCGGAACGAAGGGCAGACGCCTCGGCGGCACCGCGCCCCCAGCGAAACGGCGACACCGTAGGGTCCGCCTCGATCCAGAAGCGCCAGGGGAAGGCCTCCGTCCCCGCCACGCCCGCAACGCCGACCCGCGGGCCGCTCGCCACATCGCCTCGCGGATCCCCCAGCCACAGCTCAGTCCGTGCTCCGTGCCGATCCTCTTCCGCGACCGCATCAATGCCGTCGTGCACCGGATGCCGCAGCCCCACCGCCTGACCGAGCCGACCGGGCCCGCGGGCGAGGTCTCGAAGGGCGATGCGACCGAGTGGTGGAGTCACCCCACGGCGCCGGGCCGCAGCATCCGCCCCGCACACGATCTCGCCCGCCCGCAGGAGAACACCGTCGCCCTGCCCCTCGGGGCCGCAGACGACGTTGACGCAGGAATGGATGCCGTGGCTCAGGTAGACGTACAGGTGCCCAGGCTCGCCCCACATCGTGGAGTTGCGGGCCGTGCGCCCCATCCGTGCGTGCGATCCGGGGTCGGCGAGTTCGCCGGTGCCCTGTCCGTGATAGGCCTCGACCTCGGTGATGCGCAGCCGCACCTCGACGGGGCCCGCATCTGGCGAGGCCCTGACGAACGTGCGCAGCTCGCCTCCGAGAAGACGCGGCGCGACCTCCACCGCCGATGCGCTCAGGTCGGCACGGAGAGCGCGGCGCAACGCCTCCTGCGGCGGCACGTCGGAACCGCGGGACATCTCAGAATCGCGGGGCCGTCTGGCACCAGGAGGCGTCGAAGCCGGTGAGGGCGACGATCTCCTTGCCCGAGACCATGTCGATCAGGTGCGTCTCGACCTTCTCCGGCAGCGGCAGCAGCATCCCGTCGTACGGGTTGTTCGCCATGTCAGGTGCGACGACCACCGCCGCGTACTGGCCGCTCGGCGATGCGCACGCCTGCAGGATCGAATCCGCGGAACTGACCTCGACCAGCGGAGTGGCCTTGCCTTCGTCGTCGACGCGGACGACCGCCTGGCCGATCGGGAGCCCCGCGTCGTCGCGGGCGACGACGTGGCGCAGCGTGCCGCCGGGGAACGGTGTGATCGATGCGGCCGTGCCGTAGTCGGGATCGGATGAAGCAAGCGGCTGCTCCGTCCCGTCGGCGAGGTCGAGCTCGACCACGGTCCCGTCGAGCCGTTCGATGATCGCCGTATAGGTGCCGCGGGAGATCCCCTGGATCATGGCCGCGAGACCGAGCGACTGCACGCCCGCATCGCTCGAGCGGTCGACGAGCGACAGCGCACCGTCGAAGTCGATGAACAGCACGGCGGCGCTGTCGGGCACGAACTGCCAGACGAAGACGCTCGCTTCGGCGCCGGCGACCTCGATGATCTGCGGGTCGTCGTCGCCGCTGAGCGACTGGGTGACGAGCACGCTGGCGCGCCCCTCGGTGTCGCTCAGCTCGCGATCGGAGTAGCTGTAGCCGACGAGGCCGCCGCGTTCGGAGACCTGGATGGCGCCCACGTAGCCATCGCCCGGCAGCTTCAGTTCGCGCTGATTCTTCCCGTCGCGGTCCATCACGAGCAGCCGCGAGCCGTCGTCGTCCTCCACCGAGACGACGAGCTTCGTGGACGTCGCGCGGAAGTCGTTGATCCTGTCGTGCGCGAAGACCGGAACGGCCTTCTCCCCGCTGAGGTCGGTGAGGAAGATCTTGTCCTCGCCCTCGACATCACGACGCAGCAGGAAGATGTTGGATGCCGGCGTCTCGAAGCTCGTTGTCAACGTGGTCGTCGGGCCTCCGCCGGCGCCGACCACGTCGGCGACACGGATCGTGTACGTGGTCGAGTCGTCGAGCGGAACCGTGAAGCGCACGCCGATCCCCCGGCCGGAGGCGTCGACCGTGAACGGCACTGCCGGCTCGACGGTGACCTGTGACGGATCGATGTCGGCGAGCGCCTGATTCGCGGTCAGGATCGCCCGACTCCCCGATGACTCGATCGCCTGTGCGGCATCCACCTGCACGTTGCTGATCCGCGGACCCTGCAGGAGGCTGGCGATACCTAGACCGGTGCCGACGACGACCAGGACTCCGAGTACCGCGACGAGCGTGAGCACGAACCGGCGGGATCTCACCGGCTTTCCGGTGGACTGCCGTTCGTCGGAGAAGCCCCGGGTCGGGGGCGAGTACGGCAGGTCGGCGCTCGCATCTTCGGACGCGGCGGCCTCGGCCTCGGCGATAGGAGCGGCGCCGACGAAGACTGGCTCAGGGGCGACGGGGACCGGAGGAAGCGCGGTGGCCTCGACATCTTCCCGTGCCGCTTCCTCGAAGGCTGCCATCTTCCTGGCTGCGGCCTCCTGCTCGGCGACCTCACGATCGCCGGCCTCGCGCACAGCAGCTTCACGCACGGCGGCCTCACGCACGGCGGCTTCGCGGACAGCAGCTTCGTCCGCCTCGGCATCCGGCTTGTCGACGGACTCTGCGGCCTGCTCGGTCGGCGCGGCGGCGCGGGCGATCCGCTCGGCCTCCGCCGCCTCGGCCGCTTCTCGCGCTGCACGCATCTCTGCGCGGGTGCGCGGGACAGCCGGTACTTCGGGACGCTCGTCGTCAGTACTCATACGGATCTCCCGGCTCGTCGATCGCGACGACGTCGGTCGGTTCGATGTGGAGCTTGCCATCGGCATCCGCTCGCACGGTTCCGGTGACCTCCACCCACTGGCCGGTCGGATACTCGCCCGGATCCACGGTGACCGGCAGGACAGCCGTCTGCGCGTCGATCACGCAATGGGTGATGACCAGTCGGGTGAGGTTGACGTCATCGTCGCCCGAGCCGCCTGGGGTGACGAATCCGGTGAGCTTCACGGCGGCGCCGTCATAGGCTGCCGTGTTCGTCGCCGCGGCGAACACGCTCGCCCAGTCGCCGACTCCGAACGTCGAGGTGTCGGCCACGCCGAGGGCGACCGTGTCGGCACCCGCGAACAACGCACTCTGCTCCCCCGCGCGCGACATCGCGAGCTCGACCGACAGCGAAGCAGGAGGCAATACGAGGGCCGCGATGACGACCCCCGAGGCGATCACGCCGCCGGTGACCGCTCCGACGCCGGCGAACGAGCGGCGGCGGGAAGCGCCCGCGCCCTGGTCTGAATCGGTGTCGTGCGCAGCATCCGTCACCGGCCCGTGATCATGCCCGTGGTCTCCCTCTTCACCGAGCGGAAGGGTGCACGACCAGATCGCTCCGGCCAGGGTCACGACCGCGGCGGCACACGCGAACCACACCGACTCGGGGCTGATGTAGAGGTTGAGGCGTCCGGTGAGACCGAGGCCGAGGGTGACGATCGAGATCACGGTGGCGAGGCCCACACCCAGCCAGCGGGTGCCGAGCGCGCGTGCGCGGGTGGCTGTCTGCTCAGACAGCGCCGTCTTCTCAGACAAGGACGTTCACCCCGATCCCGATCGCGAAGGCCGAGGCGAGGACGATGCCGACGATCCCGACGAGTGTCCGGCCGGTGAACGTGGTGCGCATGAGCGCGAGCATCTTGATGTCGACGAGCGGCCCGACGAGCAGGAAGGCGACGATGGCTCCGGAGGAGAACGTCGAGGCGAACGACAGCGCGAAGAACGCATCGACGTTCGAGCAGATCGCCACGGTCATCGCGAGCACCATCATCGCGACGATCGACAGCACCGGGTTCGAGCCGATCGCCAGCAGCCACTCCCGTGGGATCAGCACCTGCACGGCTCCGGCGAGCGCTGAGCCGATCACGAGCGCCGGCATCACGGCCCGGAGCTCGATGAGGAACTGCGTGAGACTGCGGCGCACAGGGGTGCCGGGTTCGTGGGTGACGCGATCGCAGGTATCGACGAAGCGCTGCGTGAGCATGCCGTCCGGATCGGGGTGGCGGCTGTAGATCCAGCCGATCAGGTTCGCGATCAGGTAGCCGCCGACGAGGCGGGCGACGAGGATGCCGCCGTCCCACCCGAAGGCCGCGTGCGTGGTGAGGATCACGATCGGGTTCACGATCGGCGCGGCGATGAGGAATGTCATCGCCTCGGCCGGCGCGAGCCCGCGCATCATGAGTCCGCGGGCGAAGGGCACGTTGCCGCACTCGCACACCGGGATCAGCATGCCCAGCAGCGACAGCACCGCGCGGCGGGCCCAGGCGCGCTTGGGCAGCCAGCGGTGGATGACGTCGGCCGGGAGCCACACCTGCACCACGATCGACAGCAGCACGCCGAGGATCACGAACGGCAGCGCCTCGATGAGCACGCTCAGGGCGAGGGTGAGGCCGTCCTGCGCGCGGGTGGGCAGCGAGGCGGGGAACAGCTTCGGCAGGAAGGCATCGATCAGGAACAGCGCGGCGATGATGGCGGCGCCGAGGCCTGCGCCGATCCATGCCGAACGCGGCGAGGGTGCCGGGCGATGGGAGTGGCCGTGACGGGTCGCCGTTGCTGCCGAGGAGCTCACGCGGACGCGGCCCTCTCGGCATCGCGCTTGTTCGCGCAAGGGGTGCACAGCCCGAAGATGTCGACCACGTGGGCGGCCTCGGTGAAGCCGTGGAGCGCCGCGGTGCGGTGCGCCCACTGCTCGACGTCTTTCGCCTCGATCTCGACAGTCAGCCCGCACGATCGGCAGATGAGATGGTGATGATGCCCCTGCGTGGTGCAGGCGCGGTACAGCGCCTCACCCTCGGGGCTCTGCAGCGAGTCGGCGTCTCCGGAGGCGGCGAGCCCGGCCAGCGCACGGTAGACCGTGGCGAGGCCGATACCGGTGTTGTCGTCGCGCAACGCGGCGTGCAGGCTCTGCGCGCTCACGAATCCGCGCGCGTCGGCGAGTGCTTCGCGCACGCGTTCGCGCTGCCAGGTGTTCCGCTGAGCCATACGAAGAGTCTAAGCCGCGGGAGTTGGCGAGGGCTGGGAGTGGATCTCAGGCCCGCACACGGCGCACCCGGGCACGCGCCTTCTGCACGATCCAGCACACCACGTAGATCGTGAACGACAGCGTCGTGATGTACGGACTCACCGGCAGTGTGCCGGCGAGGGCGAGCAGGATGCCGCCGACTGCCGAGACGAATCCGAACAGCGCGGCCAGCAGCGGCACGGCGATGGGACCGGCTGTGACGCGCATCGCCGCGGCCGCGGGCGTGACCAGCAGGGCCATCACCAGGAGCGCCCCGATGATGTGGACGCTCACTGCGACGATCAGGCCGAGCAGCACCATGAACAGCAGGCTCACAGCGCGGGTCGGCACCCCGCGGGCGGCGGCCGATTCCGGGTCGAGCGAGTCGAACCGCAGCGGATTCCACATGACCAGCAGTCCGAGCAGCACGACGATGCTGATGCCGATGAGCCACCCGAGGTCGGGGCTCGACACCGAGACGATCTGCCCGGTGAGCAGACTGAAACGGTTCGCGCTGCGGCCGTCGTAGAGCGAGAGGAACAGGATGCCGAGGCCGAGGCCGAACGGCATCAGCACACCCACCACGGAGTTTCGGTCTCGGGCCTTGGCTCCGAGGATGCCGATCAGGATCGCGGCGATGAGCGCGCCGCCGAGGGATCCGGCCACGACGCTGCCACCGAAGAGCAGGGCCGCCGCCGCGCCGGCGAACGACAGCTCGCTCACCCCGTGCACAGCGAACGCGAGGTCGCGCTGCATCACGAAGACGCCGATCAGTCCGCCGACGATTCCGAGCACCGCGCCCGCGATGATCGAGTTCGCGAGCAGGGCGACGAGCTCGCCGTAGTCCTGGAAGGAGAAGACGTCGCTCCAGTCGACCAGTGGCACCATGGCCGATGCGACGCTCATGCCGCTCCTGCGTGCTCGTGGTCGCCGTGATCGTGGTGCGGCTCGGCATCCGGCACTCCCACGACGACGAGACGGTCGCCGGCACGGAGCACGAACACCGGGGTGCCGTAGAGATCGGTGAGCACGCGCGTCTGCAGCACCTCGTCGGGGGTTCCGAGCAGGAACCGACCGCCGGCGATGTAGAGGATGCGGTCGACCCGCCCGAGGATCGGGTTGATGTCGTGCGTGACGAACAGCACCGCAGCCTCGCGCTCCCGGCGCTGTCGGTCGATGATGTCGGTGACAGCGACCTGGTTGGCGAGGTCGAGGTTCGACAGCGGCTCGTCGCACAGCAGCAGTGCGGGCTCGTCGGCGAGGGCCTGGCCGACCCTCAGCCGTTGCTGTTCGCCACCCGAGAGCAGTCCGACCCGACGATCGGCGAAGTGCGAGGCGCCGACGGCCTCCAGCAGCCGGTCGACCTTGGCCCGGTCTCCGCGGTGTGGGATCGGGAGGCCGAAGCGGCTCCCCTGCACGCCGAGGGCGACGAGGTCGCGAGCACGCATGCTCGTGTCGGGGGCGAGCGAGCGCTGCTGCGGGATGTATCCGATGCGGGAGTTGCCGCGGTGCACGGGCTCGCCCGCGACCTTGATCGACCCGGATGACAGCGGCTGCAGACCCAGGATGCTGCGCAGGAGAGTGGTCTTGCCCGACCCGGAGGGGCCGAGCACCGCGATGAACTCGCCCGGCTCGACCGTGAGGTCAAGGCCCGACCAGAGTTCGCGATCACCGCGATGCAGCGACGCGTCGGAGATCTCGAGGACAGGCTTCTCGCTCTGTGCGGCGCCGCTCACGACTTGACGGCGGCGGCGAGGCTCTGGATCGCGTCACTCATCCACTCAGAGTACGACGATCCGTCCTCGAGCAGCTCCGTGAAGGCGACGACGGGGATGCCGGCGTCCTTCGCCGCGGTCTCGACACGCTGCGTCTCGGACCCGCCGGTCTGCGCGTTGGTCAGCAGCGCGGTGACCTGACCGCTGCCGATCACGTCGAGAGCCTGCAGCAGCACGGCCGGGGCGACGTCGGTGCCCTCCTCGACCGACTCGGCGAAGCCCTCGGGGGTGACGTCGGTGAAACCGGCGGCTGCGGCGAGGTATCCGGGCAGCGGCTCGGTGATGAAGACGTTGACATCGGGCGCATCCGTCTTGAGGGTGGCCAGTTCGGCCTCGAAGCCTTCGAGGTCGGCGGTGAGCGTGGCCGCATTGGCGGCGAACTCCTTCGCACCGTCGGGGTCGAGCTCGGTCAGCTCGTCGGCGATGGCCTCGACGACGTGGATCATCGTGTGCGGGTCGAACCAGACGTGCTCGTTGAAGCCCTCGATGTGGTCGTGACCCTCGTGTCCCGCCTCGTCATCGGCATGATCGTGCGCCTCGTCGTCGGGGGCGTCGCTCTCTTCCGGTGCGGCGGTCGCCGACTCGTCCGCGTGATCGTGGTCGGCCTCGTCTTCGTGCCCCTCGTTGCCGGGGAAGTCGTGCGAGTACTCCACGGCCGTGACGACATGCGGGTCATTCGCGTCCTGCAGCAGCGTGTCGATGAAGGCGTCGTAGCCGCCGCCGTTCTCGATCACGAGGTCGGCCTTCTGCACGGTCAGCCGGTCGCGGGCACTCGCCTCGTAGGAGTGCGGGTCCTGCGAGGCGGACGTGATGATCGACTGCACATCGACGCGGTCACCGCCGATCGTCGCGGCGATGTCGCCGTAGACGTTGGTGCTCGCGACGACCGTGATGGTGCCGTCGTCGCCCTCCCCCGCCGAGGGGGTGGAGCATCCGGCCAGCGTGAGAGCGGCGACGGATGCGAGGGCGAGGGCGACGACGGGCTTCTTCATGTCCTCACTCTAAACGCTAATGAGAACCATTATCAAATCGGACGGATCAGCTCAGGAGATCTCCAGCGATCCAGGCGGTGGCCTCGCCGGACAGCGCAGAGCCCTCGAGCGGAGCGCTCGCGAGCACGACGGCGGCGGCATCCGCACCGAGGTCGAAAGGCTCGGCGCCGAAGTTCGACACCACCTGCCAGCCGTTCGGCCGGGCGAAGCGCAGCACGTCGTCGCGTCCGGTCTCGATCCACTCCAGGCTCTCGCCGGTCTGCAGCAGGTGCCGCAGGCGCAAGGCCTCCCGGTACAGCGAGAGCGTCGACGACGGATCGGCCGCCTCGACGTCGACCGCATACTGCGCGAACCACTCCGGCTGCGGAAGATGCGAGCCCGCAGCCCCGAAGCCGTACGAGGAACCTTCCGCCGTCCACGGCAGCGGCACGCGGCATCCGTCACGGCCCAGCCCGTCGAACTCGGCGCCCCGGAAGAAGCCCGGGTCCTGACGCTGCTCGGGCGTGATCTGCGCGACCTCGTGGAGTCCGAGCTCCTCGCCCTGGTAGAGGTAGGTGCTGCCGGGAAGGCCGAGCAGCAGCAGGGTCGCCGCGTGCGCCCGGCGGAGCCCACCCTCGCGGTCGAGTCCCTCTGCGGGGCCGCCCGCCTTGACCCACTCGGTGCCCTGCTTGACCGGACGTCCGTTCAGTGCCGGCAGCCCGTAGCGGGTGGCGTGGCGGGTGACGTCGTGGTTCGACAGCACCCAGGTGGTCGACGATCCTGTCGCCTCGGCCTGCTGCAGGTTGTCGGCGATGATGCTGCGGAACTGCGCGGCGTCGAAGTCGGCGACCAGCAGATCGAAGTTGAACGCCTGCCCGAGTCCCTCTGCCGACGCATACTTCGCGCGGCGCTCCGGCGTCTCCACCCAGGCCTCGGCGACGGCGGTGCGGGGCGGGTCGTACTCGTCGAACACCGCACGCCATTCCGCGTAGATCTCGTGCACGTCGTCACGGTCGACCATCGGGTGCGTGCCCGAGGTGCGATCCATCGCGTCGAGCTCGGCGCGCGAGGGCAGCGGCTCGCTGAGGTCCTTCGTGAGCATGTGGGCGACGTCGATGCGGAACCCGTCGACCCCGCGGTCCGACCAGAAGCGCAAGGTCTTCAAGAAGTCGGCGCGCACCTCGGGGTGGTCCCAGTTCAGGTCGGGCTGCTCCACTGCGAAGTTGTGCAGATACCACTGGCCGTCGGCCACGCGCTCCCAGGCGCTGCCGCCGAAAACCGAGTCCCAGTCGGTCGGCGGCTCGGAGCCGTCGGGCCCGGTGCCCTCGCGGAAGATGTAGCGGTCGCGCGCGGCCGAACCGCGACCGGCGGCGAGCGCCTCCTGGAACCACTCGTGCTGATCGGAGGAGTGGTTCGGGACGATGTCGACGATCACGCGGATGCTGCGCGAGTGCAGCGCCGCGACCATGTCGTCGAAGTCGGCGAGGGTGCCCAGCCGCGGGTCGACGTCTCGGTAGTCGGCCACGTCGTATCCGCCATCGGCGAGCGCCGAGGGGTAGAACGGGCTGAGCCAGACCGCATCGATGCCGAGGCCCTGGAGGTAGTCGGCCTGCGAGACGATGCCGGGGATGTCGCCGATCCCGTCGCCGTTCGCATCCGAGAAGCTGCGCGGGTAGATCTGATAGACGGCCGCCTGACGCCACCAGGCGGCGTCTTCGGCGGTGCGGGTCTCGACGAGAAGCGCGTCGGTCATGAGGGGGAACTCCTTCTTTCTTCGATGGTCGGGGGAGGTCGGTGCGAGCGTCAGCCCTTGACGGCGCCCTGCGTGACGCCTTCCATGACGAATCGCTGCGTGAAGAGGTAGGCCAGGATCGCGGGCGCCATCGCCATCAGGTACGAGGCGAACGCGACGTTGTAGTTGTTGCTGAACTGGTTCTGGAACAGGTTCTGCCGCACGGGGAGGGTCTGCAGTGCCGGATCGGCGATGATGAGCGACGGCATCATGAAGTCGTTCCACGCATAGAGGAACGCGAAGATGCCGACGGTCGCGCTCATCGGGGCGAGCAGCGGGAAGATCAGCTTCCAGAACGTCTGCCAGGTCGTGGCTCCGTCGATGCGCGCGCTCTCCTCCAGCTCGATCGGGATCGAGCGCAGGAACGCGGTGAACAGCAGCACGCTGAAGCTCAGCTGGAACATCGTCGCGAGGATGATCACGCCGAACGGGTTGTCGAGCCCGAACCGCCCT
>JBOGEI010000138.1:0-10389 GCA_050701935.1 Microbacterium sp.
CGTCACCACACACCGACCTCGCCACGCACCGACCTCGTCAGGCAGCGTCGTCGTCAGGCATCGACCTCGTCAGGCATCGTCGTCGTCAGGCATCGGCCTCGCCACGCACCAACCTCGCCACGCAGCGACCTCGTCACGCAGCGATGTCGAAGCGTGCGCGCCCACCGAGCCTCGGGATCTGCGCAGGGTCGACGTATCGCGGCGGAATGAACCACACCCGCGCCCCGCTCCCGCTCCCGCTTCCGCTTCCGCTTCCGCTTCCGGCAGAGTCGATGCGGATCTCCCACCCGTTGTCGTGGATGCGATGGTGGCACGTCTCGCACAGCAGCACCCCGTTGGAGAGATCGGTCGGCCCGTGGTCGCGTTTCCACCATCGGATGTGATGCGCCTTCGTCATCTCCGGTGGCAATCCGCACATCGCGCATCCCCCGTCGCGCTCGACCAGCGCCAGCCGTTGCGCCCGGGTGAACAACCGCTTCTCCCGCCCCCAATCGAGAACCTCACTGTCTGCCCCGAGAACACACGGGATCACACCAGCGCCGGCAGCCATCCGCCGCGCGGCTCCGATGCTGACCGGCTGATCGACACCATCCACGGTCGCCGCCCCCGTGCCGGCCTCCAAGTCGTCGAGGTTCACCCGCACGATCACCGTCGCACCGGCAACCGGCACCCGCCGCTCGCACCCGAGCACGTGCGCACAGAACACCGCGAGAGCATCGGCCTGCATCATCGGCACCGTCCGCCGATCCGCGTCAGGAGCATCCACATCAGGCGCATCCTTGCGCGCCGCGAACACCGCAGTCACATACCCTCGGATCGCGGTGATCACAGGAGCTGCGGTCTCGACATCGAGCACCGCGTTCAGATGCACCATGCCATCGCGCTCGAACACCGACAGCGCGCGCCTGCCGCGGCGCTCTCCCTCCCGAGGCTCCAGCCCGTCCGGATCGAGCCATGCTTCTGCACGAAGCACGAGCTTGCGCACATCATCGAGCGCCAACCCTGCCGTCTTCCCCACCAGCACCCGCTCCCCCTCGGCGACACGCTCCACTCCCGCCGCAACGCGACAACGATCCAGCACCGCGATGATCAGCGCCGCGCCCTGCGCGCTCAGCGCGCCCGAACCGAGCGCCTCGCGCACAAGCGGGTACCTCGCCGGCAATGGCGAGCCGATCAGGTCGGTGCGCGGCGCCGTCGCCTCACCCACCTTCACCAGACGCTGCGCGTCGCCCGTGGAGACTCCGGTCGTCGCAGCGATCAGCTTGGCCGGGGTGCGGAACCCCTGCTGCTTCGCCAGGCTCTCCGCCCCCAGCTCTGGCCGGGATTCCTGCGAGATGCCGGCCGCGACCTCGACATGCACGGCGTCCAGCAGCCGTTGCAGCAGACCGATCGCGTCGTTGACCGCGATGAGCTGCACTCGGGAGAGGCCGGTGGAATCGTCAGCATCCGCCCACGCCGCATCGAGACGCGTCATCGCCTCGTGCAGACCGGTGAGTGTGGACATACGTCAATTCTACCGTCGACGCATCCGAGTTTCGAATCTTTGTTCTATCCCATTCCGGTCGAACCGAGATACCGGGAGCTCGGTGGGACCACACCCGACCGGAGATCTCTCACTGCGCGTCGGTGAACAGCCCCATGATCTCCGGCCCCATCTCGACCTGGCTCAGGACGATGCGGAACGAGCCGTCGGGGTCGATCCAGAAGTCGGTCCCCTGCCCGCCCGACCACCCGTAGCGACCGGCGTGCTCCCCCTCGGTCTGCACCGCGACACCGAAGCCCCAGCCTGTGCCCTCCCAGAAGCCCGGGAAGAAGCTGTCGTCGGTCTTCACGCTCGACGGCACCTGGTCGGCACGCATCAGCGCGAGCAGCTCGGGGTCGACGACGACGTTCCCGTCGTGCCGTCCGCCCGCCGCGAGCATCCCCACGAAGGCGGCATAGTCGGCGGCTGTCGAGACGAGCTCAGAGTGGCTGAGGTCGAACGGAGCGGGCGCGACGGAGAACCCTGAAGCGGCGGGCTCGATCTCGACCAGAGTGCCGTCCTCGTGGCGATACGCGGCAGGCAGCCGGTGCGCCTGCTCGATGGGAACCGTGTACGCGGTGTCGACCATGCCGAGAGGACCGAAGAGGTCACGACGCAGGTGCTCCTCCAGCGAGCCGTCCACCACCCGCGAGAGCATGATTCCGAGGATGCCGAAGGAGTGGTGGTAGCGCCACCCGATGCCGGGTTCGAACGCGAGCGGGAGCGCGGCGAGCGCATCCAGCCACTCCTGAGCACCCATCGCGACCGGCTCCTGCCCCGCTGCCGTCCGGTTCGCGACCATCGCCTCCGCCAGCGGCGAGGGGACGACCTGCACACCGTACCCAGAGGTGTTGGTGAGCAGGTGCCGCAGTGTGATCGGCGTCGTCGCGGGCACGACGTCGTCGAGCGGAGCATCCGGCGCGCGCAGCACCCGGCGGTCGGCGAGCTCGGGCAGCCACTGCTCCACGGGATCGTCGAGCCGGAGGCGCCCCTCCTGCACGAGGCGCAGCGCCGCGACCGCGAGGATCGGCTTCGTCATCGATTGGATGCGAACGATCGCATCCGCCGGGAGATCGCCGGCCGTGACGATCTCGATCGCCCCACCCGGGCTTCCCTGTACACCGATGATTCCTGGAGCAGTAGCCCGCGCGACGTGGTCATCGAGGATCTGCGCGAGCGAAGGCGTCATGCCCTCGATTCAACCCGGCAGCGGCGCCCGTGTCCATGCCTCGACAGCGATCCGGCCGAGACGAGAGGAGGCCCCGGACATCGCATCCGGGGCCTCCTCAGGATCAGCGTGTCAGCGCTTGCCGGCGATCTGACGGCCGACGAGGTCGCGCATGATCTCGTTCGTGCCGCCGTAGATGCGGTGCACCCGAGCGTCGGTGAAGGCGCGGGCGATCGGATACTCCATGATGTAGCCGTAGCCGCCGTGCAGCTGCACGCCCGTGTCGAGCACCTCCCACTCGCGCTCGGTGGCCCAGAACTTGACCTTCGCCGCGTCCTCCGCGGTGAGCTTGTTGTCCTTGTAGGCGAGCAGTGCGCGGTCGATGTACGCCCACATCGCATCGGTGGTCGCGGCCATGTCGGCGAGGCGGAAGCGAGTGTTCTGGAAGTCGGCGATGCGCTCTCCGAACGCCTCGCGGTCCTTCGTGTAGGCGACGGTCCAGTCGAAGGCGGCCTGCGCGGCAGCTGCTGCCGCGACGCCGATCGAGAGACGCTCCAGCGGCAGGTTCAGCATCAGCTGGATGAAGCCCTGCCCCTCCTTGCCGCTGATGAGGTTCTCGTCGGGGACGAACACGTCGGTGAAGCTGAGCTCGGCCGTGTCCCAACCGTGGAAGCCCATCTTGCTGAGCTTCTTGCCCTGGTCGAAGCCCTCCATGCCCTTCTCGACGAGCAGCAGGCTGAACGCGTCAGGACGGTTGCCCTCACCGGTCTTGACGAAGGTCACCACGACGTCGGCCGTGGTGCCCGAGGAGATGAACGTCTTCGCGCCGTTGAGGATGTAGCCGCCATCGACCTTCTTGGCGTTGGTCTTGATGCCCCGCAGGTCAGAACCCGCGCCGGGGTCGGTCATGGCGAGCGCGCCGAGCACCTCGCCGGTGGCCATGCGGGGCAGCCACTTCTCCTTCTGCTCCTGCGTGCCCATGTGCACGAGGTAGGGCACGGCCAGGTCGTCCTGGATGCCGAAGGCGCCGGCCAGCGAACCCGCACCGGACGCGATGACCTCCTCCATGACGATCGTGCGGAAGCGGTAGTCCTGCAGCATCCCTGCGCCACCGAACTCCTCGGGGACCGACAGTCCGATCAGACCTGCCTCGCCGGCCGCCAGCATCGTCGCCCGGTCGATCTCTCCAGCGGCATCCCACCGCTCGATCGCCTCGCCCGTCACGTGGCGCTTGACGAAGTCTTTGACCAGGTCTCGGAATGCCTCGTGATCCTCGTCGTAGATGTCGCGTTCCATGCCGTCCTCCTGAACGTCTCATGCATCGTTGCTCCGGTGATTCTATGTCGCGGAGGGGGTGCGGGACAGGACGTTGTGAGAATGCATCCCATAAAACGTGGCACTGGGTACCGCGGTTGTCGGATGCCGCAACCGGGACGTTCCGCCCGATTCAGTGCGCGTAATCCGGTGCGGCCGGAAGCGCGAAGAACTCCTCGAGCGTGTGGAATCCACCTTCGTGATAGGCGGCGGCGAGGTCGACGCCGACGTAGCGGAGATGCCACGGCTCCGGCGCGTACCCCGTGACCGGAGTGCCGACCTGCTCGTAGCGCACGATGAACCCGTACTCCCAGGCGTGGGCGGCGACCCAGTCGCTCTGCGCGGTCCCGCCGAAGCCGTCGAGGCCACCGCAGCCCGTGCCGCAAGCCACCACGTCGAGCGCGAGACCCGTCTGGTGCTCGCTGTGACCTGGCCGCGCCGAGCCGGCATCCGCATCCGCCTGACCCTGCGAACGCACATGGGATCCGTAGGTCGTCACCTGCAGACCGTAGGAGCGGTAGCCGTTGTTCGCGCCGATTCGTCCGACGCCGGCAGCGGCCGCCCCATCCGCCATCTGGCCGACGGCGGCCGCGACATCGGAGCGCACCCGCCCCGACGGCGTCGTCAGCTGCAACGGTATCGAGGCGAGGTTCGCCGGTTCGTACTCGGGCGGGTTCAGCGGCAGCGACTTGTTCACCACGACCCAGAGGCGAGCAGGATCGTTGAGCGAGATGCACGGAGCATTGCCCGCGACGACCGCCTCGCGGAAGGCGGCCCCTCCCCCGAACCCCGCGATCGTGCCCGCATCGTCACCGTTCGCGATCGTCTGCTGCACCGACGGCTCGGCACACGGGTCGGCGGCTGTCGTCGCAGCAACCTTCACCTGCGGGACCTGCATGACCGCGGCCGGCACCGGCATCGGGTCGGCACCCGAAGGCGACACCGGACCGGAGCCGATCGAGAGCAGGATCCCTACGGCGGTCAGGGCGACGCCGATCGGCAAAGCGGGCCCGCGGATCGGGGACCGCGGAGCCGCATGCTGAGCGTGCGGCAGGAAGGGCATTGGTCCATCTTCTCATTCGAAGATATGTCGCAGAGTCACTTGCAATGAGATCGTCTTTCTGTTCGAATTGTGAGATGAGGTGGCAGGGACAGAAACTCGGGGAGACCGATACGGCGGCGCTGCCCGGCCTCGAAGACCGATCGAGCGTGCTGCGTTCGGTGACCACCCCCGAGTTCGCGGGCATGACGTTCCACGAGGTGCTGTCGAAGTCAGCACTGAATCATGTTCCGGGCGCCTCCCGCATGCCGTTCGCGTGGACGATCAACCCCTACCGTGGGTGCTCGCATGCCTGCGTCTACTGCTTCGCCCGCGGCACGCACGAGTACCTCGATCTCGACGGAGGCTCCGACTTCGACTCGCAGATCGTCGTGAAGGTCAACGTCGTCGAGGTGCTCGAACGAGAACTGCGCAAGGGCAGCTGGGCGCACGAGACGGTCGCCCTCGGGACCAACACCGACCCGTATCAGCGTGCCGAAGGGCGATACAAGCTCATGCCCGGCATCATCGAGACGCTCGCGGCGTCCGGCACCCCGATATCGATCCTCACCAAGGGCACGCTGATCCGCCGGGACATCCCGCTCCTCGTGAAAGCCGCCCAACGTGTGCCGATCGACGTGCAGATGTCGATCGCGATGTACGACGACGATCTGCAGAAAGCGATCGAGCCCGGAGCCCCGACGACGCAGGCCCGGCTCGACACGGTGCGGGCGCTGGCCGACGCCGGGTTCCCCGTGACCGTGTTCCTCATGCCGATCATGCCGCACATGACCGACTCTCTCGCCGCGATCGACAGCGCTCTCGTGCGCATCAAGGAGGCCGGAGCACGCAACGTCATCTACGGCGCCCTGCATTTGCGACCGGGCGTCAAACCGTGGTTCTTCCAATGGCTCGACACCCATCGTCCCGACCTCGTCTCGTCGTACCGGGGGCTGTACCCCGGGGCCTCCGCCGAGGCTCCGAAGGGCTACCGACAATGGCTCGCCAAGCGCACCCGCCCGCTCATCCGGATGCACGCGCTGGACGGCCGTCACGAAGACGACTATCCCCGGCGCGGGTTCCGACCAGGGCAGGGCCATGTGCAGACGAGCGTTACGGCCGCTGCCGCTGTGAGGTTCACGCCCAGCGCCCGGGGCGAGTCATCACCCGCGCAACCGATGCTCTTCTGACCCGGGCGGTCAGGCGCGCATCCCACACCCGCGTAGGCTCGGGGATCATGGCCATCGGTTCGACAGTCCACACGTTCGAGGTGCAGCTCGCCGACACCGATCGCGGCGTCTACGACGACTACTCGCTGCGCGTAGCGCGGCATCCTTCCGAGACCGATGCCTACATGCTCACGCGCGTGCTGGCATACGGGCTCGAGTTCACCGAGGGCATCGCATTCGGCGGCAGCATCTCGTCGACCGAGGAACCCGCTGTGCTGGTGCGCGACCTCACCGGCCTCATCACCGCCTGGGTCGAGATCGGGGCACCTGACGCCGAGCGCCTGCACTACGGCAGCCGCCTCGCCGAACGCACCGTCGTCTACACCCACCGCGACCCCGCCAAGGTGATGGCGCAATGGGCGGACAAGCGGATCCACCGCCGCGAGGACATCCGCGTCTACAGCTTCGACCCCGGCTTCATCGACGAAGCGGCCGCCCTGATCGAGCGCCGCAACACCATGACCCTCACCGTGACCGAGAGCGTGATCTACCTCGACCTCAACGGCACGAACCTGACTTCCGCCGTGCACGTGCACGAACTGGCCTAGCCGGGCGCGCACTCCGCCTCCCCGCGACACCTCGCCTCGCGTGCACACGCGAAAGGCCCCGCCCGCAGAAGCGGAACGGGGCCTTCGTCACAAGGGAGCTCAGGAAGTGAGGTCTGCCGCGGTCGGCACGCGACCGGCGATCTCCTCGATCACGTCGTCGTCGAGACGCGCGTTCTCGAACGGCGCGTCGATCTCGGCGCGGTCGAGCAGCTCAGTCATGCGGCGCTGGCGCTGGCGCGTGATGAGCGTGACGACACGACCCGAACGACCCGCGCGGCCGGTGCGACCCGAACGGTGCAGGTACGTCTTGTACTCGTCGGGGGCGTCGGCCTGGACGACCAGGTCGATGTCGTCGACGTGGATGCCGCGGGCGGCGACATCCGTGGCGACGAGCACGTTCACGCGACCCGAAGTCAGACGCTCCAGGTTGCGCGTGCGCTTGGCCTGGTTCAGGTCACCGTGCAGCGAGACGGCCGGGATGCCGGCATCGTCGAACTGCTCGGCGAGCATGTCGGCGTAGGCACGGGTGCGAGCGAAGACCAGAGTCTTGCCTGCACGGTCGACGAGCGAGGTGAGGATGTCGGCCTTGTCGCGGTGCTCGATCACGAGCACGCGGTGCTCGATCGTGCTGGAGTCCTGGTCTTCACCGGCGACCTCGTAGACGGCCGGGTCGACGAGGAACTCGTCGACGAGGGCCGCGACCTCGCGGTCGAGCGTGGCCGAGAACAGCAGCTTCTGGCTGCCGTCGGCGGTGTGACGCAGAATGCGCTGCACCGGCTCGACGAATCCGAGCTCGCACATGTGGTCGGCCTCGTCGAGCACGGCGATGCGGCAGTCCGACAGGTCGAGCTTGCCCTGGTTGATGAGGTCTTCGACGCGGCCGGGGGTGCCGATCACGATGTCGACGCCCTTCTTGAGCGCCCCCACCTGGCGGCCCTGCGGCACGCCACCGTAGATCTGCGTGGTGAACAGGCCGACGCTGCGGGCGATCGGCTGGATCGTGCGGTCGATCTGCAGTGCGAGCTCGCGCGTCGGAGCGAGGATGATCGCGCGCGGCGACCGCCCGAACTCACGGCGCTTGCCGGCCTGCGACTGCAGCACGCGCTCGACGAGCGGCGCACCGAAGGCGATGGTCTTGCCGGAGCCGGTGCGACCGCGGGCGAGTACGTCGCGACCCGCGAGGACGGCGGGGATGCTGGCAGCCTGGATCGGGAACGGCGTCGCCGCGCCCATGCCGACGAGGGTCTCGACGATGTTCGAGCCGAGACCGAGGTCGCCGAAGGTGACACCGTCGACCTCGACGGCTGCGACGGACTTCGCCTCGAGGCGCTCGTGCACGACGTCGTCACCCGGGGCGAACTTCGCGCCGGTCGAGGCGGGACGGCTGGTGGCGTTCCAGTCGTTGCGGCTCGGACGCTCGTTGCGGGCCGGACGGCCGCGCGTGTCCGAGGTCAGCGGGCGCGGACGCTCTGTGCGGTACGCGCCACCGGTCGATGGACGTGAACGCTCGTCGCGGCCGCCCTCGAAGGAGCGCTGCGTGCGGTCGCGGTCGAAAGCGCGACGTGCCCGGTCGGCATCGTACGAACGCTCGGGACGCTCGGCGCCACGGCTCGCACCGGTGCCACGGTCGTCACGACGCGGACGCTCGTCACGATCGAAGCGCTGTCCGCCGCGATCGTCACGGTAGCCGCCGGCGCCTGCAGGACGCTGACCACGACGGTCGTCGCGCACGGGGCGTCCACCATCGCGGTGGTCGTTGTCGCGGAAGCCCTGACGCTGGGTGCCTGCGCCACGGTCGTCGCGGCGCGAACGCTCGTCGCGCTGGCCACCACGCTCGTCGCGGTAGGTACCGGGACCGGTCGGCCGCTGACCGCCACGGTCGTCACGACGCGGACGGTCGTCACGGTCGAAGCGCGGGCGCTCGGCGCCGCGATCGAAGGAACGGGGACGCTCATCGCGGCCGCCGGCACGGTGGGGACGGTCGTCGAAGCGACGTGCACCCGTGGACGGACGGTCGTTGTAGCGGGGACGCTCGGTGCGGTCGTCGCTGCGGTGGTGCGGGGCCTCACGGCGCCCGGACTCGGCACGGTTGCGGATGCCGCGGGCCTCGTCGCGGCCCGCGCGCTCCTGCGCGTTCCAGCGCTGCTTGGGCGCACCCGTCTCGGCCTCGGCCGGACGGTATCCGCGGTGGCTCGCGCTGCGGCTGCCGGGACGACGGTCGTAACCGGCATCCGCGCGTCCGCCGCGCTCGTCACGGGCGCCGTCGCGAGACGGGGCACCGTGGTGACGGTCGTGGAAGGAGGTCTTGTTCGCGCCGTATCGCGGCTCGAAATTGCGGGCGGGACGTCCGCCCTGGGGCTTCTTGCTCTTCGGCATGGAAGTATCTGCTTTCGTTTCTCGCACGAGAACAGCACTGCGCGCACACGCGCGCACCGTGAGCTTTGCTCAGGGGGCCGGTTGGGAGGAGCCGGGGGCCATTCATGTGATGGTTCATGTGCGTCGATGGACGCTCACCATCGGCCCCTGGACTCACACTTCACACACATAAAACGTCCGCGCCTTGCGCGGGTGTCCGAAGCCGACCGCATAAGTGTAGCCGACGCGCCTGAGAGAGTGCCCAGCCCCTACGCTGTTGGAGTGCTCTCCGTCTCCCCCACCGGTACCCAGATCGTCCTGAAGCTCGGCGACGTCACCGCGCAGATCGCACAGGTCGGGGCCTCGCTCCGCGCCCTGCGCATCGGGGGCGTCGATCTCGTCCCGCCATACCCGGAGAGCTCTCCCACCCCCGCTTGCTCCGGCGTCGTGCTCGCGCCGTGGCCGAACCGGGTACGTGACGGCGCGTGGGATGATGCCGGCACGACCCGACAGCTCGCCATCACAGAGCCGAAACTCCGCAACGCCAGCCACGGACTGCTGCGCTTCACCTCCTACGAGATCGCTCAGACCGAGACGGCAGCCGTGCTGCGGGCGACGATCGTGCCGCAGACCGGCTACCCGTACCTGATCGAGACCTCGGTCACGTACACCCTGACCGCAGACGGCATCGACGTCGCGCACTCCCTCACGAACCGTTCTGCGACATCCGCACCGGTCGCCCTCGGCACGCATCCGTTCGTCACGATCGGCGATGTCGATCCGAACGAGCTGGTGCTGCGGGTGCCGGCGGAGACCGCGTACGAGACCGACGACCGGATGCTGCCGACCGGCACCCGCCCGGCCGATGCGGCGCTGCGTGCCGGCGTGCGCCTGGGCGACGTCGAGCTCGACACCGGATTCACGGGCCTCGCGCGCGACGCCGACGGGCTCGTGCGACACTCCCTCACCGCACCGGATGGCCGCCGGGTCACGCTCTGGCAGGGCGAGGGGTTCGATTACGTGCAGGTGTACACGACGCCCACCTATCCCGGGCAGAGCCTCGCGGTCGCGATCGAGCCGATGACAGCGCCGGCCGATGCGCTCAACAGCGGCCTCGGCATCCGGCGCCTCGCGCCGGAGGAGACCTGGACCCTGCACTGGGGCATCACGCTGGGCTGACCCTCTCCTTCGAATCGCGCGAATGGCCCCGTCTC
>JBOGEI010000139.1:0-10326 GCA_050701935.1 Microbacterium sp.
CCGACTCTCTGGAATCATGGCGAGGTGGATATCGGCGCCGTGCTCGGACTCGAGCAGCTCACCTGGGGGATGCTGCTGCTCGTCGTCATCGCCGCGTTCTGCGCCGGCTGGATCGATGCGGTCGTCGGCGGGGGAGGGCTGCTGCAGCTTCCGGCACTGCTTCTGATTCCCGGAATCTCGCCGGTGCAGGCGCTCGCGACGAACAAGCTCGCCTCGGTCTTCGGCACCGCGACCAGCAGCGTCACCTACTATCGTCGCGCGAAACCCGACATCCGCACGGCGTTGCCGATGGCAGCGATCGCGTTCATCGGCTCGTTCGGAGGAGCGGCCGTCGCAACGGTGCTGCCGCCGGCCGCCTTCAAACCCATCATCGTGATCGCGCTGCTCGTCGTGGCCCTGTTCACCGCGTTCCGTCCGCAGATGGGTGCGGCGACCCAGCTGCGCTTCCACGGGCACAAGCACCACATCATGGCGGGTGCGGCGGGACTCGGGATCGGCTTCTACGACGGGATGATCGGGCCCGGCACCGGCACGTTCCTGGTGATCACACTGGTCGCGCTGCTCGGCTACGACTTCCTGCAGGCGAGCGCCAAGGCCAAGATCGTCAACCTCGCCACCAACGCGGGCGCGTTGATGCTGTTCATCCCGCACGGCGCCGTGCTGTGGCTGTTCGGCGGCATCCTCGCGGTGGCGAACGTCGCCGGCAGCTACCTCGGGTCGCGGATGGCGATCTCGCGCGGGACCACATTCATCCGTGTGGTGTTCCTCGTGGTCGTGGTCGCTCTGATCGCGAAGCTCGGTGTCGATGTCTGGAACGAGAACATCGTGCCGACGTTCGCGGCGCTCTCGTCCTAGCCGCGCGGGCAGGGCCACGCCGGATCAGGCAGGCTCTTCGCAGAACCGCCTGATCCGGCGTGTGTGCCTGTGCTCGCGCGAGGCGGCTGGCCTCAGGCCTCGTCGTCCTCGGGCTCGAAGTCGACGCCGGCCTCGGCGCGCTGCGCGTCGGTGATCGGCGCCGGAGCAGAGGTCAGCGGGTCGAAGCCGTTGCCCGACTTCGGGAACGCGATGACCTCACGGATCGACTCGGTCTTGGTCAGGTGCTGCAGCACGCGGTCCATGCCCAGTGCGATCCCACCGTGCGGCGGGGCGCCGAACTTGAACGCGTCGAGCAGGAAGCCGAACTGCTCATCGGCCTGCTCGTCGCTGATGCCCATGACCTCGAAGACGCGCTTCTGCACGTCTTCACGGTGGATGCGGATCGATCCGCCGCCGAGCTCCGAGCCGTTGCACACGATGTCGTACGCGTAGGCGAGAGCCGAACCGGGGTCGGTGTCGAACGTGTCCTGGAACTCGGGCTTCGGGCCCGTGAACGCGTGGTGCACGGCCGTCCACGCTCCCGCGCCGACGGCGACGTCACCGGAGGCCACGGCGTCGGCCGCAGGCTCGAACATCGGGGCGTCGACGACCCAGGTGAAGGCGAACTCGTCGGGGTTGAGATAGCCGAGACGGCGACCGATCTCGACGCGCGCGGCGCCGAGCAGCGCGCGGCTCTCCTTCGTGGAGCCGGCCGCGAAGAAGACGCAGTCGCCCGGCTCAGCGCCGACGAACGCCGCGAGTCCGGCCTGCTCGGCCTCGGAGAGGTTCTTGGCGGCGGGGCCACCGAGCGACCCGTCCTCGTTGAACAGCACGTAGGCGAGACCGCGAGCGCCGCGCTGCTTCGCCCAGTCCTGCCAGGCATCGAGCTGCTTGCGCGGCTGCGAGGCGCCACCGGGCATGCGCACCGCACCGACGTACTCGGCCTGGAACACCCGGAACGGGGTTTCCTTGAAGTACTCGGTCATCTCGACGAGCTCGAGTCCGAAGCGCAGGTCGGGCTTGTCGGAGCCGTACTTGGCCATGGCGTCGGCGTAGGTCATGCGCGGCAGGGGTGTGGCCACCTCGACGCCGATCGTCGCCCACATCGCCACGATGAGCGACTCCATGAGGGTGATGACGTCTTCCTGGTCGACGAAGCTCATCTCGATGTCGAGCTGCGTGAACTCCGGCTGGCGGTCGGCGCGGAAGTCTTCGTCGCGGTAGCAGCGCGCGATCTGGAAGTACTTCTCCACACCGCCGACCATCAGCAGCTGCTTGAACAGCTGCGGCGACTGCGGCAGGGCGTACCAGCTGCCGGGGCTCAGGCGGGCCGGCACCAGGAAGTCGCGCGCGCCCTCAGGGGTCGAGCGGGTGAGGGTCGGCGTTTCGACCTCGGTGAAGTCATCGGCGTGCAGCACGTCGCGGATCGCCTTGTAGACGTTCGAGCGCAGGCGCAGGGCGGATGCCGGCACGGGACGGCGGAGGTCCAGGTAGCGGTACTTGAGACGCGCCTCTTCACCGACGGTCTCTGTGTCGGCGAGCGCGGTGGAGACCTGGAACGGCAGTGGAGCGGACTCGTTCAGAACCTCGACGTCGCTCGCGATGAGCTCGATCTCGCCGGTGGGCAGGTTCGGGTTCGCGTTGCCGTCCGGGCGCTGCGAGACCACGCCGGTGACCTGGAGCACGAACTCGTTGCGCAGCGGGTGGGCGATCTCCTCGTCGCGGATGACGACCTGGGCGATGCCCGAGGCATCCCGCAGATCGATGAAAGCGACTCCTCCGTGGTCACGACGGCGATCGACCCAACCCGCGAGGGTGACGGTCTGACCGATGTGCTCGGCTCGCAGTGAGCCTGCCGAGTGGGTGCGAAGCACGGAGTATTCCTTCTGATCTGGGAAATGGGGAACCCGCCCATTCTACGGGGGCTGTCGCGAGGTCATCGGCCCCGTCAGCGGCGGCCGAGCCGGCATATCAGTAGGATCGCCACGACACAGCTCATACACAGAAAGGGTGCACCGTGGACAACAACGGCATCTCCGATCTCTACGCATCGATCTTCTCCGGTACCACGGGCCTGATCGCGCTCGTCTTCTACATCCTCGTCGCGATCGGGCTGTGGAAGGTGTTCACGAAGGCCGGATACCCCGGCATCCTCGCGATCATCCCGATCGTGAACCTCGTCTTCCTGGTGAAGATCGCCGGCATGTCCGGCTGGTTCGCGCTGCTGTACCTCATCCCGATCGTGAACCTGATCCTGGCGATCATCGTCGCGTTCAAGCTCGGCGAGCGCTTCAACAAGGGCGGGGTCTTCTCGTTCTTCCTGCTGTTCCTCTTCCCGTACATCGGGTACCTGATCCTCGGCTTCGGGGATTCGCGCTACAGCAAGGCGTGACGTGACGGCGTCCCGGTTGCACCTCGTCCGACACGGCGAGGTGCACAATCCGGCCCGCGTGCTCTACGGTCGTCTTCCCGACTACCACCTGAGCGATGCGGGCCGGGGGATGGCCGCAGCGGCAGCCGACCACGTGGCTGCGCTCGATCGTCCTGTCTCGGCGCTCTACGCGTCGCCGCTCGAACGCGCGCAGGAGTCGGCCGAGCCGTTCGCCGAACGCTTCGACCTCGTACCGGAGATCGACATCCGTCTGATCGAGCCGACGAACGTGTTCGAGGGAACGCAGATGCGCCGCTCCCTGATGAACCCCTTGAACTGGTGGCACCTGCGCCAGCCGTCCGTTCCCAGCTGGGGTGAGCCGTACTCCTCCATCGCGGAGCGGATGCTCGGTGTCATGGACGAGGCGTGGGATACGGCACCGGACGGCGACGTCGTGATGGTCTCGCACCAAGCGCCAATCTGGATCACTCACCTCCGAGTCGCGGGCCTGCCGTTGCGGCACGACCCGCGCACCCGTCGCTGCGCCCTCTCCAGCGTCACCTCTTTCGAACGCGTCGGCGACGTCTGGCGCGAGGTCGCGTACGCCGAGCCCGCCGCGACCGGCGGTGCCGTCGACGTCGGCGCGGTCTGACCGGTCCCCACCTTCGAATCGCGCGACTGGCCCCATCTCCACGATGGATGCGACCAATTGCGCGATTCGAACGGCCGAGGTCAGTGCTCCGTGGCCAGGAGCGACTGGATGATGCCGACCGCCGCGAGCTGACCGGCGGCGGCAGCCAGCAGTACCGACGCCATCGGGCCGGGGAGCGTCGCGCGGTGGGCGAGGTCGCCAGCGGCGAAGATGCCGGGGAGCGAGGTGCGCCCGAATTCGTCGATCTCGATGCAGCCGGACCCGAGCATCTGCAGGTCGAGCTGCGCGGCCAACGGTGACCGCTGGCGCATCGATCCCGCCGCGACGAAGATGCCGTCGACCGCGCGCTCATCGTCGTCCGTGCGGATGCGGACCCGGTCGTCGACCTTCTCGACGGAGGAGACCGGGGCTGGGCTCACCCGCACGCCCTTCGCCTCAAGCATCTGGATGTCTTCGTCGGCGAACATCTCCCCGACGGGGAACACGGTGATGTCCCCGACGATCCGGCCCAGCAGCCCGATGAGGTGCTCGGCCCGAGCGGCTGCGCCGAGGATGCCGATGGCCTTGCCGGAGTGCTCGTGTCCGTCGCAGAAGGGGCAGCTGAACGCGACCGTGCCCCACAGGCTCTGCAGCCCGGGCACGTCGGGGAGGTCGTCGGCGACGCCGGTGGCGATGATGACCCGGCGCCCTTCGATCACAGACCCGTCGGCGATACCCACCACGAACGCGTCCTCGACACCCGCGATGCTCGTCACCGCCGCGTCGCGGACCTCCACATCTTCGTAGGCGGCGAGCTCTGCTCGGGCACTCGCGCGGAACTCGGCCGGGGGAGTGCCGTCGGCACCGATCATGTTGTGCATGTGCAGGACGGTGCCGTTGCGATACTCACCCGAGTCGAGGAGGAGAGTCGAGCGGTGCATCCGTCCGAGGGTCAGAGCAGCCTGCAGTCCTGCCGGTCCTGCGCCGATCACGATGGCGTCGTACATGGGTGGTCCTTCCCGCCGGGTGTTGCGTTCCACGCCAGTCTGTGACTTCATGTCAACATGAAGTCAAGCTCCGAGCACTCGTGGTCCGTCGGCGATGTCGCGACCCGTTTCGAGTTGCCGACGAACGTGCTGCGGCACTGGGAGTCGGTGGGGTTGCTCACCCCTCCGCGCGACTCCGCCGGGCGGCGGCGCTACGGCGAGGACGAGGTCGTGCGCATCGCCGTGATCCAGCGCAGTAAAGCAGCGGGGATGACACTCGAACAGATCGCGGTGCTGCTCGATGACGGGAGCTTCGGGCGGCACCAGGTGCTGCAGCAGCACCTGGACGACCTCGATCGGCGCATGGAGGAGATGCGTCGATCACGCGAGATGACCGAGCACGCGATGGGGTGCCGTGCGCACGACATCGCGACGTGCCCGCGGTTCCGGGCAGGCGTGGACGACATCCTGGCGCGCTTCTGAGGGTCGTCGAAGGGCATCCATATCCGGCTCGCGCATAGGAACCTCTGCGTAAACTCGGAGTCGTGCCAAGCGATTCGACGGTCCGTCCGATCCGCAGCGGCCGCTCCTCCCGCATCCGGCGTTCGCGCCGTGCGGTCGGTGCCGCGCTCGCTGCGGTACTCGCCATCGGTCTGAGCGCATGCGCTCCCGATCCGGTCAGTGAATCGTTCCTGAACGGGGAGAACACCGGCTACGTCGCAGCTGACGGTGCGATCGTCGAGATCCCGGTCTCCGAACGCGGCGAGCCCGTCGCCTTCAGCGGCGTGACCGAGAAGGGCGAGAAGTTCGACAGCGCCGACATCGCCGGACAGGTCGCGGTCGTCAACTTCTGGTACGCCGGTTGCGCGCCATGCCGTCTCGAAGCGGCCGATCTGGAAGGCGTCTGGCAGGACTTCAGCGATCAGGATGTCGCGTTCATCGGCATCAACACCCGCGACCAGGCCGACACCGCCGTCGCGTTCGCCAACGAGTACGGCATCACGTACCCGAGCCTGATCGACGTCGACACCGCCCAGGCCAAGCTCGCCTTCGCGAAGGAGACGCCGATCGCCGCGACCCCGACCACGCTCGTGCTCGACAAGCAGGGCCGGGTCGCCGCGCGCATCATCGGGCCCATCGACGGAAAGTCGATCCTCTCCACGCTCGTCAAGGACGCGCTCGCGGAGGGCTCGTGAGCAGCCAGGGCGCTTCATGAATCCCGAAGCGATCATCGGCTCCGGGGCCCTCTGGATAGCGATTCCGGTCGCGATGCTGGCGGGACTCGTCTCGTTCCTGTCTCCCTGCGTGCTCCCGCTCGTTCCCGGATACCTCGGCTTCCTCGGCGGCGCCGTCGCGCCACGGTCGACCACGGCTGCCGGTGCGGAGGGTCAGACCGCGACCCAGACGACCGAGACGGCTACACGCGGCAGGCTCGTGCTGGGCGTGCTGCTGTTCATCCTCGGGTTCACGATCGTCTTCATCGCCTACACGGTGCTCGGGGGAACCGTCGGGGTGTTCCTGCTGCAGTGGGGCGACCTCATCACTCGCATCCTCGGCGTCGTGATCATTGGCATGGGACTGGTGTTCCTCGGTCTGTTCGGATTCGCGCAGAAGGAGTTCCGCTTCCACGTCGACTCCAAGGCCGGCATCGTCGGAGCGCCACTGCTCGGAATCGCACTCGGCATCGGGTGGGCCCCGTGCATGGGACCGACGCTCGCCGCCATCATCGCCCTCTCCTTCAACGCCGGGGACCCGGTTCGCGCAGGGTTCCTCGGACTCGCCTATTCGCTCGGCCTCGGGATCCCATTCCTGCTCGTCGCACTCGGCTTCGGGTGGGCGACGAAAGCCATCGGTTTCCTCCGTCGCCACATCCGCGTCGTGAACATCATCGGCGGAGTGATGCTGATCCTGCTCGGCATCCTGATGGCCACCGGCCTGTGGACCGAGATCATGTCCCGGCTGATGGCGGTGATCGGCAGTGTCCTCCTCCCGCTCTGACCGACCCGAGAAATCCACCAGCTCCGAGAAGAACCCCCGCACCGAGAAGGCCATGACCAAGAACAAGGGTGCCGCGAACAGCGACTCCAGCGATCCGCTCCGTCCCTCCGACCACGTCGACGGCGACGACTCGATCGCCCAGCCGCGGCTCGGATTCGTCGGCTGGCTGCGCTGGGGCTGGCGTCAGCTGACCTCGATGCGCACGGCGCTGATCCTGCTGCTCGTGCTCGCGATCGCGGCCATTCCCGGCTCGATCTTCCCGCAGCGGATGGCCGACCCGAACGGCGTCACGCAGTGGGAGCGCAACAACCCCGACCTGTTCCCGGTGCTCGACAGTCTGAAGCTGTTCGACGTATACCTCTCACCGTGGTTCTCGGCGATCTATCTGCTGCTGTTCGCCTCGCTCGTCGGCTGTGTGATCCCGCGCATCAAGCACCACGCCAAGGCGCTGCGTGCGCGTCCGCCGCGTACCCCCGCGCGATTGCAGCGGCTCGAGGACTACCGAGCGATCACCCGCGATACCACGGCGGATTCCGGCACCAAGACCGGGGACGCCGAGGCAGAGGCCGCGGCCTCGATCGACGTCGCCACGAAGCAGCTCAAGGCGCTCGGCTATCGTGTCGAGCGCTACGACCGCGGGCGCACTTTCTCGGTCTCGGCGGAACGCGGCTACTGGCGCGAGACCGGCAACCTCCTGTTCCACCTCGCGCTGGTGGGAGTGCTGGTCACGGTCGGCATCGGCGGCGGATTCTCGTACACCGGCCAGCGAGTGCTGGTCGAGGGGGAGACCTTCGCCAACACGCTTCTCGACTACGACTCGATGAACCGCGGCCGCTTCGTGGGCGACGACGCGTTCGCCCCGTACTCGATGCGCCTCGACTCCTTCGATGTGACCTACGAGCCGTTCGGTGAGCCCGGATCCGGCCAGGCCGCGAACTTCTCGGCCAACGTGACGGTGCAGGAGAACGGCGAGGAGCGCACCGGCTCCGTCAAGGTGAACGAGCCGCTCGGGGTCGCCGACGACGACGTGTTCCTTCTCGGCAACGGCTACGCGCCGACCGTGACGGTGCGTGATCCCGAGGGCAACGTCGTGTTCACCAACAGCACGCCGTTCCTTCCGCAGGACAACAACATGACCTCGCTCGGCGTGCTCAAGGTGCCGGACGGACTGGCCGAGCAGGTCGGACTGGTCGGGTTCTTCTACCCGACCACCGGTGTGCTCGACACGGGGGCGTTCTTCTCCGCCTACGGCGACCTCACCAACCCGACGCTCACGCTCGACGTGTACACCGGAGACCTCGGCATCAACGAGGGGGTGCCGCGCTCCGTCTACGTGCTCGACACGACCGGGATGACCAAGCTCACCGGCCGAAGCACCGATGTCGAGTCGATCGAGCTCGCCCCTGGCCAGACCGCTGAGCTGCCGAACGGGCTCGGTTCGGTGACCTTCGAAGACGACTCTCCTGCCGGCGCGACGGATGCCTCGGAGTCGGTGAAGCGCTTCGCATCGCTGCAGATCCATCGCGACGAGTCCGGCGTGTGGGTGCTCGGCTTCGCGCTGCTGGCACTCGGCGGCCTCATGATCGCCCTGTTCGTGCCCCGCCGACGCGTGTGGGTCAAGGCGACAGCGCATGACGATGCGGTATCCCTCGAGTACGCCGCGCTCGCTCGCGGTGAGGATCCGACTCTCGCAGCGGCCGTGGAAGACCTCGTCGCCGGTCACGCCCGGCTGCTCGATGCGGCCGGTGGCACCACGGCGCATCCCACTATCGATGACACCTCTGCAGACGAGTCCGCAGAGGCGGAAGCCCCGGCATCCGACACCCGGAAAGTAGACTGACATCATGCTCGAGCTCAACGTGATCTCGCCGGTCCTGCTCTGGACGGCGGTGGCGATCTATGCGGCGGCCTTCGTGGCCTACGCCTTCGACCTCGCGCAGCGCTCGCAGGCGACGGCCGACGCGCAGACGGTCCGCGAGTCGGTGCTCGTCGGTGCCGGCGGAGGGAGCGCCGCGGCATCAGTCGGCGCCTCCGGAGCGGAAGAAGCCACCCCGAAGCGGTTCGTGATGGCGCGGATCGGCACGTCGCTGACCGTTCTCGGATTCATCTTCCACCTCGCCGCCGCGGTCACCCGTGGTCTCGCGGCGGGACGAGTGCCGTGGGCGAACCTGTACGAGTTCGCGATGATGGGCACGCTGCTCATCGTGGCGGTCTTCCTCGTGGTGCTCACCCGCATCGACCTGCGCTTTCTCGGCACGTTCATCACCGGGCTGGTCGTGGTTCTCCTCGGCCTCGGGGCGACGAACTTCTATGTCGAGGTCTCGCCGCTGATGGACCCGTTGAAGAGCATCTGGCTCATCATCCACGTCTTCGTGGCCTCGCTCGCCACGGCGTTCTTCGCGCTCGCGTTCGCGCTCTCGGTGATCCAGCTCATGCAGTCGCGCCGCGAGCGTCTGGTCGGCGAAGGCGCGACCAAGACCGGGCCCGGCTTCCTCCGCACCTTCCCGAACGCGGTGCGCCTGGAGAGCCTGGCGTACATGTTCACGATCATCGGCTTCATCCTCTGGACCTTCACGCTCATCGCAGGGTCGATCTGGGCGTACTACGCCTGGAGCCGTTTCTGGGGCTTCGACGTCAAGGAGACCTGGACCTTCGTGATCTGGGTCATCTACGCCGGATACATCCACGCCCGCGCGACCCGCGGCTGGCGCGGGAACCCTTCCGCGTGGCTGGCGATCGTCGGCTTCTCGGCCGTGATCTTCAACTTCACGATCGTGAACGTCTTCTTCAAGGGCCTGCACGCATACTCCGGCCTGAGCTGAGACCCGACGAGATCAACCGCCCAGGGGCA
Organism: Microbacterium sp.; assembly: GCA_050701935.1. Lineage (GTDB taxonomy): Bacteria > Actinomycetota > Actinomycetes > Actinomycetales > Microbacteriaceae > Microbacterium. Next base: position 9,693 of record JBOGEI010000139.1, read on the forward strand.
AGGTCTCTGCGTGCTCGGTGCCGTCCTGGTACCAGACGAGTTCGGCTTCGGTGATGATCTCGGTAGGTGCTGACTCGAAGGCGCGGGACTCGGCTTCGGCGAAGCGCGACCACATCGCCGCGTCGAGAGTCTTGCCGTAGAGCACCGACAGGTGGAACGTCCAGCCGGCCAGCGGCAGTTCGCCCAGGCGTCGGAAGTCCGTGGCATCCAGCGCGTCGGTCAGCGAAGAATACGCCGACACGAGCGAGGCGCTGCGGGCGAGGCGAACGATCAGGATCTGCCAGGGAACGGGAAACTCGTCGATGGCTTCGGCCGCGACCTCGATCGGCGACTGCTGCCTCGCCCATGATCGGATCAGTTCGGCGAGCTCGTCGCGCCGCTGCGGCTCGTAGAACCCCCGGAGTGTGACGTGCCCGGTGTGGGGATGCCGCGTCGGGATGCCGAGGCGCCCGAGCGCGACGTCCTGGACGCTCCGATACGTCTCGCCGACGTCGGCGGTGGGGCGGAGCACGAGGTACTGCTGACCCTCCAGGCCTGCGAGCTGTTCGGGGGTGTCCATGAACGGTCGACGCATGGCATGAGGCTACGGCGTCGCGGCCGGACTGCGAAACAGAGACGGACACAGGAGCGGCCC
>JBOGEI010000140.1:0-10270 GCA_050701935.1 Microbacterium sp.
CGGCCGCCTCGTGCTCCTCACGCTCGCCGTCTGGGCGACGCTGCTGGCCGTCCGCTACCTGTTCCAGCTGCTGAACGTGCCGTTCCAGCGTCAGACCGGCCCGCGACCCGCTCGCGGTGCCAGAGCCCGGGCCAGGGCCGTCTCCACGGTCGCCGGCATGCGTGGCGCCGTGTCCCTCGCGATCGCCCTGTCGGTCCCCACGAGCATCACCGAGGGCGGGGCGGTCAACGGCCGCGACGAGATCGTGTTCGTCACGGCCGGTGTCATCATGCTGAGTCTGCTCGTGCAGGGACCGCTGCTTCCGGCCATCGTGCGGTGGGCGAGGTTCCCCGCCGACCACGTCGAGGATGAGGAGTACGAGCTCGCCGAGCGGGCGATCTCCGGCGCGGCGCTCGCCGCGCTCGACGACCTCGCCTCGGAGCACGGTGTGGGGCAGGAGGTCTTGGATCGCGTGCGTTCCGAGGGCTACCAGATGCTCGAGTTCGCGAATGCGCGCTCGCTGGCTCGCGAACAGGCGCTGGTCGATGCCGAGGCCGAGGCTCTGGACGAGATGCTCGGGGAACCCGACCCGCTGGGCGCCGGAACCACCGCGCAGGCAGGCGGCCCCGGAGCGGTGGTGGACCCGTCCCCGAGCGGTGGCACGCAGCAGATCGCGGAGGTGGATGCCACCGACGGCACAGTCCTGCAGATCATCGCCACCTCGACCGATGTCGACCTCGCTCAGCGCTCGCCGCTGATCCGGCACGAGGAGCACACGCGGCTCAAGCTCGCGCTCATCGACCGCAAGCGCGAAGTGCTGCTGGGCCTGCGCGGCGCCGGCACCGTCGACGACATCGTCGTCCGCCGCATCTCGGCACGCCTCGATCTCGAGCAGGTGCGCCTGCAGGGGATCGAGGAGTTCGATTGAGGTCGAAGGCGAAGATTCCATGCAGGTGAGCTCAGGAGTGCGATGAACACGATGATGAAGGCAGTCGTCCTCGATCGCTTCGGCGACGAGAGCGAACTGCGCGAGCGGACCATCGCGGTTCCGGCGGTCGGCGAGCGAGATGTGCTCATCCGGGTCGATATCGCCGGCATCGGTTCGTGGGATCGGTTCGAGCGCGAAGGCGACTTCGAAGGAGCCTTCGGCGCCCCCTCGACGTTCCCCTACATCCTCGGGTGGGAGGGCGCGGGGATCGTCGAAGCGGTCGGATCCGATGTCACGCGCTTCGCCAGGGGCGACCGGGTCTACGCGGCGTCAACCCCCGTGCCCAGAGGCGGGTTCTACGCCGAGTACGCGGTGGTCGATGAGGAACACGTGGCTCTCGTGCCGGAACGTCTCACGAACGAGCAGGCCGGCGTGATCGTCTGGGATGCGCTGACGGCGGCCAGCGGGCTCGACGTGATCGATGGGCGACCTGGCGACCGGGTCATGATCTTCGGTGCGAGCGGAGGCATCGGTCACCTGGCGGTCCAGCTGGCGAAGCAACGTGGTCTCAGCGTCCTGGCCGTGGCTTCCGGGCAAGACGGCGTCGACCTCGTGCGCAGCCTCGGAGCCGATGCGGCCGTCGACGGTCGGCAGGGTGACGTGACCGCGGCCATCGAGAGCTTCGCGCCGGGAGGACTCGACGCCGCACTCGTGACCGTCGGCGGTGAGGCCGCGGAGTCCGCGCTGCGCGGCCTCAAGCCGTCAGGGCGGATCGCCTGGCCCCACGGTGTGAATCCTGCGCCGACGAGCGATCTGGTCGAACGCGTGTCGTTCTACGACGGCGACCGGAGCCGTGCGGCCCTGGAGCGTCTGAACGAGGTCATCGAGTCGAGTCCTGTCGCCGCGCATGTGGCGCAGGTGTTCGACGCCGAAGAAGTCGTCAAGGCGCATCGCACCCTGCGAAGCCACTATGTGGGAAAGCTGGCGTTGCGCGCACCGCGCTCTTCGCGCCCGCTGTGACGCTGTGTGACACACGATTCCGCATGTGAGGAACGGCCTGCCTAACGTATTCGAGTCCCCCAAGAGAGGAACTCCTTCACATGTCACGCCGCACCACTTCCATCCTCGCCGCGCTCGCCGCGGTACCGCTTTTCGTCGCGCTGGCAGGCTGCGCCACGGGGTCCTCCGACGCCGGCTCCGGCAGCGAGGGCTCGTCCGACAACGAGGTCGTCAAGATCGGCGTCGTCGGCAAGGGCGATGAGCAGTGGCCGGCCTTCGTCGATGCCGCAGCCGAAGAGGGCATCACGGTCGAGCTGGTCGACTTCGGCTCCTACGAGCAGCCGAACCCCGCACTCACCGAGGGCGAGATCGACCTCAATCAGTTCCAGCACATCGTGTACCTCGCCGAGTACAACAACGCCTCGGGCTCCGACCTCACCCCGATCGGGTCGACGGCGATCTACCCGCTCGGCCTGTACTCGAAGAAGTACGACGATGTCGACAGCATCCCCGAGGGCGAGACCGTCGCCGTCCCGGACGACGCCTCCAACCAGGCTCGCGCCTTGAACGTGCTGCAGCAGGCCGGTCTCGTCGAGCTCAAGAGCGGCGGCACGCCCTATTCCGACCTCGCCGACGTCGACACCGACAAGTCCAAGGTCAAGGTCACGGCGCTCGAGGCCGCGCTCATCCCGACGTCGCTGCCGGATGTGGCCGCCGCGATCATCAACAACGACTTCGTCAAGGACGCCGGCCTCACGTTCGAAGATGCGATCGCGCAGGATGACCCGGAAGACGCCAGCGCCCTTCCGTACGTGAACATCTTCGCCGCCCGCGCCGAGGACGCCGACAACAAGACGTACCTCAAGCTCGTCGAGATCTTCCAGACGAACGAAGCCGTCCAGAAGGGGCTGCTCGAGTCGTCCGGCGGCACCGCCGTGGCCCTGCAGACGCCGGTGAAGGATCTGGTCGCGTCGCTCGCGAAGGTCCAGAAGGACGCCGACGCGAAGAAGTAGGACGTGGGGAGATCCACCCCAGTCCGATGAGGGAGAATCGGGTGGCGCGAAAACGCGTCACCCGATTCTTCGTTCCCGAAGCAGACCGGAGCAGCACATGCCGATCGTCACCCTGACGAACGTGTCCAAGACGTACCCGCCCCGCACCCGTGACGGCGCGGAGGTCGTGGCCGTGGACGACGTCACCCTCTCGATCGAGAAGGGCGATGTCTTCGGGATCATCGGCTATTCCGGGGCGGGCAAGTCGACCCTCGTGCGCCTGATCAACGCGCTGGAACCCGCCACCAGCGGCACCATCACGGTGGACGGCGTCGATATCACCGCGCTCAAGGAGAGCGAACTGCGCAAGATCCGCGGTGGGATCGGCATGATCTTCCAGCAGTTCAACCTCTTCTCCTCGCGGACCGTCAAGGCCAACGTCGCCTATCCGCTCAAGCTCGCAGGCTGGTCCAAGGCCGATATCGAGACGCGCGTCACGGAGCTGCTGTCGTTCGTCGGCCTCTCCGACAAGGCGAAGGCCTATCCCGAGCAGCTCTCCGGCGGCCAGAAGCAGCGTGTGGGCATCGCTCGCGCCCTCGCGACCGGGCCCGCGATCCTCCTCGCCGATGAGGCCACCAGCGCCCTCGACCCGCAGACCACCCACGAGGTGCTCGATCTGCTGAAGCGCGTCAACCGGGAGCAGGGCGTCACGATCGTCGTCATCACGCACGAGATGGACGTCATCCAGACCATCGCGACCAAGGTCGCCGTGATGGAGAACGGCCGCGTCATCGAGCAGGGCGACGTGTTCGACGTCTTCTCCGCGCCGCAGAACCCGGCATCGCAGCGATTCGTCGGAACAGTCGTCAAGGGCGTGCCGTCCCCGGCAGAGCTGGCGGTGCTGCGCGAGCGCCATCAGGGGCGGCTGGTCACGTTCTCGTTCCGCGACGGCGACTCCTCGCAGGCGCAGGTGTTCCTCGACCTCGCCGGCGCCGGGCTTGACTTCGAGCTCGTCTTCGGCGGGATCAACGACATCCGCGGGCGCGCCTTCGGACACCTCACGCTCGCGATCCGCGGTGATGTCGCGGCGATCGATCGCGCCCTCGCCGGCATCGCCGAACGAGTCGAAGTGACCGAGATCGCCGCAGAGGAGGCACGCTGATGGATCGTCTGAACGAACTGTGGCCCGAATTCTGGACCGCCGCGCTCGAGACCCTCTACATGGCCTCGTTCGCCCTCGTCCTCGGTGGAATCCTGGGCCTCGCGATCGGCGTGATCCTCTACGTGACGCGTCCCGGAGGGCTCGCTCAGAACCGGCCCGTGTCGCTCCTCGCGAACTTCGCCGTCAACTTCTTCCGCCCGATCCCGTTCGTGATCTTCATGGCGGTCGCGCAGCCGTTCGCACGGCTCGTCGTCGGTGTGGGAATCGGTACGACGGCCGGCGCGTTCATCATCGGTCTCGCGGCGGCCTTCGCGATCGGCCGCATCGTGGAGCAGCACCTCGTGTCGGTCTCGCCCGGCGTCATCGAGGCGGCGCGGGCGATGGGCGCCGGCCCCTGGCGAATCCTCTTCACCGTCGCGATCCCCGAGTCGCTCGGCCCGCTGATCCTGGGATACACGTTCATCGTGGTCGCGTTGATCGACATGACGGCGATGGCCGGACTCATCGGTGGAGGTGGTCTCGGTGCGTTCGCCCAGATCTACGGCTTCCGGCAGTTCGAACCGGTCGTGATGTGGGCGGCCATCATTCTGATCGTGGTGTTCGTGCACCTCGTGCAGATGCTCGGAACCCGCCTGGCCCGCAAGGTCATGCGCCGCTGAGGGGAGCTTCGTCGGCAGGCGCTTCCTGCAAGGTGCGCCGCGTGGTGAAGGTCCGCTCCACACCGCTGAGCGGATCGATGAAGCGCAGCTCGCGGGCGAGCAGCTGCAGCGGGCGGTCGAAGTCGTCCGGCAGGTCGTCGAGCAGCTCGGGGTAGAACCGGTCGTTCAGGATGCCGATGCCGAGGGCGGCGAGGTGAACGCGCAGCTGGTGCATCTTGCCGCTGTGGGGCCGGAGCAGGGTGTGCACCACGCGATCGTCGCTGCCGATCAGCTCGATCAGCGTCTCGGCGTTCGGCTCCCTGGCATCGTCGACCTGCACGCGCACCTGGGCGCGGGGCTTCTCGATGTGGTTGCGGTAGACGACCGGGAACGAGGGGAGCTCGCCACGCTCGGGGATGGCCGATACCGCCTCGTACACCTTCTGCACCTGTCGGTTCTCGAACAGCAGCTGGTACGCGCCGCGGGTCGCCGGCCGTGTCGAGAGCATCAGCAGGCCCGCGGTCGCGCGGTCCAGGCGGTGGATGGGGGCGAGGTCGGGGTTTTCGAGGAGGTTGCGCAGTCGCACCAGCGCCGAGTTCTGCAGGAACTTGCCGCCGGGGGTCGTCGGAAGGAAATGCGGCTTGTCGACGACCACGAGGTGCTCGTCCTGATGCAGGATCTCGATCTCGAACGGGATCCGCGTCTCGACGGCGGGCTCACGGTAGTACCAGACGAACTCGACGCTGCCGAGCGGGGCGTCGCGAGGGACGGCCGAGCCGTCGGCGCGCACGATGTCGCCTCGGTCGAACCGCTGGAGCAGTCGCTCGGGGTCGAGGTGGAAGAAGCGCTCGACCATGTAGGCGGCGACCGTTTGCCAGGAGCCGGTGAGCGGCACATGCAGTCGTGTGGCTCCCACACCGTCACGCACGGGGAGGGGAGAGGGCATGCCCATCAGCGGGAGCCGCTCACTTGTCGAAGCTCAGGCTCAGTTTGCGCAGCAGCCCGGCGAGGCGATCGCGGTCCGAGCGCGAAAGCGCCTGCAGCAGGTCGGCCTCGACGTCGACGAGACGGGTGATCGCGGCATCCACGCGGATGCGACCATCATCGGTGAGGATCACCAGCACGCTGCGTCCGTCGCCGGGGTCGGCTTCGCGACGCACGAAGCGGCGACCCACAAGACGGTCGATCCGGTTGGTCATCGTCCCGCTCGAGACCAGGGTCTGCTGCAGAAGCTGCTTGGGGGAGAGCTGGAACGGCGCACCTGCGCGGCGCAGAGCCGACAGCACATCCCACTCCCAGTGCTCCAGATCGCTGCGGCGGAAGACGTCGCGGCGGGCGCGGTCGAGGTGCCGTGACAGGCGGTCCATCCGCGAGAGGACCTCGAGGGGCGAGAAGTCGAGGTCGGGGCGCTGCGTGTTCCACGCGCCGACGATCCGGTCGACCTCATCCACCTCGCTCATCCGCCCATTATCGCGCGTGCGGGTGGGGGATCAGGACGCCGATGGCAGCTCGAGCGTCATGAAGGTGCTGTACGGGTCTGGCGCATAGGAGCCGAAGGGGCCGCATTCGCGGAAGCCGGCCGCGGAGTACAGCGCGCGTGCCGGAACGAAGAACTCGGCGCTTCCGGTTTCGAGGGAGATCCGGCGGATGCCGCGAGCCTCGGCATCGTCCAGGAGGAAAGCGAGCATGGCGCGTCCGAGGCCGCGCCCGCGCAGAGCGGGGTCGGTGCGCATCGACTTGATCTCCTCGTGCCCCTCCTCGACCCTCGCCAGCGCACCCGTGGCGACCGGACTGTCGTCGAGAAGGCCGGCGAACAGCCGCACGCCCGGAGCGAGCAGCCGCTCGAAGACCAGTGCATGACGGCTCTCTGCCGGGGCCGTGTGCTCCAGTTCGGCGTGATGGGCGACCAGGAACTCGGCGAGAGCGGGGCTCGCGGCCCGCACCCGTTCGATGACGATGCTCATGTCGTCAGCATTGCAGATCGGTATTTCGCGCGGATGACGGGCGGCGGTGTCAGCGGAACCGGGGCTGGAGCATGGCAGACTTGGACCGCGGCGTCCTCATGGCGCCGCGGTCCGCCGTGGTGTAATGGCAGCACGACAGCCTTTGGAGCTGTTAGGTCTAGGTTCGAGTCCTGGCGGCGGAGCATGACTGGGAACAATCTCGCGATCATCGTCCTCGCGGCAGGCCAGGGCACGCGCATGAAGTCGCGTCTGCCCAAGGTGCTGCACCCGATCAGCGGCCGCCCGCTCGTGGGGCACGTGCTCACCACCGCGGGGCGGCTGCAGGCCGCGCACGTCGAGGTGGTCGTCCGGCACGAACGCGACCAGGTGGTCGCAGCTCTCGCCCCCGACTATCCCGACGCGGTGTTCGTCGACCAGGACGACATCCCGGGGACCGGCCGCGCGGTGCAGGTGGCCGTCGACGCTCTCCCCGCCGACTTCGAAGGCGACGTGCTCGTGCTCTCGGGGGATTGCCCGCTTGCCGACGTCGACACCCTCTCGGCCTTCGTGGCGGAGCACCGCGCCTCCGGGGCACCGGCCACGCTGATGACGGCGCTGGTCGACGATCCGACCGGCTACGGACGCGTCGTCCGCGACTCCGAAGGCGGCGTCGACCGCATCGTCGAGCAGAAGGACGCGAACCCAGAGGAATCCGCCGTCCGTGAGATCAACGCGGGGATGTACGTGTTCCGTGCCGCCACCCTTCGCACGTACCTCCCCAGGGTCGGCGTCGACAACGCTCAGGGCGAGATGTACCTGACCGACGTCCCTGGTCTCCTCCGTCGCGACGGTGACCGGGTGGCGGCGTCCGTCGTCTCCGACATCTCCGTGACCTTCGGTGTCAACGACCGGGCCCAGCTCGCCGAGGTCGGCCGGCTGCTCAATCAGCGCATCGTGCGTCGCTGGCAGCTCGAGGGCGTCACCGTCATCGATCCGGCGACGACCTGGATCGACGACGACGCGAAGCTCTCGTCGGATGTCACGGTTCTCCCGAACACGCAGATCCTGCGTGCCACGGTCATCGCCTCAGGTGCCGTCATCGGACCCGACACGACGCTCGTGGACTGCGAGGTCGGCGAGGATGCGATCGTGCGCCGCACCGATGCGAACCTTGCCGTGATCGGCGCAGAAGCCACCGTCGGTCCGTTCTCGTTCCTCCGCCCCGGCACGATTCTCGGTGCCAAGGGCAAGATCGGCGCTTACGTCGAGACCAAGAACGCCGAGATCGGCGAGGGCAGCAAAGTCCCGCACCTCTCGTACGTCGGCGACGCGACGATCGGTCGGGGAGTGAACCTCGGCGCGAGCACGATCACCGCCAACTACGACGACGTGAACAAGCACCGCACCGAGATCGGAGACGAGGTGCACACGGGGTCGCACACGGTGCTCGTCGCGCCCGTTAGGCTTGGGGCAGGCGCGAAGACCGGCGCCGGCGCGGTCGTCCGCAAAGACGTCCCGGCCGGAGCGCTGGCCATGACCGTCGCCCCCCAGCGCAACATCGAGGGGTGGGTCGAGAAGAACAGAGCAGGCACGGGCGCGGCGGATGCTGCGTCCCGCGAGAATTCGGCGGAATAGGCGGAGCATGGCGCGCAAGAAGAAGACGGTCGACCTGGATCGCGACAACGGCGTGGCCCCCGGGATCATCGCCAAGACCAAGAAGCGACTCGTCGTCGCCGGCGGTCGGTCGCATCCTGCGCTCACGGCGGCCGTCGCCGAGGCGCTCGGCACGGAGATCGCACCCGTCGAGCACCGCACGTTCGCCTCGGGTGAGATCTACGCCCGCTTCGAGGTCTCGATCCGCGGTGTCGATCTCTTCCTGATCCAGACGTTCGGCGAGCCGGTGAACGAGTGGCTCATGGAGACGCTGATCATGATCGACGCCGCCAAGCGCGCGTCGGCCAAGCGCATCACCGTCGTCGCGCCGTACTATCCGTATTCGCGTCAGGACAAGAAGGGCCGCGGTCGTGAGCCGATCAGCGCCCGCCTCGTCGCCGATCTGCTGAAGACCGCCGGTGCCGACCGCGTCATGAGCGTCGACCTGCACGCGGCGCAGATCCAGGGCTTCTTCGACGGCCCCGTCGATCATCTGTTCGCCAAGCCCGTCCTGCTCGACTACTTCCAGCGCACCCTGACGCCCGCGGACCGCGAGATCCTCACTGTCGTCTCGCCGGACATGGGGCGTGTGCGCGTCGCAGACACCTGGTCGGACAGCCTCGGTGCTCCGCTCGCGATCATCCACAAGCGTCGTGACCCGAAGGTCGCAAACCAGGTCTCGGTGCACGAGATCGTGGGAACGGTCGAGGGGCGCACCTGCCTCCTCGTCGACGACATGATCGACACCGGCGGCACGATCGTCAAGGCTGCCCAGGCGCTCAAGGCGGCCGGCGCCCACCGCGTGATCGTCGCGGCGACGCACGCCATCTTCAGCGACCCGGCATCCGATCGGCTGCAGGACTCCTCGATCGACGAGGTCGTCATCACCGACACGATCCCGCTCACCGAGTCGCGGCGCTGGGACAAGCTGACCATCCTCCCGATCGCCCCGCTCCTGGCGCGCGCGATCCACGAGGTGTTCGAAGACGGCTCCGTGACGAGCATGTTCGGCGGCGACGCGTAACGCATCGACACGGCACAGCCCGCGCATAGCCACGGTGCTTACGGTCGAATGGTCGACGAGCGCGTCGACCGACACCGAGCCGGGAGGACCACCATGATCCGCACGACCGTACCGACCTCTGTCCGCAAGGGAACCGCACTCCTCGGGATCGCGGGACTCTTCGTCCTCGCCGGATGCTCCGGAAACGCCGACGCCGAGACTCCCGCCGACAACGGCAGCACGCCTGACGCTGGTGCGTCCTCGTCCTCGTCCTCGTCCTCGTCCGGCGGCGACTCCACGGGCACCTACGCCGACGGCACCTACACCGCCGAGGGCTCGTACCAGACGCCGGAGACGGTGGAGCAGATCTCCGTCACCCTGACCCTCGCCGACGGCGTCGTGACCGATGTCGAGGTCACGGGAGACCCGCAGGCACCCGAGAGCAAGCAGTACCAGGGGCAGTTCATCGACGGGATCGCCGAGCAGGTCGACGGAAAGTCGCTCGACGACCTGAACGTCAGCCGCGTCGCCGGCTCGTCGCTCACCAGCGGCGGGTTCAACAAGGCCGTCGAGTCGATCAAGGAGCAGGCCGCCGCCTAGGCGCCTGACTCCCCATGGCGAGCTGGCGCTTCGAGGCCATCGGGACGCAGTGGGAGATCGAGACGACGGATGCGCTGACCGACTCGGCCCGCGCGGCGGTCACGGCGGAGATCGACCGCTTCGACCGCGAGTGGTCCCGATTCCGCGCGGACTCGGACGTCGGACGCCTCGGCCGTGAGGGCGGCAGCTTCGCCTCCGTCGATGCCCGGCCGATGCTCGACGCGTACCGTGAGCTCTCCCGCGCGACCGGAGGCGCCGCCAACCCGCTCGTCGCGGACAGTCTCGTCGCGCTCGGCTACGACGCCGACTACTCTCTCGTGGCGGGAGATCCCGTGCGTGCGCCGGCGGCCTGGGAACAGGACGTGTCCTGGAC
>JBOGEI010000141.1:0-10140 GCA_050701935.1 Microbacterium sp.
GAGCAGCGAGGGCCTTGAGACGGTCGTGGCGTTCACTCCGGAGCGGTTGCTCGACTACGCGCGCTTCGAACGCGAGGCCGCCGCCCTCGGCCTCGACGCCGCCCTTCGGTTCCAGTTCGCGGGGACGGTGCGAGAGGCAGGCACGCCTCCAACGGGTCGGCACGCACTCGAGAAGCAATTCGGGCTCTCGGCACCCGAGATCCTCGACATCATCGAGCGGCGCTTCCGGCTCGGCGTGGCGTTGAAGGGCGGCGTGGCCGAGCATCACCTCCAGCGCGAGCTGCGCGCGGACCAGGCCGTGGTGGCGGCTGAGCAGATCGATGAGGACGGGAAGCCAGACCTCGACGTTCACCTCCGAGACGGCCGGCAGGTCCTGGTCGAGTGCAAGAACGTCTCTCCGCAGCGGTACAAGGACGGGGATATCAAGGTCGAGGTCCAGAAGACCCGCTCGCAGCGTTCGGACCCTGCGGGGCGGCTCTATCGACCGAGCCAGTTCGACGTGGTCGCAGCTTGCCTGTTCTCCGTCACCGGGTTGTGGGAGTTCCGCTACAAGGCAGCCTCAAGGCTCGACTTGTCGCCTCACTTCGAGGGTCGGATCGCGCCGATCCAGCGAGTCGACGAGACCTGGCTCGGGACCCTCGCTGACGCCCTGGCATCCGCGTAGCTGTCACACCCTCATGCGAGGCTGATTGCATGCCCACGGACGTCGGGATGGCCGTATCGCTCTTCTCGGGCGCCGGTGGTCTCGACCTGGGAGTGGAGTCCGCCGGGTACCGAGTTGCGGCCGCGGTGGAGAGTGATGGCGACGCGGCTGACACCATGGAGAAGAACTTCAAGCATCTGGCGAGCCCCGTCATCCGACAAGACATCCTTGAGCTCCCGACTCGGGAGCTACTAAGGGCCGCCGGGCTCCGCGGGAGGGAGCGGCCGGATCTCCTCGTTGGCGGACCGCCATGCACGCCGTTCTCGAAGTCCGGGTTCTGGCTGGAGTGGAAGCGAGCCGGGCTCGACCCGGATGCCAGCCTTCTGCAGGCCTACACGCGCGTGCTGGCAGAGGCGCGCCCAAGAGCCTTTCTGCTCGAGAACGTGTACGCGCTGACCTACCGAAACAAGGCAAGCAGGCCCGCCTTCGAGCGTCTCACAAAAGAGATCATGGAAGCCGGTTATGACTACCGCTGGGCAGTGCTCAATGCAGCGGATCATGGTGTCCCGCAGCTGCGGCCACGACTGTTCATCGTCGGCGTGCGGCGTGGCGCACAAGTACCGGAGCTGCCTTTGCCGACCCACGGAGGCCGATGGGAGCGCCGACAGACTGGTGGAGGGTCGCTCCCTCACGTAACGGCCGGAGAGGTGCTCAGCGGCGTCAGCGCCCCTCCCGAGCACGAAGAAGTGCTGCGCGGCCGCTGGGCGCACTTGCTACCGGACATCCCTCCCGGTGGGAACTATCTGCATTTCACGGCCGAGCGCGGACATCCCGACCCGCTCTTCAAGTGGCGCAGCCGCTACTGGTCGTTCCTTCTGAAGCTCGACCCCGGTCGCGCATCGCCAACGATTCAGGCGAAGCCCGGTCCCAACGTCGGGCCCTTCCATTGGGAGAACCGCCGCCTTCGTGTTCCAGAGCTCCGTCGGCTCTTCACGTTCCCTGACGACTTCGAGTTCGTCGGTTCTCGTGCGTCTGTCCAGTCACAGATCGGTAACTCCGTGCCCCCTGTGCTCGCGAAGCAGGTGGCCGAGCGCGTGCAGGCGGCGAACTAGGCCGCAGTTCGAGCGGGCGTTAGCCTCTTAGGTCTCCGGGGAATCCGTCCCCCGCCGAGTTCGATACAGGTCGCGTCGAGACGCTCCGCGTCGACGCGGCGAGCGAGACACGGATCGAGCCGGCGACGATCACGTCCTGGTCCACGTCACAAGGTTTTGGTCGAGGACGCCGGCGGGAAGGTGGCGGCGAGAGCCGAACGTATGTTCGAGGAAGTTCCACTCTGCGCATCACCGGCTGACGTCGGCGCGGGCACAGCCAAGCGGCCGCTGCGTTCGTAGGAGGGCACTCCGTCGACTTGCTGCGATCGGTCGAAAGGATCGTGTATCTGCCCAGGTAGACGCGCGATTCTCTTCCCTTCGTGTGCACCAATGCCCTTGCGCCCGCGAATCACAGGCGTGTAATCTGTCCTAGACACTAGGAGGCGGAGATGGCAGCCACGACCGAGGACTTCGATTGGCAGCCCTTCATTGGGCGGGCGCTCGGCTACTTGTGCTTGCACCTTGCGGACATGCGGTCACGTGGCGTTCTGGAGCAGGCGGAGTTCCTGATGAAGTTCGATCTGCCGCGTCGAGAGGCGGCCGTAATCGTCGGATCATCGGATGACTCACTCCGTGTCCTCGCCCGCAACAAGGCCAAGAAGCCCAAGGGGAAGGCGCAAGGGTGATGGTGGCCCAGGACCTCGGCACGAAGATGGACACACTCATTCGTCTCACGGCCCTCCAACTGATCGGCGACAAGACCGGGGCAGAAGCGATCGGCATCCTGGACCGTGCCGGCTTGGATAACGAACTGATTGCCGACCTTGTCGGGACAACGGCCGCGACTGTACGAGCGTCGCGATCACGCGTCCGCCGAAAGGACACCGCGGTGCGCCGGTCTACCGCTGCTTCGGACGAGGAAGCCTGACCAATGCCAACGCTAAAGAAGATGGATCCCCAAGAAGAAGTCATCAGGCTGATGGTGCTGCAGTTGCGTCGGACGGCGAAGAATCAAGGCGAGGTCGTGATCGAACTCGACAAGGCTGGCTTCGGCCAGACGCGCATCGCCGAACTTCTAGGCACGACTGCCAACGCAGTGAACGTGACCTTGAACAAAGCGAAGAAGCGCGAGGCCAAGGGACCACGACATGGCGACGAATCGTGAATTAAAGACTGCGCTGCTCGAGAAGCTTGGCGTTACCCCGCAACGTCTGTCGCAACGTGTCGCGCAGGTGAAGCGACTGTACGGCCCCATGTCAACTGAAGACGGAACCTATGTTCTCGCACACCAGGAAGGCGTGGATCTCACTAGGTACGTAGATCAGGCGACGGTCGATCGGGTACGCGGGCTGCTTCCGGGGAAAGCTGGCACAACGACGCCGGCCGCGAATCCAGCTAAGCGCACGCGAGCTGCCACATCTTCAAGTGCCGTTCGTATCGCCCCGAGTCTCGAACTTGTCGACGCAATGCTTCCGAGGGCCCTCCTCGAGAGTGCAAATCGGATGGCGAACGTCTATCCGAAGCTCTATGTCTTCGAGAACTCCATCCGCAACGTAATCGTCCGCGTACTCAGCGCGAAGCATGGCAGTGATTGGTGGGCCGCGACTGCTCCCACCGGCGTGCAAAAGAGAGTCGCGACCCGGAAGGATCAGGAAGCGAAAAAGCCCTGGCACGGCAAGCGCGGCACTGGCGAGATCTACTACTCGGACTTCGGGGACCTTCGCGACTTGATCACGAGTAACTGGTCGGAATTCGAACCCATCTTTCTCAAGCAAGCATGGATTACGCAGAGGCTGGATGAATTGGAGCCCCCACGGAACATCGTGGCGCACAACAATCCGCTGTCCAAGAACGAAGAGAACCGTGTCGACCTGTACTTCAACGACTGGATTGCGCTGCTGAACGACCGCAGGGAATTCGTTCCCTAGGAATGGATCGGAGGCCATCGTGGCGGACACCGAGGAACTCCTTCGAATCCTCATTCAACTCAGCGGGCGGCGGGAATTTCCGCCTGAGACGTTGCGTGAAATCGTTGGCGACGGCCGAAACGTGAACGCCTACAACCTCTGCGATGGCACCCGTACGCAAGCTGAAGTTGTAAAGGGAGCAGCGGTCGACCAGGGACAGTTCAGCCGGACGTCAGCACGCTGGGTCCAGGAAGGGGTGCTGTTCCGCCTCGGCTCAGGTCGCGACGTCAAGTTGCTCCATCTTCACCCGCTACAGGATGAGCGCCCACGACGAGGCAAGGCGGGAAGCGAGAAATAGACCGTCGGACCCCCTCGACCGGCTGTGATGGTTGGGACTCGTGATAACTACTCTGCCAGCCGGATCGCTCGACAAGCCCTAGTGGTGCGTCGCTGAAATAGCAGGGTGGGTTAGGCTGCGATGATGGCGGTGGTGGTCGCAGCTCCGTTGAGGGTCACGAGGGGTCAGCGGGCCGAGTTGGTGGTGATTGCTCGCTCGCGTTCGTTGCCGCATCGCAAGGTCGTGCAGGCCAAGGCGTTGTTGTTGGCGGCGGATGGGGTGGCGAACGAGGAGATCGCTCGGCGTTGCGACACGACGCCGGACACGGTGAGGCGTTGGCGTGCGCGTTTTGGTGCGGTGGGTGTTGATGGCGTCGGGGTGATCGCGCCGGGCCGGGGCCGTAGGCCTGCGATCGATCGGTCCACGGTCGAGGCGATCGTGTCGGACACGCTGCACACGGTCCCCGATGACGGGTCGACGGCGTGGTCGACCCGTGCGCTGGGCGCACGTCACGGGGTCGGCAAGGACACGGTGGCGCGGATCTGGAAGGCACGGAAGCTGCGGCCGTGGAAGGTCGACACGTTCAAGCTCTCTGGCGACCCCGACTTCGAAGCGAAGCTCGTCGACGTGGTCGGCTTGTATCTCGATCCGCCCGAGCGGGCGGTGGTGTTCTCCTTCGACGAGAAGACCCAGTGCCAGGCGTTGGATCGCACCCAGCCGTCGTTGCCGCTCAAACCCGGGCGCGCCAAGACGATGACCCACGACTACAAGCGTCACGGCACGATCGATCTCTTCGCGGCGCTGAACATCGGGACCGGTGAAGTGCTGCACCGCACCCGCAAGCGCCACACCAGCGCCGACGTCCTGGCGTTCTTCAAATGGATCGATCTGCACGTCGCGCGTGCGCTCGACGTACACGTCGTGTTGGACAACCTCTCGGCGCACTCCGCCCCGCCCGTGGCGGACTGGCTCGCTCACCCGCGCCGAGAACGATGGCATCTGCATTTCACCCCGACCAGCTCGTCGTGGCTGAACCTGGTCGAGGGCTGGTTCGCGCAACTCACGAACCGGCGCCTACGCGACGGCAGCTTCGACTCCGTCGACGCGCTCATCGACGCCATCGACCTCTGGGCATCACACTGGAACGACGACCCCACCCCGTTCGTCTGGCACAAGACCACCCAAGACATCATCGCCAAAGTCAAGCTGACGGGGCCCCGTTGAGTGGTCCGGGTGTCATGGGAGTGCTGGCTGGCTGATGGTGCAGTGCTCGGCGTATTCGGTGGGGGTGAGCCCGCTGAGCGACGAGTGGGGCCGGTAGGTGTTGTACTCGACGCGCCAGGCCTCGACCAGGACCTCGGCTTCGAGGAGGGAGCCGAACTCTTCGATGTTCAGCAGCTCGTCGCGGACGCGACCGTTGAAGCTCTCGACGAACGGGTTCTCCCACGGGGAGCCCGGCTCGATGTAGCTCGTCGCGGTGCCGGCGAGGCGACACCAGTCGCGCAGCGCCCACGCGATGAGCTCGGGACCGTTGTCCATCCGCAGATGTGTTGGCGCGCCCCGCTCGGCGACGAGGGCCTCGATCACCGCGATCACGTCCTCGGCGGTGCAGGTGCGTCCGACACGCATGGCGAGCGCTTCGCGGGTGTGCTCGTCGACGATGTTCAACAGCTTGATCCGGCGGCCGTCCGCGGTCTCATCGAACTGGAAGTCCAGGGCCCACACGTGATTCGGGCGCTCGGCGCGCCCCAGCTCGCCACCACCGGGTGGGCGGGCCCGCTTCCGGCGACACGGTGCCGGGCGGCGCAGCCCCTCGTCTCGCCACAACCGGCGGGTGCGCTTGCGGTTCACGGTCCAGCCCTCCCGGCGCAGGATCGTGTGCGCCCTCTTCCACCCCCACCGCGGATGGCGACGGGCGATCTCCCGCAGACGGCGCCGAAGCTTCTCCTCGACCGCCGGTCGCGGCCGCGACGCGAGCCGTTGCGTCGAGCGGTGCTGACCGGCCACCCGACACGCCCGGCGCTCCGAGACCCCGAAATGCTCCGTCAGGCGGCGCACCGCGCGCCGGCGACGGTCCGGGGTCAGAAGTTTCCCTCCGCCAGCTCCTTGAGCATCGCCTTGTCAAGCTCCGCCTCCGCGAGCAACTTCTTGAGCCGGGCGTTCTCCCGCTCCAGCTCCCGCAGGCGCTTCGCCTCATCGGCTCTCATGCCGCCGTACTGCGCGCGCCACCGCGCCCAGGACGACTCCGAGACCTCGAGATGCCGCAGCACCTCGACCAGATCCGTGCCCTCGCTCAACATGCGGTCGCCCTCGCGCAGCTTCCGCACGATCTGCTCGGGAGTGAGTCGACGTCGCTTCATCGTGGTGTCCTCCATCCCAGCATGCTGGGCGTTGGACTCCCACAACAGCTGGACCACTATCCGGGGACCGGGTCAAAGCGAGGAAAGCCACCCTGACCCACCACCAAATCCGCGACGCACCACTAGCTCGCAGATTGGCATTCGGTCTGTTGATGAGATGGTCGATCT
The DNA here is from genome assembly GCA_050701935.1 of Microbacterium sp. GTDB lineage: Bacteria > Actinomycetota > Actinomycetes > Actinomycetales > Microbacteriaceae > Microbacterium. Next base: position 6,507 of record JBOGEI010000141.1, read on the forward strand.
CGCGGCTGCGCCGCCTAAAGAGTCAGCGGAGCCATAGTGGCCCGGCTTGCTTCTGCAGGCCGAGCGCCCTGTCGCGTGCCCTCCTTCTTCCCTGGCCCTATCGCAGCGGCCTGCGGTCGAGTACCTTAGGTGCTCGTTAAGAGCATATTATACTCTCATAGCGAGCATGTTATACTCTCAGCATGTTCGAGCGAGCGGGTCTCGAAGAAGCAATCGAAGCGTTAGGCGAGACTCTGGCCGAACGCGGCCATTCATGCGGGATTCTTGTCATCGGAGGCGGAAGCCTCCTCATGCTCGGATTGGTCAGGCGCCCGACGGCGGACTTGGACGTCGTGGGCCTGCCAAGCCGGGATGGCTATACGAAGGCCGATTCCCTCCCCGACTTCCTTCAGGATGCCGCCCGTGAGGTCGGCGACGCTTTTGGTCTTGGCGACCGCTGGCTGAACACCGGCCCCGCTGGGCTCATCGACTTCGGATTGCCTCCAGGCCTCGAGGAACGTGTCACGATCCGACGGTACGGCGGTCTCGAAGTCCACCTACCGGCTCGCGAGGATCTCATCTGCTTCAAGCTCTACGCCTGCGTTGACCAGGGCGAGCGAAGCAAGCATTTCGCTGACTTGGAGAATCTGCCTGCGAGCCGTTCGGAGCTGCTTAACGCCGCTCGGTGGACTCGCAGCCAGGACCCGTCCCAGGGGTTCAAGCAAGAACTCACTCGCATTCTTCCGCTGCTCGGTTGCGAGGTGTCCGATGGCGACCTCTAGGCAGCGCACGGCTCCGAGGACATTCATCGATCAAGCACTCGCTCTCGCGTGGGGCGCTTGGGTCGAACTCGGCGTCTCGGGATGGGCATCGACCCACGAAGAGTGGGCGGTTGACCCCGAGCCACTCATTCTCTTTACCGCTTGGCTCGGCGACACTGACCCGCGGCTTCGTGATGAGGTAACCGACTGGTGCATTCACAACTGGCGGTTTGTTTCGAAGGTTCGCCTCAAGAACCTGCTGCGTCAGCAGCCTGACGACGCCCGAGAGCGGTTCGGCGAGTTCGCGGCCACTGTCGGGAACCACGCCGGAGTTCATTGGCCTGGGGCAATGGAACCCAGGTCCTATCAAGTAACGGGGCGATCCGCGCTGCCGGACCTACAAAGGCCCTCGCTCGTGTGGCTTCGACTTCGGGCGATCTTCGGTCTAGGCGCGCGTACAGAGATCCTTCGATTCCTCCTTTCGCGACGCGGCGGGCGCTTTAGCGTTGCACGCCTCGCGGAGGCGACGTCGTATGTGAAGCGGAACGTCGCTGAGGAGTGTCAGATGCTCGAGAGGGCCGGCGTGCTCAGGATGAGAACCCGCGGAACTCGCTTTTGCTACGGCCTTGCGCGGCGATCTGAACTCGAGGAATTCGTCGGAGAATCAGCTGAACTCCGCCCTGACTGGACGGCAGTCCTGAACATCGCTCGTGAGCTGGTCGCGCTTGAGTACGCGTCGGAGACGGGGCCACCGAACACATTGGCTGTGAAGAGTCGCCGCTCACTGCGTACCGTCGAGGACGACCTAGATGAACTCGAGATCGAGCCACTCTCCGACGACATAAGAGGCTCCAATCTTTGGCCTTCGGTGCAAGAACTCGGGCAGGAGACCCTCGCGCGATGGAGTACTGGTCTCTGGCACGACACGCCTAGTGATGCGCCAAAATCACAGCGATCGTCGGCGAGTCGCTAGCGCGAACCCCTCTCGGTTCGAATGACGTCCGGACAGCTGCCCCCTGACCATCGGTCCGTCGAACCGATGCTCGGGCTACTGCCGGCATGGTTGGAGGCGAAAGGCGACATCGCCTACGAACGCCGGCGCCTCGACAACGACGGTCCCTCCGCCCTCGACCTTCACGCGGGGGCCCGCCTCGCCTTCCCAGGTATCCCACCAGCTCCCGCACCAGCGGCCCAGCGCAAGCGCGTCGATCGTGACCGTGGCGTCGGCGACTCGAACCCGCTCGGGTGTCTTCCACTGGTAGGCGTCGTCCTTGACCCAGAGCAACACGCGCGCGGGGCCTTGCAGCCCGTGCACGACGAGGGGACGTGACGGCGATTCCGCCGTGGCAGTGGCCGGGCCGAGCTGCGCGCGGTCCCATGCAACGCCATCGAGAAAACGGGCCACCGAGCCAAACATCGGGTAGTAGCGCCAGGGCTGCACGTCGATGAGGTTGTCCCACCACCACGTCATCGCGGTGCCTGCACCGCCCGAGAGCGCGCCCGCCCAGAGACCGTCGTGGATGCCGATCCCGTCCGGGTCGGCGTCCTCGGTCTCGGCCGGGCCCCGGGCGTCAACTCCGAGCTCAGCGAAAATCACCGGCTGGTCAGTCTCGTCAAGCCGCTCCGTGGTCAGGTCGCTCACGTGAGCGGCGACATTCGAGAACAGCTCCAGCACCCTGCCGTTGAACCCGACCCGCGCGTAGGCGTGCAGCTGGGTGTAGTCGAGGCCAGCGTTTGCCCACACCGCGGGGTCGTTGCCGGCCAAGGCGAAGCTCGTGGTCACGAGATGGTCGGCGGGATCGAGGCGCCGCAGCTCGTCGGCCATCTCGCGGTGCCAGGCGACTGAGGCCGCCGAGGCGTAGCCGTCGGTGAGCTCAGCCTCGTTCCAAAGTTCCCAGGCGAGCACGTGGGTTGAGTAGCCCCACCGGGCGACGACGTAACGGAGGCGCTGCTTGAACAGCGCCCGCGCCTCGTCGTTAGTGAAGAACTCGCCCGGCGAGGCGAGCGGTCCGCCGTTGGCGGCGTTGTAGGGATTGTCGGCCCACTCACTGTTGAAGAGAGTCGAGAACGCGCCGTGGTTGAGCAGGGACAACACGACGTGGATGCCGCGTCGCTTCGCCTCCTCGAGGACGTGGTCGAGCTGCCACGCTCGATCCAGGCGGTCGCGGTAATCGCCGAGGCCGGTGTCGTTCCACTCGATGCCGAATGCCCACGATGGCATCCAGATTCGCCCGTAGGTGGCGCGCTGGCGGGCGAGCGCCTTGAACCAGTCGTCGTAGGCGAACGTGCCGCGGGCGTCGTACCAGCCGGTGTTCTCGCCGATCGCGAAGTACGGCGACCCGTCGTCGAACGCGAGGTAGCGAGCGTCGCGGGCACTGCGCCGCACGAACCCCGGGTTGTTGCTGCGCCGGACCTTGAGCGTCTGCCACCCAGTTGCCGTGCTCCCAGCTGGGGTCGTCACCTCCCAGCGCCACTCCCACCGCCCCGCCACCGGCGGCGCGAACCTGGTCTTCCAGACGGGCTCGCCCCTCGGTTCGACCTGCTCCGCGCCGTTGACGAGGCGACGCCGGAAGCGCTGGTAGTAGAAGCCGAAAGCGCGCTGCTCAGACTGGTCTGGCGCCCGCAGGACCACCTGCACGTCGATCTGGGCCGGGTCGAAGGGGTTCGCCGGCTCAGGCGTGATCGTGCCCGTGACCTCGAAGCGCTCGTACGCGGCGACCGCCCTCGGAGCCTCGATCTCGGCGACGACCGGGGCCGCGCCGCTGCCTGCCGCGGCCCGATCGGTCACCCCGGGTCCGAGTCCCAACGATGTGGAGGTCGCACAGACGACCGCCGCCAAAACCCCTGCTCGCACCGTCGCAGCCACCGACGGTCAAACGTAACCGTTCAACGTC
>JBOGEI010000142.1:0-10082 GCA_050701935.1 Microbacterium sp.
ACGTAGCCCTGCTCGTCGAGGTCGATCTTCGTGACCACGACGACCGGCCTCGCGCCGCTCCCCCAGGCGACCAGGGTCTCGCGTTCGACCCGGGCGACGCTCGGGCGGCGTGGTGATGAGCACGAAGTCGACGTTGGCGGCCAGGACCTGGGCACCGCCGGACGGGTCCTCGCGGACGAGCGCCGACCAGCGCGGCACGACGTCGCGCACGATGCCCCGGTCATCGGACTCCTTGACTGCGGCCCAATCCCCGACCGCGGGCAGGGGATGAGCGCGGGGGCGCAGCTCACCCCCGGGTATGGCGACAACGCACGCCGAGCGTTCGACACGCACGACGCGGCCCGGCTGTGTCCCGGGCGAGGCGATCTCGTTGTAGAGCGAGTGGACGCGCCCGTCCCAGCCGAGCGGAACGAGCGTGTCGAACGAGTGAGGCACGGGAGTCGCCTCCGGAGAGGCGCGCTCCCGTGACTACGTCAGCAATCGGGAGCGCGCGAGCGATCGGACTGAGGAGCGGCCGCGAGCGGCCGCCCGGTGTCGATAGCGGCCACAGGTGCTCGCCTCCTCTCGTCCTCTGCCGGTGATCCCGTGCCGGCGCTACCGATCATACGGGGCCGGACGCCGCCTGCCGGGCCGGAATCGTCCGCACGGCGCGAGTCGATCCGTCGACCGGTGGCGATCTCGCGGTCGAGTGCGGAACACCAGCATGTCGACGAGGCAACAGAGGATTTTGGCCCATTGGACCCGCCTGCGGGCGGTCGCCTACCGGATGCTGGGCTCGCTCAGCGAGGCCGACGATGCCGTGCAGGAGACCTGGCTCCGGCTCAGCCGTCCTTCGACGAGATCGCTCCGATCGTGGGGCGGTCGTCGACGGCGGCCCGCCAACTCGCGAGCCGGGCGCGGACGCGGGTGCAGGGCGCGGCCACGCCAGACACCGATCTGGCCCGCCAGCGCAAAGTGGTCGACGCGTTCTTCGCGGCGGCCCGGGACGGCGACTTTGCCGCGTTGGTCGCTGTGCTCGACCCCGACGTCTTGCTGCGCTCCGACGGCGGTGCCTTGCGTCCGGTGGCATCGATCGTGGCGCGCGGCGCAGAGACCGTCGCGAGCCGGGCGTTGACGTTCGCTCGGCTCTCGCCGTTCGTGCGGCCCGCGCTCGTCAACGGCGCCGCCGGCGTCGTCGTGGCGCCGGGCGGGCGGCCGTTCTCGGTGATGGGCTTCACCATCCGACGCGGCCGGATCGTCGAGATCGACGCCCTTACCGATCCGCAGCGGCTCCGACGGCTCGACCTGGCCGTTCTCGACGAGACGGGCGGTCAGGCGTTCGGCTCGTTGGGGTGGGGACGCGGAGGAAGTGCGCGGTGAAGGCGTTGTCGAACCTCAGGCCTTCGCCACGCGGCGCGCGAGGCGGCGCTCCTCGCGCTCGACGATGCGGTACATCGCCTGAACTTCGCCAGGCCGAATATTGCGATCGCGCGCTCGGGACTCAGTGACCGGCCGGAGGTAGGGCACGACTTGGTCCCGGTCGAACTCCCGGATGACGAGGTGGGCGAAGAGCCTCTGGACCGGGGCGCCGAGCCGAGCGACGAAGCCCTGGTCTGATGTGTCCGACGCCGCGAGTATCAGCCACGTCTGCGCAAGATCGGTCTCGGCCCTCCCGAGAGCCGCGTTCGTCCAGTCGATGAGCACCGGGCCCCGGGATCCGTAGAGGACGTTGAGCGGGTGCAGGTCCAGGTGGACGATGCGATCGCCACCGTCAGGAAGCGGGGAAAGCCAGTCCGGTGCCTCGATGCCATGGAGCTGGCGGTGCAGTTCGGCGAGCACCTTCGCATGTCGGGCAAGGGTCCACGGACGGCTCGAGATCGCGTCGAGCATCGTTCCGCCGTCGATCCGGTCCATGACGATCTCGGTGCCGTTGGCTCGCACCTCGTGGATCGCGGGAACCAGGAGGCCACGGCCGCGGACATACTCGATGATGCGCGCCTCATGTTCGATGCTGCGGCCGTCGCGCGTACGCCGGACCACGAGGCCGGGCCCGTACTCGAAGATGTCACCGTCGCGACCGCTGGCAAGAAGCCTGCCGACCTCGTGGGTCACAGTGGTCAGCATCGCGCACCATCCCGCAGGCGGAGCTCCAGGTCAAGTGCCGCTTCGTGGCACCGATTGCTCTCAAAGCGGCTTCCCGGTTCGTCTGCCGCCCGGCCCGATCAACTGCAAGCGAATGATGCGTAGTCGCGCCGACTTGAACTCCGTCGATGCCGAAGGTCGTGTGCGCAGTCACGTCTCGCGCGCAGACGGTCCAGTCAGTCTGCGCAATCGAGTGACGCGCTAATACGCCGAAGGGAACGAATGCGAAGCAAGGTCGGGTCCTCGACGAGGCTGCCGGCACGCTCGCCCTCGAGCTCGAGAGGTCAAGGTAGCGTGACTCCGCGGTCGTCGCGCCAATCGCATCGAGCCCGATCGTTCACGCCATCCATGGCGGTGGCAGCGCTCGGCCATGTCCGTGACCACCAGCGGCTATTCCATCGGACGTCGATGGATCGAGGATCAGCATGAGGCTTCCGAACGCAGCACACGAATCTCGCCCCTGGCGTATCCGCGATATCGCGCCCGACTTCACTCTGGAGAATGTCTGGGCCCTTCCCGTGCACGGTGGCGCCGACGACTTCCAGACGCTCCTCGAGCTCATGGTTTCCCTCGATCCGGCCAAGGCCGGGTCCCTTCCGACTCGCGTCCTGTGGTGTGTCCGCGATCGCCTCGGCAGCTGGTTCGGACTCGGCAGGATCTCGGCTCCGATCGACAGCGGTTGGGATGATGCCGCAGGCAAACTGCCGATTCTGGGTACGAGCGAACCTCACTGATCGACCGACTGCCCGACGATCTGCGCAACACGGCGGCGGATCTGGATTTTGGCTCCACGCCTTTCGTGCCCTCTATCGGACCGACGTCGAATTTGCCGCGGAATTGTCGAACCGAACCGTGCACGCCGTGATGCACCTGGCTTGGGTCGATCAGGGCGAAGGCGGCTACCAGGGACAGATGGCCGTCTACGTCAAGCCACGCGGTCCGTTCGGGAAGGGATACATGGCGCTTATCAAGCCGTTCCGGCATTGGGTTGTTTACCCAGCAGTCATGCGACAGATCGAACAAGCGTGGAATACACGCGTTCCTCACCGCTAGTGCTCCGGCCGGTATTCCCTGACGTGACGCATCCGCCCGGCCAACCCCTGATCGACGGATCCCCGCTGCGTTGCCAGGGATGACGTTCTGGTCGGCGTTCCGTGCCCCGCCGGAGTGTCGCAGGCGCCGCCAACCGTTACGTGGTCGCGAGGCCCGATATGCCGTCTGCGTGCTGCCCGGTCGTGTCGATACGCCGCTCTGTGCGCGGGCACGCGCGGAACGCCGATTCAGGAGCGGTCGACAGCAGGGTCCACGCAGCCCCACACACGCGGCTCGAGGCCGGCGGAGCATCTGTCATGCGAAACTGGTGGCTCACGAGTTTCTCCAACGCCAGTCACCCACGGACGGGGAGGGTCTCGATGGCTCGAGCCGACGGCATCCGTGACGCAGGCATGCCGCGGGACTCCTGGGTGGAGACTTACGGCCGACTGAGCGAACTGGATCCTGCCGAATTGGCGGCGGAGCAACTCGAGGCGCTGGCAGACGCTGCTTGGATGATGTGCCGGCTGGAGGAGTCGATGGCCACGCGGCAGCGGGCGTATGTGGGCTATCTCGAAGGGCGCGAGAACCAGCCGGCGGGTCGGGTGGCGTGGCGTCTTTTCTGGGAGCACCTGTACGGCGGGGAAACGGTGGTCGCCATGGGCTGGTTGCGACGGGCCCGCCGCCATCTTGCGACGGTGCCGGAGGTGGTCGAGCGTGGATTCGTCGCGCTGGCCGATGCAGAGCTGGCACTGAATGGCGGCGCGCTGGACGAGGCGGAGTCATGCGCGCGACACGCGATCGAGATCGGTGACCGCCACGGCGCGCAGGGGATCGTTGCGTTGGGGCTGACGCTCCACGGGCGCATCCTCATCGCCGAAGGCAACCATGACGGGGGCTGCGCGTCGTTGGATGAAGCGATGACGCTCGTGCTGAGCGATCAACTCACTGACTTCTTCGCCGGCGCGGTGTACTGCTCGGTCATCGCCGAATGTCATGAGATCGCGGATATCAAGCGTGGCTCCGAGTGGACTGATGCGGCTCGCGCGTGGTGCGCGTCCTTGCCGGCGACGACGCCCTTCCACGGGATCTGTCGAATCCACCGCGGTGAGATCCTCTGCCTCCGCGGTCGATGGGATGAAGCCGAGAGCGAGATCCGCACAGCTCGAGACGAGCTGGCGGCGTTCAAGCCTCGATCGGCTGCTGAGGCGTCCTACTCACTCGGCGAGCTGCGCCGGCGGCGCGGCGACCTGGTGGGCGCGGAGGAGGCATTTCGTCGGGCTCACGAGCTGGGGCGTGACCCGCAGCCTGGCCTTGCGTTGGTCCGGCTCGCCCACGGGCAAGCGACAGTCGCCGCCAACGCGCTGCGAACGGCGCTGGCCGACGCGTCGCGAGGTCCCGTGGCACGGGCACAAATGCTGGCGGCACAAGTCGAGGCTTCGCTGGTGGCGGGCGATGCCCGCCTGGCAGAGGAGGCAGCCGGCGAGCTGCGTGCGGTCGCCGAGGCGATCGATCGCCCGGCGGCGCACGCGATCGCGGCGCTGGCCGGCGGCACCGTGCGTCTCGCCGGTGGAGATCTCAACGGTGCGATGGGCGACCTGCAGGCAGCACGGGCCACGTGGTGTGAGCTGGGCCTTCCCTATGAGGAGGCACAGACCCGGCTGTTGATCGGCACTGTTGCCAAGGCCTTGGGCGACGAGGAAGGCGCTCAGCTAGAGATACAGGCAGCGAGCGTCATCTTCCAACACCTGGGTGCAGCCGGCGACCTTCGACGGGCGGCCGCCTTGCTGGATCGCTCGCCCCCACCAGCGGGGCTCACCGCGCGGGAGTTGGAAGTGCTCCGCCTCTTGGCCGCGGGCAAGACCAACCGAGAGATCGCCGCGGAGCTAATCATCAGCGAGCACACCGTCGGCCGCCACGCGCAGAACATCTTCACCAAGCTCGGAGTCTCGTCTCGCGCCTCTGCAACCGCCTTCGCCGTGGAGCAACACCTCGTCTGAGGCGGAATAACGGGAACGCACCAGCGCGAGAACCCGCGTATTTGGTGCATTCAAGCGATGCCGACAACTTCGATGATCACGTATCTTCCGAAACACGAGTCCTCGAGAAGAGGAGACATGACGCCGGCACAGCCGTTCGACCCGATCACCTTCAAAGAGGCGCAACGCACTGACTGGGAGATCGCAGCCCGAGGCTGGCGCAAGTGGTACGACGTGCTCGAAGGGGGCGGCCAGATCGTGTCACGTACGCTCGTCGAGCTCGCCGGGATCGGTCCGAGCGACACCGTGCTTGATGTTGCCACCGGCTACGGCGAACCGGCGCTGACCGCCGCCCGAATCGTCGCTCCGACGGGACGCGTGCTGGCCGCGGACATTTCCGCAAACATGCTCGACTTCGGACGCGAACGCGCTGCACGGGCCGGACTCGACAACGTCGAGTTCCTCGAAGCCGACACGGAAGCGCTCTCCTTCGAGTCCGATACCTTCGACGCCATCCTCTCTCGACAGGGACTGCAGTTCCTTCCCGACGTCCCGGGGACGCTCGAGCGGTTCCACACCTTCCTCAAGCGGGACGGTCGCCTCGCCGCCGCGGTATGGGGAGCCCCAGAAACCGTGCAGTTCGCGCGCCCGGTCTCGGTCATCCTCGAGGCCCTAGATTTGCCCGCACCGCCCGCGAGCGGGCCCGGCATCTTCGCTCTCGCCGATCCAGACGCGCTCGTGCGCCTGGTCACCGACGCCGGGTTTCGCGACGTGGAGACCGGGACCGTGATGGCTGTGTACGAGACGCCATCGCCCGAAGACTTCACCCAGTGGGCCCGCGACGTCGCACCCCCCATCGTGAACCTCCTGAAGGGGCAATCCCCCGAGACCAAGGAACAGGTCTGGCGCAAGGTCACCGCGGCGTGGGCGCCGTTCACGACCGCGGACGGCCGGGTCCGTACCGAGAACCAGGCGGTCTGGGTGGCAGCGACAAAGTAGTCGTCAGTACAGAACGACGGCACGTGGACTAAGAGGCCGCGCGGATAGGCAGCGCATGAGGTGACCATCCACCGCTCGTCGTGTGGGCCCCGAGATGATCGGGGTGCTGACCCACACACGACGAGCCAGTGGAGGTTTCACCATCATGCGCGGCGCACGGGCGGCGACGGCTTTCGCTGAAACCGCTCCCCGACCGCGCGGGCTGCTCGCCGACATCGAGACGCTGCACCTCGACCGCGGCTACGACAACGGCGTCGTGCGCGGCCACTGCGCCGCCGCGGGCATCGAAGATCTCGTCTGCAACCAGGTTCGCCCACGGGTCCCCCCTCGTGCTCGTGCACGGCGCCAACGGAGACCTCGATACGTTCGGGCAGATCGACATCGCGACGCAGCCTCGCGAGCCCGTCGGCTGCCGAGCACCCTCGCCTCGCGCGCAACGGCTCCCCCTCGTATCCGATCCTCAACCGGTGCGGTAGTGGAGGTAGACGAAGCCGTTTCCGAAGCGGCGTTCGTCGAGCAGTTCGAGTTCCAGGCGCACGTCGTCCGGAAGGGCCTGATTGCCGCCTCCTACTGCGATGGGCGCGAGGAACAGGTGACACTCGTCGACCAGCCCTGCCTTGATCGCCTGGGCGGCAAGGGGGGGCCGCCCACGGCAATGTCGCGTTCCACTGCCGCTTTCATCTGCCGGACCACTTCCGGATCGAAGTCTCGCTCGATGCGGATCCGCGCGCTGGACGTGGTTTCCAGTGTCTTGGAGTACACGACCTTGTCGGCCGCCCGCCATATCTTCGCGAAGTCCCGCATAGAAGGAGGCGAGGCGTCCATGGTCTCCCAGGCGACCATGACCTCGTACATCCGGCGACCGTAGAGGTAGGTGCCGATCGGCCGCAGGAGGTCGTTGACGAACGTGTGCACCTCCTCGTCCGGCGCACTCCAGTCGAAGCTGCCGTCCTCGTCGGCGACGTAACCGTCGCGTGAGGCGATCGCCGAGTAGATCAGCTTTGCCATCGCGAGATCCGTTCTGAACATGCTGTCATGGCCTGTCCGCAGGCCGGTCTACACGGTCGATCAGCTTCTTGGGCGCCAGGGCGCAATAGCTCTCGGTGAGGAGCTCCGCGACGTCATCCCAGTCGGCAGTGGCATCGAGGACTATTCCGACCTCGTCGGCCCGCCACCGGGGCGCGAAGAAGGGGTGACCGGCGCTCCGGAGCGCGTCGAGCTCTGGACCGGACGACCGGAACATCAGCACGGTGACGGGACCGTCCGTTTCGGCTGCCCGCGCGTACCCGGGCGGCCAGGCCGAGTCGACGACAAGGACGTGCGCGAAGGTCTTCGTCCGAATCCGCCATCGCGTGCCGAACCAGGCCTGCTCCTCGTGCACCTCGGGCAACCCGAGGTAGACGGAGCGGAGCTTGGCGACGATCTCGGCCGGAACAGCCGGGTGCTCTGCCACCAATCCTCCTACGATGGTTACGACCATCTTGGCTCCCCACCTTCGCGGGTTGCGACGTTTTGGCCAAGACTTCCGAGTGGACAAGACTTCCGAGTGGAAAGGACGCAGCGATGCGCTCTCTGCCGGTCATCACGCTTGCCGTCGCCACCGCATTCGTCTTCGGGCTGGGATGTGACGACGACGCTGGAGACGCCGTCAACCAAGTCCAGGAGAAAGCCGGAGAAGCTGGCGCGCGGGCCGCCGCCGAGGGCCTCCGTGCCTCCTTGAAGACCCAAGGCGAGAATGTGAAAGGTGGCCTCTGCAACACGAAAACCCTCCGAGCGGCGGTCGACAATCTGCCCGGAGATCCCGAGATCAAGGGGATCGACGACGGGAACGACGACGGTGTCGATGACGACTGCTACGTGCAGGTGACGGTCGCGGACCAGAGCGCCTGCGTCACGGTGCCCAAATCGGGAACGAACGTCGACGTCAACGGCGGCACCTGTCCGAACCGGTAGGGGTCCCGCCCGGGCGACCGTCGGTCCTGTCGACTAGTTGTTGATACCGAAGCGTTGGAGGCCGTATACCGCGATCGCGTTGCCGCGGACGAGCTGGTACACCTCGCCGGCGTCGAGGCCGGCGGCGCTGGCGAGCTCCCAGGCCCGGTGGCGGGAGTGCGGGAACGAACCGTTCGGGTGCGGGAAGTCGCACTCGAAGAGGATCTGACTCATCCCGACCTCGTCGCGGCAGCGGAGACCGTGCACGTCGTCGAAGATGCAACCGAACACCCGGCCCCTTGCGTACGTGGAGGGCGGCTCGGGCAGCTCGATGCCGCCCACGTCTTCTGCCCAGACCGAATCCATGCGCTCGAACTGAAACGGCATCCAACCGACCTGGCTCTCGGCGTAGGCCAGCTTCAGCTTCGGGAACCGCTCGAGCGTACGGCTGTACACCCAGTCGCACACCGAGCCCTGTGCGTTGTGCGAGTTGAGCGACATGGAGACGGCCAGCGGCGCTTCCTTGCACGTGGTCGGCATCGACGACGACGAACCGATGTGCATCGAGATCGTGGTGTCGGTCTCCTCGCACGCCTCCCAAAGCACGTCCCACGCGCCGGTGTAGAGCGAGTCGAACCCGAGCTTGGTCGGGTTCTCGCTGAAGGCGATGGTGTAGCTGCCTTTCGCCGCACAGCGCCGCACCTCCTCCGCGGCCGCCGCCGGGTCCCAGAGCGGGATCAGCGTGAGCGGCAGGAGCCGGCCTTTGCCGATGCCGCCACACCACTCGTCGATCATCCAGTCGTTGTAGATCCGCAGGCACTCGAGCGCGAGTTCCTTGTCGGCCCGCTCGGCGAAACCCTGACCGGCGAAGCGCGGGAACGTGTTCGGGTAGTTGATCCCGACCTCTTGGTGGTTGGCGTCCATGTCGGCGAGGCGGGCGGTCTGGTCGTAGGCGCCGGGACGGAAGTCCTCGTAGATGGCCGGCTTGTTCTCCTGCTCCTCGGGCGGCATGCCGCCGGCCGCGTGCAGGATGCCGGTCGGGAGCACCAGGTCGTCGAACAGCCAGATGTCGCACCACCGCCCGTCGGGTACGTTGCGCTCGAAGGAGATCTTTCCTCCGCTGAATTCGATCTTGGCCTTCTCGCGTGAGACTCGCGGACCACGTTCGCGGAGCGACGCCGGCAGCTCTCGTTGCCAGAGGTCGCGAGGCTCGAGGATGTGGTCGTCGACGGAGATGATGAGCGGGAAGTCGGTCTCGGCCGGGGTATTCATGCGGTCCTCTGCGTCTTGTGGACGCCAATAGTGTGCCTGACACATGTCGGTCCGCAAGGAGGTCGTCGAGAAGTACATCGAAGGCTTTCGCCGCAGCGACCACGTTGCTCGCGCGACATCGAGGGCACGTACTGGAAAGCTCCTCGCGCCGCTCCATCGGCAGGTGTTCGCCGGACTGGCGCGCCACCGTGTCGAGCGGGCCGAGCCGAGACGAACCGGGTAGCTTTGCGTTTCCGACACTTGGGAGGATCAACCGATGGCTGTTCTCATGATCGGTGAGGTGCCGAATCTCACCGAGGAGATCTATGCGGGGCTCGTCGAGCAGATGAAGCCCCTGATGCAGGCCTCCAACGGATTCATCGCCCACTCCGGCGGACCGAACCCGTCCGGCGGGTGGCGCGTCGTCGAGATGTGGGAGACCGAGGAGGACGGCCAGAACTGGTTCGACAACAACGTCAGGCCGAACCTCCCGGCCGACATCCAGCCGATCCGCACATACCACCCGCTCCACACCGCGTTCACGGCCTAGCGCACGCGCCGCCAGCACGGCCGCGGCGGCGAGGCAACCGACCGGGAACCCGTCGACGAACGCGATCTCGGCGCGCGGCCAGCCGGCTGAGTCACTCAGGTCGGGAGGGTGGAGCAGACACGGCCCTTCGCCTTGCTTCGCGTCTCAGCATTGAGATACGTCGAGCATTGGGATGGAGATCGGCCACGCGTCGAGTCTGACGTCGCGCGCCGCAGATG
>JBOGEI010000143.1:0-10067 GCA_050701935.1 Microbacterium sp.
GGCGCGGCGCGCGCGTGCGGCGCGTCGCTTCAGAGCACGACGCTCATCCTCGGACAGGCCGCCCCAGACGCCCGAGTCCTGGCTGGTCTCAAGGGCATACTGCAGACAGATCTCGGTGACCGTGCAGGTGGCGCAGACAGTCTTCGCCTTCTCGATCTGATCGACGGCCGGGCCGGTGTTCCCCACGGGGAAGAAAAGCTCGGGGTCGACAGTCAGGCAGGCGGCTTTATCGCGCCAGTCCATGGGGGCTCCTCGGTGTGGATTTCAAGAGATGTCGAGATGCGACGTCTCGGATTCGGGTAGCAGTTCGGGTTCCGCTACCCTTTTTAGATGCGGACGGATGACCGCGAATAGTGATGCGAGTGTGAAACTCGCCCCACGCCGCTGTGGGAGCACATGACTTTCTCTATTCTGTTACATGAAAACCATGAAATCAAGGGTTTTCTTCACTCAGCGAGCCTCTGGAGACACCTTGCGCGCACCTCGACTGGCCCTCGCCGCGGCGGCAGTGCTCGCTCTGGAGGGAGTCGCGCTTCTCGTCTTCGCCGTCATCGAGCTCGCGGGCCTCGGGGCGGGTGACGCCTCGTCGGTCCCGACGGCTCTGGCGCTCATCGTGCTCACGCTGATCGGGGCGGCCGCGCTCATCGTCTTCGCATTCGGCGTGCGCGCCGGGCGCTCCTTGGCGCGCTCCGGGGGAGTGGTGTTCCAGGTGCTCGCTGTGGCTCTCGCCCTGGCTTCGCTCACGCTGCAGCCCATCTCGTGGGTGTTCACCCTCGGGGTGGGGCTGCCCGGCCTGGTCGGATTCGCTCTGCTGATCTCGAGCGCGCGCCAGGAGGGCGAGCGCCGCGAGGCGGAGTGACGGGCCGCAGCGAGCTGCGGAAGGTCAGGCGTCTATTCCGAGTTGCTTGCGTAGCCGCGCCACGTGCCCGGTGGCCTTGACGTTGTACTGCGCGAGGACGATCTTTCCGTCTTCGTCGATGACGAACGTCGAACGGATCACACCCTCCACGAGCTTGCCGTAGTTCATCTTCTCGCCCCACGCGCCGTACGCGGAGTGGACCGCGTGGTCCGGGTCGCTGAGGAGCGGGAAGGTGAGCCCGTCGCGCTCACGGAACTTCGTCAGAGTCGCCGGCTCGTCGCGGGAGACACCGATGACGCGGTAGCCGGCGCCCTGGAGGGAAGAGATGCTGTCGCGGAAGTCGCAGGCCTCTGTCGTGCACCCGGGGGTCATCGCCGCCGGATAGAAGTACAGCACGGTCTTCTGTCCGCGCAGATCTTCGAGGCGGACGGTGTTGCCATCCTGGTCGAGGAGAGAGAAGTCGGGGGCTGCGGTTCCTGATTCGAGGCGCTGAGTCACCTCTACAGCCTAACGGCCGGGGGCCTGCTCGGCCTTGTCTGCGAACGTCTGCAGCAACCGCTGCAAGGAGTCGAGCCGCGCACGTCCGGTCTCGCCCAGCTCACCGCGCTCTGCCGCTTCGATGAGGGCGCAATCGGGTGCGTCGGCCAGGTGCGTGCAGCCGCGAGGGCAGTCCTCGGCGATGAGGGCGAGTTCGGTGAACGCCGCCAGGATGTTGGCCGGGTCGACGTGTCCGAGTCCGAACGAGCGCACTCCGGGGGTGTCGATCACCCAGCCGCTGCCGCCGGGGCCCTCGTAGCGCAGCGACACCGTCGATGAGGAGGTGTGGCGTCCCCGCCCTGTGACCTGGTTCACATGGCCCGTGGCGCGGTCGGCCGTCGGGACGAGCGCATTGACGAGGGTGGACTTGCCGACGCCGGAGTGGCCGACGAAGACGGTGGAGTGGCCGACGAGCGCGTCGCCGATCTCGTCGAGAGGCATCTCATCCTGCGCGCTGGTGAACACGCGCAGGTCGAGGCCGTCGAAATGGGTGAGGAACTCCGTCGGATCCGCGATGTCGGTCTTGGTGACGACCAGGAGCGGACGGATGCCGGCATCGAGCGCGGCGACGAGGTAGCGGTCCACGAGGCGTGCGCGGGGCTCGGGGTCGGCTGCCGCGACGACCACCAGCATCTGGTCGGCGTTGGCGACGATGACCCGCTCGACTTGGTCGGTGTCATCGGCGCTGCGCCGAAGCAGAGAGGTGCGATCCACGATGCCGATGATGCGTGCGAGGGTTCCCTCGTCTCCCGACGTGTCGCCGACCACGCGCGCCTGATCGCCCGTCACGATCGGCATGCGGCGCAGCTCGCGAGCCCTGGTCGTGGTGATCATCCGCTCCTCGGCGGTGTCCTCGTCGAGCAGGACCGAGTACCGGCCGCGGTCCACCCCGAGTACTCGACCCACCTGCGCGTCCTCGTGCGCGGGTCGGCGCTTGGTGCGAGGGCGGTTGGCCTTCGGGTTGGGGCGGGTCCGGATGCTGCTCTCGTCGAAGTCCTCGAAATCGTCGTCGAGGTCATCCGTGTCGTCGAGCCAGCTCACCGTCAGCCTCGCAGCATCCGCTCCCAGAGCGCGGTGAACTCCGGGAGGGTCTTGGCGGTCGTGCCGATGTCGTCGATCTCGACGCCGGGAACACGCAGCCCGATGAGAGCTCCGGTCGTGGCCATCCTGTGGTCGTGATGCGCAGCCCAACCTCCGCCGTGGAGCGTGCGGGGGATGATGCGGAGACCATCCGGAAGCTCCTCGGCCTCGCCGCCGAGCTTGCGGAGGTTGCCGATCAGTGCGGCGATCCGATCCGTCTCGTGCAGGCGGATGTGCCCGATGCCCCGGATGGTCGTGGGAGACTCCGCGAATGCCGCGAGCCCCACGAGCGTCGGGGTGAGCTCGCTCGCGGAGGAGAGGTCGAGATCGAGGCCGCGGATGCTCGAACCCGCACGCACCGTGAGTATGCCCGCATGACGGCCCACGTGCGCTCCGGCGGCCTGGAGGATGTCGGGCAGCAGGGCTCCTGGCTGGGTGGAGTGCGCCGGCCAGCCGGTGATCGACACAGATCCACCGGCGACGAGGGCGGCGGCGAGGAAGGGGGCGGCGTTGGAGAGATCGGGTTCGATCGCGATCTCCTTCGCACGCGGGACTCCCGCCTCGACGAGCCACTCGCCGACGGCGGGACGTTCGATGCGTATGCCGCGTCGGCTCAGGGCTTCGATGGTCATGTCGATGTGCGGAAGGCTCGGCAGGTGCTCACCGGTGTGCACGAGATGCAGGCCCACGTCGAAACGAGGAGCGGCGAGCAGGAGGCCGGAGACGAACTGGCTCGACGCGGAGGCATCGATCTCGACGCGGCCACCACGGATGCGACCGTGGCCGCGGATCGTGAACGGGAGCGACCAGGTGCCTTCGTCGTCGATGTCGACGCCGAGGTCGCGCAGCGCGCTGATCAGGCCGCCCATCGGACGATGCAGGGCCGTCTCGTGCGCGGTCAGGTGCACGTCGTGCTCGGCGAGACCTGCGAGCGGAGCGATGAAGCGCATGACGGTGCCGGCCTGGCCGCAGTCGATCGTCGTGCCGCCGCTGAGCTTCGCCGGGGTGACGACGAGGTCGGGGCCGAACTCGTGACCGGCATCCACCTCCTCCACGCCGACGCCGAGCGCGCGCAGAGCATCGACCATGCGTGCGGAGTCGTCGGAGTGCAGCGGGGCGATCAGGCGGCCGGGCCCGTCGGCGATCGCGGCGATCATCAGCTCGCGATTGGTCAACGATTTGGAACCGGGGATCGTGAGCTCCGCGTGGACGGGCACGTCGGTCGTGGGCGCGACGTAGGCGCCCTGCACACGGGAGGGGGAATACCTGTTGGCGCTCATCGGTTCTCACCTTAGTAAACACAGGGAGGTTCGTCGTGAAAGACAGGCATCCCGACGCGAAGGAGAGAGCATGACGGCGACGTTGGAGCGCGAGGTGATCGACCTCAGCGGCCTAGACTGGCCGGTGATGGATGACACCGCAACCGCAGACACCGTCGGCGACCCTCGGCGCGAGTTCGAAGAGCAGGCGATCCCTTTCATGGATCAGCTCTACGCCGCCGCGATGCGTATGACGCGCAACCCCGCCGACGCCGCCGATCTCGTGCAGGAGACCTTCGTCAAGGCCTACGGGTCCTGGGCGACGTTCTCGCAGGGCACGAACCTCAAGGCCTGGCTCTACCGGATCCTCACGAACACGTACATCAACATCTACCGCAAGCGGCAGCGAGAGCCCTACCAGGGCACCATCGACGAGCTCGAGGACTGGCAGCTGGGTGGGGCGGAGTCGACGACAGCGTCGCACAGCCGTTCGGCAGAGGCCGAGGCCATCGACCGGATGCCGGCGTCCGTCGTCAAGGACGCGCTGCAGGCCGTACCGGAGGACTTCCGGCTCGCGGTGTACCTCGCCGACGTCGAGGGATTCGCGTACCAGGAGATCGCCGACATCATGAAGACGCCCATCGGCACCGTGATGAGCCGCCTGCATCGTGGCAGGCGCATGCTGCGGGAGCTGTTGGCAGATTACGCCGCTGAGCGGGGCATCGCCGCGGCTGAGACGAGGAGCAAGAAATGAGCGACTGCGGCTGCGACAAGGCGCGTCAGGATCTGGAGGAGTACCTCCGCAACGAGGTGTGCAAGACCGAGCACACCGAGATCCGGGAGCATCTCGAGAACTGCCCGTCGTGCAGGGATGAGGCTCTCGTCGCCACCACCCTCACCGACGTGATCGCCCGTGCGTGCAAGGAGACGGCGCCGGAGGAGCTGCGCGACCAGGTGTTCGCGCGCCTGCGTGCCGTTCAGGCGACCCAGCACTGACTGTTCGTCGGAGGGCATCGGTAGTGTGGAGCGATGACCTTCATCGATGCGCGCGACGTTCCCGCCGACACCACCTCGACTGAACGACTGGCCGCAGCAGGCCTCGTGTATCGCGTCGTCGATCTGAGCGACGATGCAAGTTCTTCCGCCTTCGCTCGCGCCGTCGACCGAGGATTCCTCGGTGCGGACCCGAACGCCGAGATGCTCGCCCAGGTACGGAAGACGTTCGCCCAGCGGCGGAACATCGGCGTCTTCGAGAAGGCTGCTCCCGCGCAGGCTCTGCCGGTGGCGACGATCAACGGCTGGGTGACCCCGCTCACCGTCCCCGGTGGTGAGATCCCCATGTGGGCCATCAGCGTGGTCACGGTCTCGGCGACGCACCGGCGTCGGGGGATCGCCAGAGCCCTTCTCGAGGGGGAACTGCGCGCAGCGGCATCCGCCGGTGTGCCCATCGCGGGCCTCACGGTGTCAGAGGCGACCATCTACGGGCGCTACGGCTTCGGCTCTGCGATCCCGGTCGCGCGCCACACGGTCGACACCCGGCGTGCGGGGTGGAGCGGACCGACGCCCGCGGGACGTCTCGAGTACATCGAGCGCGAGGCTCTCGCCGCCGACCTCGGCGCCGTGCATGAGCGGGCGCGGGGGAGAGCCCCCGGGCAGATTCCCGGCTGGGAAGGTCGCTGGGAGGGGTACGCGGGTGTCGCGCCCACCCCGGATCGTGATCAGGCCCGCGGGGTGCGATACCTCGACGAAGACGGCGTGCTGCGCGGAGTCCTGGCCTACACGGTCGGGGAGGCGGGAGGCACCTTCCGGTTCCGGTTGGACGTGCGTCTGCTCGTGGCCGAGACAGTGGACGCCCGTGCTGCTCTGTGGCGCTTCGCCTTGCAGCACGACCTCGTCGACGAGGTCGTCGCCGACCTTCGCCCCCTCGATGACCCGCTGCCCTGGATGGTGCACGACACGCGCGGTGTGAAGCAGGAGGTGCACGATCACGGGTGGTTGCGCATCCTCGATCTTCCGGCTGCGCTGACGGCACGCACGTACTCGGCCCCGCTCGACACCGTGCTGCGGGTGGAAGACTCGCTGGGCTTCGCGAACGGCGACTGGCGCCTCCGCGTGGATGCGTCCGGCGTCGCCACGGTCGATGCGGTGGACGACGGCTCTGCGGTGGACATCACTCTTGACGTGTCGGCGCTGTCGGCGCTGTATGCGGGCGGGATCCGTGCGGCGTCCTTGCACGGCGCGGGGCGGATCGCCGCCGATTCCAGTGCGGTCGAAGCGCTCGATCGCGCCATGGTCGCCTTCCCGGCGCCGTCGCTCGACATCTGGTATTGATCCGGCCTTCCCCGTCGCCTCGTGGCCGGGGCTGCTGGGTGAATCGGCCTCCGCGTGCTTGCGCGGAGGCCGATTCGCATGTCCGACCCATTAACTAGAAACCTCTTTACTAGAAAGAGCCTTTACTATAACCTCGCCTCAGAGCGGATACCCGTCCGCCCTGCTCGACTTCCGCAATGAAGCTCTTGAGACGAGGTTCCCATGCATGACAACCGCTGGAGGAAGACCCTTCCTCTCGTCGCCGGCGCCGCGGCGCTCGCCCTGGCACTGGGCGGCTGCACAGCCGGTGGCAGCTCATCCGGTGGTGATCGCCCGCTCCGCATGTGGTCGGGGTCGATGACTCCGATCACGAACAACTTCAACCCGTTCGCGGTCGACACCGCGACGCACATGACCTTCGGGGCCATCTACGAGCCGCTGTTCTTCTTCAACCAGCTCTCGGACGACGCCCCGGTCGGGATGCTCGGAGACTCATACGAGTTCAACGGCGACGGCACCGTTCTGACGATCACCATCAAGCCGGACCTCAAGTGGAGCGACGGCGAGGACCTCACGGCCGAAGACGTGGCGTTCAGCCTCGGCTACGGCTCGAACCTCGACCCTGACATGGTGTCGGCGGAAGCCACCGACGGCACCACAGTCGTCGTCACCTACTCGTCGCCGAAGTTCACGGCCACCTCGTTGATCCTCGGTTCGACCTGGATCATCCCGAAGCACATCTGGTCCGAGATCGACGACTACATGACGGAGACGAACCCGAAGCCCGTCGGCTCAGGACCGTACACGCTCAAGTCGTTCACCGACGCCGCCTACACGCTCGAGGCGAATCCGCTCTTCCGTGAGGGCGCACCTGCGATCAAGGAGGTGCAGGACATCGGGATCGACTCCAACCAGTCGTCGGAGGACCTGCTGAAGACCGGAAAGCTCGATTGGGTGGGCCAGTTCATCGCCAATCCCGACGGAGTCACCTCCAACGGGCGCATCAGCACCATGAACCAGCAGCAGGACCCCACCGTGATCATGACCTGCTCCGACACCTCGATGGGGTGCACGGGTGCGCAGACTGACCCGGCCGTGCGCCAGGCGCTGAACGTCGCGATCGACCGTGGCGCCATCAGCAGCAAGGCGTTCGCCGGACTCTCCGGTGAGGCATCGCCGAGCTTCGCCCTGCTCCCGCGCGATGAGAAGTGGCTGAGCGACCCCTCACTCGCTCTCAGTCCGCAGGAGCCCGACGCCGCGTCGGCAGAAGGGATCCTCGAAGCTGCCGGGTACACCAAGGGCGATGACGGCTTCTACGGCAAGGAGGGCACGGCGATCGAACTCGACCTGTTCTCGCCCGATGGCTGGACCGACTACAACGATGCCGCCAAGCTCATCAGCGCGCAGGCGGCGAAGGCCGGCATCCGGGTGAATGCACGGACCGTCTCGGAAGCCGAGTACTGGACCCCGATCTCGACCGGAGAGTTCCAGCTCGCGCTGTACGGCATCACGCAGTCCTTGGTCGCGGATCCGTTCTCCAACTACGACCATTACTTCACGACGGCGGCGACCGCCAAGGTCGGCGAGGAGCCGACCAAGGGGCAGAACTACTCCCGCTACACGAATCCCGCGGTGGACGAGGCCGTGAAGCAGGCGGGTGCGACCCAGGACGAGGCGATCAAGAAGGCGGCCTACGCCGTGGTGCAGACCGAGATCGCCCGCGACCTGCCGTACATCCCGGTGGTCCTCAACGCGTCGCAGTCCTTCTTCAACACGGCGGACTTCACGGGATGGCCGACCGGTGACGACCTGTACGCGGCGCCGCTGCCGTACCTGTCGACTGCTTCGGCCGTCATCCTGACCCACCTCCGCCCGGTCAAGAAGTAGGGCCGGCACCCATGGATCGATCCATCGAGAGGAGAGGCTCGTGAAGTTCTGGATGCGCCGTATCGCGTTCTACATCATCACGCTGTGGGCCGCCATCTCCCTCAACTTCCTGCTGCCGCGGCTGCTCCCCGGCGACCCCGCAGCGATCATGCTGGGCAAGCTCCGGCGTGCGAACGGGGGCAGGCCGCTGTCCGAGGAGACGATCAAGGCGATCACCTCCATCCTCGGTGCGGAGAAGGGATCGACGCTGTGGGATCAGTACCTCGCCTACTGGGGCCGGTTGCTGCACGGTGATCTCGGGGTCTCGTCGACCCGATACCCGGCCCCGGTGGGCGAGCTCATCGCCGCGGCTCTGCCGTGGACGGTGACGCTCGTCGGAGCAGCCACCATCATCTCCTTCGTCCTCGGGATCATCGCCGGGGCATGGGTCGGCTGGTTCCGAGGGACCTGGGTCGACCAGCTCGTGCCGATCACCACGTTCCTGCAGTCGATCCCGTACTTCTGGCTCGCGCTGGTGCTCGTCGCTGTGTTCTCGGTGCAGTTGGGGTTATTGCCGATCATCGGCGGGTACGACGTCTTCGAGTTCCCGGCGGGGCCGGAATGGACGCCGGCCTTCTTCGCCAGTGCGTTCGTGCACGCCCTGCTGCCCGCAGCGACGATCGTGATCTCATCCGTCGGCGGATGGTTGCTGGGGATGCGCAACATGATGGTGCAGACGATGTCGGAAGACTATGTACTCACCGCCGAGGCCAAGGGGCTGCGGCCCTCGCGCATCCGCACGGCCTACGCGGCGCGCAACGCCTCGATCCCGAGCCTGGCCGGATTCGGCATCGCGCTCGGATTCGTCGTCGCAGGTTCCATCGTCACTGAACAGGTCTTCAGCTATCCGGGTCTCGGCAAGCTGATGATCCAGTCGGTGCAAGGCCTCGACTACGCCCTGATGCAGGGAGTGTTCCTCGTCATCACCCTCACGGTTCTGGCGGCGAACTTCCTCATCGACCTCCTCTACGGCTTCATCGACCCGAGAGTGCGCCGCGATGGCTGATCTGATCGTTTCCCCGTCCGAGTCGACACACGCCGTGGCGGTCGCGCGGACGCTAAGACTGCGAGGCGGATTTCCGCGAGTCTCCGGCAAGCTCCTCACAGGAGCGATCATGCTCGGGGCGATCGTGCTCTTCGGACTGATAGGGCCGCTGTTCCTCGGCGATCCGCGCGATGCGAGCTTCGATCCGTTGCTCCCGCCAAGCCTCGAGCATCCGCTCGGGACCACCAAGCTGGGCTTCGACGTGCTCGCCCAGGTCGCGACCGGAACCCAGGGCTCGCTCTTCGTCGGCGCGGTCGCGGGCGTCGTGGCGCTGTTCCTCGCCCTGGTGTTCGGTGTGCTCGCCGGGTACTTCGGCGGTGCCCTCGATGAGACCCTGATGCTGGCCACGAACATCATGCTCGTGATCCCCGGCCTCCCGCTGGTCATGGTGATCGCGGCGTACGTCCAGCACACCGAGGGGCTCGGCGATCTCGCCCGCAGCTCGCTGCTGGTGGCCCTCGTGCTCGGCATCACCGGGTGGGCAGGGTCTGCGGTGGTGCTTCGCGGCACCGCGCGGTCGCTGCGTACCAGGGACTATGTCGCCGCCTCCGTCGTCGCGGGGGAACGTCCGATGCGAGTGATCTTCGTCGAGATCCTCCCGAATCTCGTCCCGCTGCTCGCTGCGCAGCTGATCTTCGGGGTGATCTTCGCGGTCCTCGGTGAGGCGGGGCTGTCGTACCTCGGCCTCGGACCCACGGGATCGATCACGCTCGGCACCGTGCTGAACGACGCGCAGACCGGGCAGGCCGTGGGCAGCGGTGCCTGGTGGTGGTTCGTGCCACCCGGTCTGATCATCGCCCTCATCGGGACCGCATTGTCTCTGATCAACTTCGCGATCGACGAGATCGTGAATCCGAAGCTGCGCCTGGTTCCGGTGGCTGCGCGACGCCAGCGTCTGGCGCGTCGTGCCGGTCGTGGTGTCGGTGGGGAAGGGGCGGTCGCATGACCGGGAACACAGCGGTTCTGACGGCGCGGAATGTGTCGATCGAGTATGAGGTGGATCCTCCCGTGAAAGCGGTGCGGGATGTGTCGTTGACGTTGAATCGTGGGG
>JBOGEI010000144.1:0-9905 GCA_050701935.1 Microbacterium sp.
GCCTGGGAACAGGACGTGTCCTGGACGGATGCCGATGTCACTGCCGCAGCGCCCGTGCTGATCGACGTCGGCGCGCTCGGCAAAGGACGCCTCGTCGACCTCGTGATGGCGGTCCTGGCACGCGTGCCCGGAGACCTCGTGATCGACGCGGGCGGCGACATCCGGCTGCGAGGGGCCGGTGTGCGCATCGGACTCGAGCATCCGTACGATCCGACGAAGGCGATCGGGGTGGTCGAGGTGCACGACCAGGCGCTGTGCGCTTCGGCGATCAATCGGAGGGCATGGGGGAGCGGCCTGCATCACGTGCTCGACGCCCGCACCGGGATGCCCGTGCGCACGTGGGCCGCGACCTGGGCCTGGGCGCCCGACGCGATGACGGCGGACGCCGTGACGACCGCCCTCTTCTTCGACGGCGGTGTCGAGCTCGCGGCGACGTGGAACGTCGAATGGGTGCGGATGAGCACCGACGGACGCGTGCAGCGCTCGCCCGGCTGCCCGGCCGAACTGTTCATCGCCGTAGGAGAGTCATCCCCGGCAGCTCGGAACTAGGGAAGAGTGGAAACGTGATCACCTCATTCGCCGCCGCACGACAGCGAGTCCTCGCAGTGCTGGGCTCGTTGTCGATGTACCGCCTGGTGCTGTTCGCGCTGATCGCCCTCGCGGTCATCGCCTTCGTGCTGTCGCTGCTCGGCGTGATCGTCTCGCCGACGCCGCTCGAGCTCGTCATCTCTTTCCTCGTGCTCGCGGTCGTCATCTCCGCTGTCGATGCGGTTGCGCAGCGCGTCCTGAGGCTCCCATGGCGCATCGAGTCGTCCTTGGTGACCGCGCTGATCCTGCTGTTCGTCCTTCGTCCGGGCGTGGAGTGGGGGGCGCTCCTCGGCCTCGCCCTGGCGGGTGTCGTGGCGAGCGTCTCGAAGTATCTGATCGCATGGCGCGGTCGTCACATCTTCAACCCGGCAGCGTTCGGTGCCGCCGTTGTCTCGATCCTCGGCGCGTTCGGGGCCTTCGATTGGCTGGGCACCTCGTCGTCGTGGTGGGTCGGCACGCCGGTTCTGACCCTCCCCGTGGCGGTGCTCGGCCTCGCGGTGCTGTGGCGTACCGAGAAGGTGCGGGTCGTCCTGGTGTTCCTGCTGGTCGCCTTCGCCACTTCAGTGGTGCGGCAGGCGGTGCAGGCCGCGCAGTTCGACATCGCATTCGACGCGGCGACGGCCCTGCAGTTCGCAGTCCTCCAGTCGCCGTTCCTGTTCCTCGGGGCGTTCATGCTCTCGGAGCCGCTGACCCTCCCGCCGCGTCGACGGCAGCAGTTCGTCGTGGCCGTGGTGGTCGGGCTTCTGGCCGGATGGCCGATCTCGGTGGCGGGCCTCTTCACTCTCGGCCAGGAGCGAGCGCTGCTGATCGGGAACCTGGTCGCCTTCGCCTTCGCGTTGCGGGGATCGGTGCGGCTCGTGCTGGAGCGGCGCGAGTTCGTCACCCCGACCGCCCAGGAGCTGACCTTCCGGGCCAGGGGGCGTGTTCGCTTCCTGCCGGGGCAGTATCTCGAGCTCGACGTCCCGCATCACCGCCCAGACGCGCGAGGCACCCGCCGGGAGTTCAGCATCGTATCCGCGCCGGCTGATCTGCCCACGCTGCGAATCGCCTACAAGAACGGCGACCAGAAGCATCCCTCGAGCTACAAGCGTGCGTTGGCGGCGGCTGAGCCGGGTGCGACCTTCGCCGTGACCGGCACCTGGGGCGACTTCATCCTGCCGCGGGGCGAACAGCCGGTGCTCATGGTGGCGGCAGGTATCGGCGTGACGCCTTTCGTGTCGCAGCTGCGGCAGTTGCAGGCGACCGGGCAGCAGCGCGACGTGGTGCTCGTGTACGTGGCATCCGAGGCCTCGGAGCTCGCCTTCCGCGAAGAGCTCGCGGCGACGGGCGTGCGCACCGTCGTGTTCACCCGCGACGAGCCGGTCGGGCTGCCGGAGCACTGGAGCTGGGCGCAGGGGGCGCGTCTGGATGCGGAGACGCTCGAGCGCGCCGTCGCCGACCTCGTCACGCGTCACGCCTTCATCTCCGGGCCGCCGCGACTGATCGCCGACCTCGCCCCCGCGCTGCAGAAGGCCCGCAGCCTCACGACCGACGCCTTCGCCGGGTACTGATCCGGTCGGGCCCTCCGTCCGCCGCATGCGCGGCGATGAGGTGCGTGGCCGACCGTCGAAGTAACCGTGGTCGCGGCAGTCCTGCGCTTGCGCGAGCGCGGGTGACACCGGCCTGCGTCCCGTTCCGCGCCCGTCCCTGTGACCACCCGTCGGGAGTTGGCACGCATGTCGGGAGGAATCGGCCTTTTCGGGCTGCCCCGCGGGCATCCTCCCGACAATTGCAGGGGGGCGGGAGGGCAGGGGGTGAGAGCAGGGGGGTGAGAGCTGGGAGTGCGGGAGAGCCGGAGGGTGAAGGTGCGGGGGTGCCGGTTCGTCAGGCTTCGGGCGCGACGTCTTCCGCGGTCGCTGCCGGGTTCTTCGGGATGCGGACGGTGAAGGTCGTGTCACCGGGCTCGCTGGACACGGTGATGAAGCCGTGATGGCCCTCGACGATGGCCTTGGCGATCGCGAGCCCGAGTCCGGTCCCGCCGGTCTGCCGTGCCCGCGAGGAGTCGCCCCTGGCGAAGCGGGCGAACAGCTCGTCGCGGATGGCGGGATCGATCCCCGGCCCGTCGTCGTGCACGCGCAGCACCGCTTCTTCGCCTTCCTGCGCGACGCTCAACGTGATGGTCGTGCCGGCCGGGGTGTGCGTGCGCGCGTTGGCGAGCAGGTTCGCGACCACCTGATGCATCCGCCCGGCGTCGCCGACAATGGTGACGGGCTCGTCCGGCACTTCGATGCTCCAGTGGTGATCGACTGCGGTGGGGCGCGCATCAGAGAGGCTTTCGAGCGCCAGCTGTGCGAGGTCGACCGTGCTGTAGACCAGCTCGCGTCCCTCGTCGAGTCGGGCGAGCAGCAGCAGGTCTTCCACGAGTCGAGTCATCCGCAGCGACTGCGCCTGGATGCGCTCGAGCGACGATGTCGTGCTCTCGATGACCTCGGGGCGCTCCGACGGTTCCTTCGTCTGGCGAAGCGCGCGCAGAGACAGCTCCGAGTAGCCGCGGATGGAGGCGAGAGGGGTGCGCAGCTCGTGACTGGCGTCGGCGACGAACCGGCGCATCCGCTCTTCGTTCTTCTGCCGCGAGGCGAGCGAGGCGTTCACATGGTCGAGCAGCTTGTTCAGGGAGGCGCCGACGAGTCCGGTCTCGGTGCGCGGATCGGCTTCTGAGGCGGGAACACGTTCCGTGATGGAGACCTCACCACGGTCGAGTTGCTGGTTCGCGACCCTGGTCGCCGTCATGGCCACGGCACGAAGCGGACGCAGGCTCACCCGGATGGTGATGGCCGTGGTCAGGGCCAACAGGATCAGTCCGCCGATCGTCGCGAGTGCGATCACCGTGAGCAGTTGTGTGAGCTGATTCTGGATCTCGTCGCGGGGGAGGCCGGTGACCACGACGACGCCGGTGTTCGTGGGCAGAGCCATGACCCGATACGAACCGAGGTCAGTGAGTGCCACGGTGGCGACCGAGGTGTCTTTCAACGCGACGAGGATCTCGGCCAACTGCGCTCTGCTGAGCGGTTGCAGAGTGCCGGTGAGTTCGTCTCCCGGTGTGTTCGCCACGACGGCGCCGCTGTAGCCGGTCACTTGACTTGAGACTAAAAGCAGCATCCCGGCCGATGGCGCGATGGGGGTCTTCAGGATGTTCTGCGCGGTGGCGGATGACGGAGCGATGGCTGAGGTCACGTTCGCCACTTTGTGCGCGGCCTCGTTCAGCTTCTGGTCGAGCTGGTCCTCCATGGTCTTGCCCAGCGTCGCGCTGGTGATCACGGCGACGATGATGAGGATCAGCGAAACGAACCCGATCACGGCGGTCATCAGCCGTGTCTGAAGGCTCATCGGCCGCCTCTTCATCGTCGCTGAGGTCACTGCGGGGCCTTGATCATGTACCCCACGCCGCGGACGGTGTGCAGGAGCGGAGTGCGTCCGGCATCGATCTTCTTGCGCAGGTATGAGATGTACAGCTCGACGACCGACGACTTGCCGCCGAAGTCGTAGCTCCACACGCGGTCGAGGATCTGTGCCTTCGACAGCACCCGACGCTCGTTGCGCATGAGGTAGCGCAGCAGCTCGAACTCGGTCGCGGTGAGCTCGATCTCCGTCCCGTCGCGCACCACTTCGTGACTGTCCTCGTTGAGGGTGAGGTCGGCCACCCGCAGGATCGACTGGCCATCGTCGGCGGTGGCATGGCCGGTGCGGCGGATGATCGCCCGCAGTCGGGCGATCACCTCTTCGAGGCTGAACGGTTTGGTGACGTAGTCGTCGCCGCCCGCGGTGAGGCCGGCGACGCGATCGCCCACAGCATCCTTCGCGGTGAGGAACAGGACCGGGACCAGGTTGCCGGCTTCACGGAGTCGCTTGAGCACCGACATCCCGTCGAGATCGGGCATCATGATGTCCAGCACGAGTGCGTCGGGCTCGAACTCGCGCGCGACCTGGAGAGCCTCCATCCCGGAGGACGCGGTTCGAACCTCCCAGCCTTCCATGCGCAGCGCCATCGCGAGCAGGTCGGTCAGCATCTGCTCGTCGTCGACGGCGAGGATGCGCAAGGGGGAGCCGTCGGGACGGCGCAGTTCGGGCAGGTCGCTGGTCATGCCTCTATTCTGCGGAATCTCCTATGTGATCTCTATGGAGAATGCTATGCGTTGTCTGAGAGTACTTCAGAGAGGCGTTCATCGGGCAGGGCGAGGAAGTCGATGCCGTCCTGAAGCGCGAGTCGATCAGACAGCTCGCCGATAGGACCGGCCAGGTGTCCGTTCGCGCGCACACCGAGGCGCCGCGGTCCGTTGAGGGCGTGGTAGACCGCGAACTGTCCTCGAGGATCGACGGCCGGATCGAGTACGGCTGCGCTGACGTGCACGGGAATGCGCAGGCGTCGCGCTGCGATCGCCGCATCGAAGTAGTCGAGCACGGGGCGCACCTCGGGGTGACTGTGCAGGTGCTGGCGCACGGCCTCCCCGCTGCCGGTGCACGGCCGCGTCAGGCGCACACCGTGATCGCCGAAGCTCGGTACGTCCAGAGCGGCACGGCGGAACCGTGCGTCCCAGGGGAGTGCCATCGCCCCGATCCCGCCGCCGAAGCTGCCCCCGCTGAAATCGAGAGCTCCGGCCACCATGGGCACCATGTCGATGAGGACGGTCGCCGCGCGCCAGATGTCCGCCGCGCTGAAGCGGTGAGAGTACGTGTCGCGGTGGGCAATGCCGGCGAGCACGTGTTCGTCGGGAAGGGCGGGGAAGCGGCTGGGAGTGCCCGTATGCGTGCCGGGTGCGACCGGGAAGATCGCTGCGGTGTCGGCGGGCACGCGGTCGAGATCGGGACCGGTGCGACCGCCGTAGCCGTGCCCGACGACGAGCCCCCGACGCACATCGGTGATCGAGTGCGGCACCATCGCATAGGCGACGGCCTGCTCCTCGGCGGAGGAATGGAAGCGGATCTCGGCGATGCGATGCGTCCGGGAGGGGGTGATGTCCTGAGCGAACTCCCACGCGACGGGGCCGGTGCCGAACTCCCGGAACGTGGCCTGCCAGAAGTCGTCGAAGTCATCGGGTTCCTTCGGTGGCGTCGGCGTGCTCAGCAGAGCGCCCAACGAGTACTCCGTCAGCTCCTCGGGAGGGTGCTGTGTCACCGCGTGCTTCCTTTCTGAGGGGGTCGCCCCTTCGACGTTACCGGCGCCGCGTGCGGGGACCGTGCCGGAGACCGGTGGGACGGATCCATTGACATGATCGCATATGAATTGCAGTATGTGGATCATGGATTCAATAGCCGGCGATGGAGCCGAAGAGAACCCCCTGCTGTGGAGCCGCCGCTCCGTGCTGCGCATGCTGGTGATCGCCGGGGTTCTTCCCCCGGTGCTCGGCTCACCCTACGGCTCGGCTCCTGCCGCGGCGACAGAACTCACCACGCCGGGCGGCGTGTACCGCGATGCCCTTCGCCGTCTGGACAAGCCGAACCTCGCATTCAGCCAGGTCGCCCAGTTGGTCGGACAGAACCATCGGATGACGTTCTTCCAGGCCACCTGGGACGGCGGGGCGACCATCGTGCGCGACCTCGAGGTCAAACGCAACGGCGGCTGGCTGGCGATCACCGATCCGGCTCACCGGTTCGACGAGCAGTGGCTCGTGCTGGAAGGGACCCTGCCGACGGGGAGCGCGCCGGAGCTGTACGGCCCGCTCACGCCCAGCTGGCTCGGATTCACATCGTTCCAGGTGCTCGGGCCACAGGCGATCGAGCTGACCACGAGCACCGATGACGTCGATCTGGTCGTGCGCTGGAGGCTGGAGGGCGCCAACCCCGAGGCGCACTACGTGGTCACGGCCAAGACCGCCGGCGACTACATCGTGGGCTACCAGAGCCAGGACACGAAGTCTTTCGACGACCTCGACGAGGTGCTGTGCGGTTCGTACCAGCACGCACTCTCGGTGCTGGACGGCTCCGCGCCCCTGGGGGCCTGGGAGCTCTTCGCTCCGATGGCGCTGACGCAGTACTCGGTGGGCGACGTCGCCGTCACCTCGGGCGTGTACTTGCCGTCGGAGGTGGCCGAGTTCGTGCACGAGCGGCAGCTCATGTCGGACCGGCAGCCGTACGGCATGAGCCTGCGCAACGACAGCCTCGACATCGTGCCGTCGATGTACTCGCCGCAGCCGGGTCTGCGCACGGCCATGACGGTCGGGCAGCAGCGGGGCTTCGCCTTCGGCATCGCTGCTCGCGCCGACACCCTGTACGGCACCTACGCGCAGCTGTGTCGGAACGAGTACGGCCTCACCGCCTATCGGCGCAACGTCTACGACCGATCGCTGACCGATGCGGTGCACGCGATGACCGCTCTGATCGCGGTCGAGCCGGGTGGTGACGATTCCGTCGACTACGTGCCGTCGTACTCGGGCTGGTGGAACCGTGCCAAGGGATTCGTCGACGTCGAGAACGAAGACGCTGTCCGCGCGGCGGCGAGCGGTGTCGTGCTCGCGGCGCACTATCTGACCGGGACCGCCGACAGCACGCTCTACGAGCGTCGCGCGCGTCCGCTCGTGGAGTACCAGCTCTCCCGAAAGGGCATCGGGCACACGCCGATGATCGGCAGCCCGGTCTACAACGACAAGACGCAGTACCGGATCGGGAAGATCCCCACCGATGCGGTGAACCTCGCATCGCTCTACCAGCTCACCCACGGCCGCAACGCCGGCATCCAGCGGCTCGCGGTGCAGGCGACCAAGGCGGGTGTCGTCGGCCAGAGCAGGGCGCCGTTCTCCAATGCGCTGGCGACCTACCGGGTCACGGGGGATCCCGCCTATCTGACGGAGGCCACCCTGATCGCCCGGCGGTACTCGCAGGAGCAGATCCTCACGCCGTATCGCAGCAACGGTCAGCCGCCGGGAGGCTTCGCGTACAGCTTCTCCAAGTACTGGGTCGACCTCCTGGAGATGTTCGAGGCAACGGGCGAGGCCGAGTTCCTCG
The DNA here is from genome assembly GCA_050701935.1 of Microbacterium sp. Taxonomy (GTDB): domain Bacteria; phylum Actinomycetota; class Actinomycetes; order Actinomycetales; family Microbacteriaceae; genus Microbacterium. The sequence continues at coordinate 7,567 of JBOGEI010000144.1, forward strand.
ACGGGGCCTATCGCGAGGTGCAGCGCTTCATCACGCAGACCGCGGTGCGTCCAGTCCCCGACACGAACGTCACCGTGCCTGTCGGGTCGGTGATCAAGCAGCAGTACGACTGGGAGTCGCGCTCGTCATTGCCGTCGTACCCGACGACGAACGTGCCTGCGGAGACGGTGCCGGCCTGGTACGTGTCACCTTCCGGCTTGACGTTCGAGGCGCTGTCGTCGTTCAAGCTCGGCGTCAGTACCTTGACGAACCCGGGTGGTGGGTATGTGTTCAATCCGTGCTGGGCCGGAGCCTTGCTGCGTCTGGCGCATCACACCGGGGATGAACTGCTCGCCGACATCGCGCACAACATGGTGATCGGGCGGTTCACGACCTATCCCGGCTATTACGGGCGCCAGTTCCAGGTCGCGCATATGAAGCCCGACTTCGCGACGAGTGGACCGGTGGGGATCACCGGGTACTACTTCCATCACGCTCCCGCTCAGCTCGGACTCGCGATGGACTACCTGATCAGCGAGAGCTTCTATCGAAGCGGTGGCGCGATCGAGTTCCCGCACGTGTTCGAGGCGGACTTCGCCTACTTCAAGTTCTTCGCGTACGGGCATGCGCCCGGAGCGTTCTTCGGCGAGGACGGCGTCTGGCCGTACTTCCCCGAGGGGCTCATCGGGGTCGACAACCCGCTGGTCAACTGGATCGGCGGGGTCGGCAACGGCGCCCTGTACCTCAGCCTCACCAACTCCGCCGGCACCCCGCAGCAGGTGGTCGTCGACCTGTCCACCGCGCTCACCGGCCTTCCCCGCAGCTCGTCGACCGCGGTCGAAGTGGTGGCCGCGAACGGCGCCCGCTCGACCTCGGCAGCCCAGAACGGTCGCGTCACCGTCACGGTGCCCGCCCGCGGACTGGTCGCCCTCGTCGTGCGCGACGTGAGCGTGCAGCGGCCGGGGCTGCCGTTCGACGACATCGTCGATCACGGTCGTGACAGCTTCCACGAGATCGACTCGGACCCCGCGACCGAGTACGGTCTCGCGCGGGGAATGCTCCTGGTCCGACCCGACGGGCAGGGCTACGACGCCTATGTGCAGATCGATACCGAGCAGCAGGCGACGCTGTCGTACCGCATCGGCACGCAGCCGGTGCAGCAGGCACCGCAGAAGGCATATCCGTTCGAATGGACGATCCCGGTCGACGACCTCACCAAGACCTTCAGATACACGATCACCTCGGGGGGATCGACGACGCCCGAAGTCACGCTGCGGCTTCCCGCACGGATCAGCGGCGCGAACCCCGGGCTGGCGGGCGACGTCATCGCGCAGGCGACCGGAACCGCGGGGGACCGGGTTCCGCTGATCATCGAAGTGCGCAATGCGACCGACGACCCGGTCGCCGGCACCGTGATGGTGACACTGCCATCGGGCTGGAGCCTCGACGGTGCCGTCCCGGCCATCTCCGTTCCCGCGCAGGGCTCGGCGCGGGTGGAATCCGCGGCCGTCATCGCGACCGCCGCAGCGCTGGGCGAGGTCGAGGTGAAGGCGAAGCTGACGGCCCCGGGCATGGACCCCGTGACGCTGCGCCCCGCCGCGATCGAGGTGATCGACCGTCGCCGTCTGGTGTCACTGACCTCCGACGTCGAGATCGTCAGCGGCCCCGGTGCGGTCGCGAAGCTGACGGCGCTCGTCATCAACACCGGGGTGACCCCGTTGCAGGGAACTCTCGCCCTCTACGGCCTCACGGGGTGGAGCGTCGGGCAGCAGAGCACGACGATCACCGTGCCGCCGAGGTCGGACCTGACCCACACCTGGACGGTGACTGCGGGTTCCGGTGTCGCACCGGGATCGTCGACCCGATTCGAGGCGCGCCTGGATCAGACGCTGCGCCGGGGAGTGCTCGTGCGCGTCGCCGATGAGGGCGTGATCGCCCACACGCAGTCACCGTGGCCGGGCTACCTGGAATCGGGCAACTGGTACCCGAGCGGGCTCTCGGGCTGGAACGGCACGCGCACGCGCTACAGCGACTCGGACTCCGTGGGCAGCACCGTGACGTGGAACGTCGATCTTCCGCATGCGGGGCTCTACCGGGTCTCGGTCTGGTACCCGACGAACCCGACGACCACGACCTCGGCTGCCTACGTCGTCGAGCATCAGAACGGCAGCTCCGAGGTGATCGTGGACCAGACGCAGGGCGCGGCGGCCTGGCGCTCGCTGGGCTCGTTCCGTTATGCGGCCGGTGCGACCGGAGCCGTGCGGCTCGAGGTCCGCAACACCAGCATCCACCGTGTCAGCGCGGCGCAGTTCGTGCGCATCGGGGACTGACATGGCGAAGGGGTGGGCCGGGCGGAGAGA
>JBOGEI010000145.1:0-9904 GCA_050701935.1 Microbacterium sp.
GTCTTGAACTCCTCTGCGTAGTCGAAGTCCGCGCCCATCGGATCGAACCCGGGCGAGTGCTGGTGGAGAACCGACAGGTCCAGCTGATCCGGCCACCAGTCCCGGTTCGACCTGGGCCGCGTCACCTTGGGAGTCGGGGAGGGGATTTGAGGGCTTTCGCTTTCGCTGCGATCAGGCATGTCGGCCCTACTCCTTTTTGGCTGCTTCCTTCTGATGGCTCATTGCTGTTGCCACCCCGCCCAGATCTGTCTCAGAAAAAGCTACCTCTGGACTTAGAATCGTTCAAGGTCTACTTTCAGTCGAAGTTTGATTGGTGTCGACGGCTTACACGGTTCGAAATGAACGGCATGGCCCTGCTCGAACGCTTGCGGGCGCGGCAGTGGCGTATCACGCCCCAGCGGCGGGTGATCGCGCTGGCGCTCGAGGGAGACCACGTGCACCTCACCGCGGAGGAGGTGCTCGGGATCGCCCGAGGCCGGTTGCCCGAGGTGAGTCTGGCCACCGTGTACAACACGCTCAACGAGATGGTCGCCATGGGCGAGGTGCAGCAGGTCGACGCCGGTCCCGGACCGATCCGCTACGACCCCAACGTCGAGCAGCCGCACCACCACCTGGTGTGCCTGAGATGCGGCGAGCTTCGCGATGTGTACCCCGTCGGCGAAGACAGCGTCGAGCTCCCCCGATCGCAGCGGTTCGGCTACCAACTCGTCAGCCGCGACGTCCTGTTCCAGGGGTACTGCCCGCGCTGCATCTCAGCCGCGCAGTAACGAAGGGCGCAGGTCCGGCCGCGTATCGCTCGCGATGAACGTGACTGCGGTACCCGGTCCATCGGATCGACGGAGGCCCGAGCACGAAGCGCTGCTCGTTTTGGGCACTTGGCACGTCGTGGCCTGCGCGTGACGTCGCAGCGCCTCACCACGTGGAACGCCATCCACGCGGGTCCGGCCCACATGAGCATCCACGCGTTGTTCGAGCGGGTTGCAGAGCAGATGCCGAGCACCACCCTACGGACGGTGTACGGGGCCGTGCACCTGCTCGAGCAAATGGGGTTGGTGCGTCTCCTGCATCTGCCGGGCGGTGCGCGGGTCGAGGCCGAACCAGTTGATCACGCGCATGCATACTGCGAGCACTGCGGCAGGATCGTCAACCTGCCCGCCCCACCGCCGGGTGCGGATTTCCACCCGAGGGTCGAGAACGATGTGATCTTCGGGTTGTGCGACAAATGCTTCGATGCGCGCCCGGACGGCCCCTGACCACCGGCGCAGATCCGGAGGCACCTTGAACCTCCTTGGAGCGGACGACGGGATTCGAACCCGCGACCTCACCTAGGCAAGGTGAGGTCATGTTCCGCTGGAGACCGGTGGAACCGCTGGAGTCGAGGTCAGTACGGCGCGGCTTCCGCTGGAGACCGCTGGAGCAGCTCGAGTTCGCTGCATTGGATTAGCAGATGGAGTAGCACTGGCGCCGGGGCGGGTGCGGTGTTGACATGGCCTGTGCGCTTCTTGACCTGGAGCGATGGGCTGGACCGGAAGGCGAGATCATGAGTGAGGATCGCCCGGAGCTTCCCCCGCAGCTTGCGCTGTACCGCCTGGCGATCGGCCATTACGTATCACGAGCGCTGGCCCTGGCGGCGAAGCTCGGCATCGCCGACCAGCTCGGAGGGGGACCGCGCGGTGCCGACGATCTCGCCGCTGCGACCGAGACGGACGCTGGTGCGCTGCGAAGAGTGATGCGCCTCCTGGTCAGCGTGGGCGTCTTCGACGAGAACGAGGAAGGAAAGTTCGCGTTGACGCCGCTGAGCGACAGCCTGCGCCGCGACAGACCTCAGACCGCCCGCGACATGGTCCTATTGTTCGCCGGCGTCGGCATCCAGGACTCCTGGAAAGAGCTCGAGTACTGCGTCCGCACAGGGCGAGCCCGCGTTCCGCAAGCGGGGCGCAACCGATGCCTTCGCCGAGATCCGGGCGAACCCTGAGGACGCGGCCACCTTCGACGCCGCCATGGCGGCCGGAACTCGTATGACCGCGATGGCCGTCGCCGCGACCTACGACTTTTCGTCATTGCGCACGGTCGTCGACGTCGGGGGCGGGAACGGCACGCTGGTTATCGGCCTGCTGTCGGCGCACTCTCATCTCGACGGCGTTGTCTTCGATCTCCCCCAGGTCGCCACTCGGGCCATCAAGGAGATCGCCGCTGCCGGCCTGGTCGACCGTTGCCGTGCAGTCGGTGGCGACTTCTTCCAGGAGGTCCCGTCCGGTGGAGACGCGTATCTGCTGAAGCACGTCATCCACGACTGGGACGACGAGCGGGCGACCACCGTTCTGCGCAACTGCAGCCGCGCTATGGGTCCCGACGCGAAGCTGCTGATCATCGAGGGGGTCTACCCGGAGCGGATCGACCGGTCGCTCGAGAGCCGTGGCGCCGCCGCCAACGACGTCAACATGCTCGTTAACACCGGCGGTCGCCAGCGGTCGGAGGCCGAGTTCCGTTCGCTCTACGAACGCTCCGGCTTCACCCTCCAACACATTGTGCCCACCGGCACGGTGTGCGTGATGGAAGGCGTGCGGAGCTCGTAAGGTTCGACCGGGCCCGAGTTCTGGGATCCCTTGACTGCCCGTCACGCATCATGATCAGGACGACGACACGGCCGCATCGAAGTAGCGGCGGGAACCTTCCGCAGTGGCCTCGAACCCGAGCGCGCCATAGAAAGCGTGGGTGACTGCGCTCTGCTTGCGCGTCGACAACTGCACCTTGTAACAACCGGCCTCCTCAGCGAGTAGCAGGTCGCCTTGCGGGAGCGGCCGACGGTGGAGCGGACGACGGCGGAGCGGACGACGGGATTCGAACCCGCGACCCTCACCTTGGCAAGGTGATGCCGACTTCCGCTGGAGACCGCTGCAAGCGCTGGAGTCCGCTGCATTGGAGTAGCAAGAAACGGGCCGCGTGCGGTCACGCGCTCCGGGGGGAGACGGCCGGTCGAGTCAGCTCAGGCAACGTCGAGGTACTTGCGCAGCGCCCGACGGATGACCTCACTCGCCGAGAGATGCTCCGCCTCGGCGTGCTCGTCGACGGCGCGGTTGAGCTCTGGCTCGAGGCGCACGGGAACGACCTCGGCCGGGGCAGATCCGATCAGCGGCCGTCGCCGTCGGGTCTTGAGCTCCTCGACGTCGTAGTCCTTGTGCTCGACCTCCTCGGCGATCGCGTCGAGGTCCGCGTCCGTGAGCCTTCGGCCGCCGGGCGTCCGATAGGTCTTCGGCTTGCTCATGATTCGCCCTCCCGGCCCGGGAGCAGGTCGTAGAACCTTGATCGCAGCGGCATCGCATGGATCACAACGGGTGCTCGCTCGGTGAATTCGAGCCAGATGATCTCGAGCAGATTCCCGCCGGGACCGGACCGATGGCCAGCACCCGGGGCGGATCAGCCTCGGGCTCCAGGTCGACGACCACGAGACGTGCTCGATCGCGTGGGCGATGACCTCGTCGAGGATGCGGTGCCGTCTCGCGGATCGGCGGATCTCCACACGCCATTGTCGTAATACGAAGAAGGACCGGGTTGAGCCTTGCGGCTGAGTCGAGGGGCCAGCACTCCCAGACCCGCCGACGAGCATCATCGCGAGATCGATCACACACCAACCCTGTCCGGAGAAGCGGGGGAAGCGCAGTCTGACGAACGTCTTTGGGATCTATCACCTCGCCCACGCGATGCTGCAGCCGAGCTACGTCCGGAGCTTCCGGTTGTAGAGACGCATCGTGATCGGCGTGAAGATCACGAAGATGGCGGCGCACGCCAGGAACGCCCATCCGATGTCGCCGGCCGACGCCGACCCTCCCATCAGATCGCGAACCGCGATCACCACTCTGGTGACCGGGTTGACCTTGACCACTGCCTGGAGCCAGCCCGGCATCGTGCTCTCCGACACCCAGATGTTCGTCGTGAACACCAAGGGGAACAGGATCATGATGCTGGTCTGCATGACCGACTCCGGCGTGCGCAGCGTCAAGCCGAAGATCGTCCAGATCGTCGTCAGGCTCAAGGCGAAGACCAGCATGAGCAGGAAGGCCAGTAGCACACCGACCACACCGCCGTCGGGACGGAAGCCCAGGGCGACGCCGAGCACGAACACGACCATCGCCGCAAACGCGTACCGCACGAGATCGGCGAAGAGCGCGCCCGCAAGCACGGAGGTGCGCCAGATGGGCAGCGACCGAAAGCGGTCGAAGACCCCCTTCGAGATGTCGGTGTTCAACGCCACGCCCGTGTACATGGTGATGAACGCCACCGTCTGCACGAGGATGCCCGGGATGGCGAACTGCGCATACGCGCTCGTCGACCCCTCCAGCGCGCCGCCGAAGAGGTACGTGAAGAGCAGCGTGAACATGATCGGGAACGCGGTGACGTCGAGGAGCTGCTGGGGAACGTGCTTGACCTTCAGCAGCGCCCGCCACCCGAAAGTGAGCGACGCCGAGAGCGGCCCCGGCGCGTCGGGCCGGGTGCGCGTCGAGAGCGCCGCTTGCATCGTGCCAGTCATGCCGCGTCCTCCTCATCGTCCTTGGCCGCGTCCTCATCCGTCTCGCTGCCTTCGGCCGGCCGGCCGGTCAGGGCGAAGAACACCTCGTCCAGACTCGGCTGGCCGAGCGCGAACTCGGCCACGCCCACGTCGGCGCGAGACAGCTCCGTGAGGGCCCGTGCGACCCGCTCCGGGTCTGAGACCGACGCCGTCAGCGACACCGGGTCGGAGTCACAGTGCACCGGAACGCCCAGCGTCCGCGACAGGAGCTGCTGACCCTCTTCGCGCTGTTCCGCGTCGCGCACGCGCACGTGCAGCGCGCCCGCACCGACCGAGGCCTTCAGCTCGCCGCTGGTGCCCTCGGCGATGACCGTGCCGTGGTCGACGACGGCGATGCGGTCCGCGAGCTGATCGGCCTCGTCGAGGTACTGCGTCGTGAGCAGCACCGTCGTGCCCTGCCGCACGAGCGTGCGCACGATGTCCCACACTTGCGTGCGACTGCGCGGGTCGAGACCGGTCGTCGGCTCGTCGAGGAACATCAGGTCGGGGGTGGCGACGATGCTGCCGGCGACGTCGAGCTTGCGCCGCATACCGCCGGAGTAGGTCTCGACCTGCCGGCCACCCGCCTCCGTGAGGTCGAAGGCCGCGAGCAGCTCGTCGGCCCGAGACTTGGCCTCTGCGCTCTTGTACCCGAGCAGGCGTCCGAGCAGCACCAGATTCTCCCGGCCGGTGAGCTGTTCGTCGACGGACGCGTACTGCCCGGTCATGCTGACGCGCTGGCGCACCGCGTCGGCCTCGCGCACGACGTCGTGGCCGAGCACGCACGCCGTGCCCTCGTCGGGCTCGAGGAGCGTGGCGAGCATCTTGATCGTGGTGGTCTTGCCGGCGCCGTTGGGCCCGAGGAATCCGTAGACGGTCCCGGTGCGCACGGTGAGGTCGACGCCGCAGACGGCCTTCGTCGACCCGAACGACTTCCTCAGGCCGGAGGCCTCGATGGCGAGGGCGAGACGCGAATCCAATGCCGTCCTCCTTCGAGCGGCCGCTGGGGATGCGGCTTCTCGTCTACGACCGCGTACCCGGGACAAGGTCATCGCAGTCGTGCATCTTCCGTTTGTGACCGCTGTCACAAGGTGGCTCCGGAGACCTCAGGCCCTGGTGCGGTAGTCGAGGTACACGACGCCGCTGTCGAACCGGCGAACGTCGTGGAGTTCGAGCGCCAGGCGGACGCCGTCACCTCGTACATCCGGCGCCCTAGAGGTAGGTGCCGACCGGCCGTTCGAGGTCGTTGATGAAGGCGTGCACCTCCTCGTCTGGCTCGGCCCAGTCGAAGTTGCCGTCCTCGTCCGCGATGTAGCCGTCGAGGGACGCGATCACCGAATAGATCAGCTTGCCCATGGCACGCCTTCGGGCGGTCTCCTCACGTGGCCTGCGTCCGGTACGAGAGGAGCACGATTCCGGACTGCAGGGTCTGGGTGCCCGTCAGCTGCAGCGTCGTCTTGAGGCCGGGCTCGAGGAGCAGGTCGTCGCCCTCGCCGACACCAGCGAACGCAGGGTGGACCCACAGATGGAGCTCGTCCAGCAGCCCCTCGCGCAGCAGCGTCTTGGCGACCGGGCCGTAGCCGTGCATCAGGATGCCTTGGCCGTCACGTGCCTTCAGGGCGCGGGCCTCGTCGACCATGTCTCCGCTGATGACGGTCGTGTTCTCCCACTCCGGCGCGGTCAACGTCGTCGAGACCACGTACTTGGGGATGGTGTTGATCCGGTCGGCGTACTCGTCGCTCCGGCTCGGCCAGACCCCGGCGTAGCTTTCGTACGTCGCGCGCCCCATGAGCATGGCGTCGCTGGTGAACAGCTGGTCGCGGGCGATGGCGCCCAACTCGTCGTCGACGTAGTCGAAGTGCCAGGCCTCCATGTGGTTGATCACGCCGTCGAGGCTGACAAACGTGGAGTTGACGATGGGTCGCATGGTGCTTCCTCCCGGGTGATGGCGTTCGACGCGTTAGGCCTCTTCGGACTCGACGGCAGCAAGAAGATGCACGATCCCGGCCGGATTCCTGACCCAGTGGGTTCGCCCACCGGGAATGATCGGCTCGATCTCGTCCCGTGGATGGATGCCGGCGGCACCCAGTCGCTCGGTGGCTGCCTCGAGATCGTTGGTCGAGAGCTCGAGCCACAGGCCGCTCTGCGCGTAGGCATCGACGACGCCCAGTCCTGTCAACGCGGCCATGGGCACGCCGTCCCAATCGACGAGACGACCGGGCCACGCCGAGACGATCCACGCCGCACCGACGACGACCCAGGCCACCGACTCCCACTGAAGGACCTTCGACCGTGTCGCCACTGAATCGGCCGGGCCGTGTCGATCGCCGGTCTCCGGTCGGGCGGCTTCTTGCGGGCTGATTGTTTGCATGGTCGTTATCTTCTCGTGACTCATGCTGGCCTCCGCGGTTTCGTGACTCTGATGCCGACGGTACGTGGACGTCGCGGCGACGGCGTCGGGGAACTCCCCGAAATCGGTCCCTGATCCTCGATGCGGGGACGCCTCCGGCGGGTGGCCGCCGATCGCCTACGAGGCTTCGGCCAGCGCTCGGTGGAGCTGACCGCGGCGCGAGATGGCGAGCTTGCGGTAAACGCTGCCGAGGTGGGTCTCAACGGTCTTTCGCGTCACGAACAGCGATTGGGCGATCTCGGGGTTGCTGTGGCCTTCGGCTGCCAGCTCGGCGACGCGGCGCTCGGAGGCGGTCAGTTGTTCCAAGCCGGTGCCCGCCGGGTCGCTCGAACGTCCCCCGGCGGCGCGCAGCTCCGTCCGCGCGCGCGCGGCGAGTGCACGCGCGCCGCAGCGCACGGAAAGATCGAGCCCGTCCTGGAGCACGCTCCGCGCCTCGGTACGACGGTTGACACGGCGCAATGCGGCGCCCAGATCGGTGAACGCGCGAGCATGTTCGAGACGTGCCGGCGAATCCTCCAGCATGTCAACAGCTTCTCGCAGGCGATCCACAGATCTCGTGCCGTCTTCGACCAATGCGATCGCGCGCAGCGCTATGCCGATCCCGCTCGCTGCACCCCAGCGCGTGGCGCGCTCGAGATCATCAGAAGCCATGCTGTGCGCCCGTTCGCCGTCTCCCGCAGCGGCGAGCGCGAGCGAAGCTTGTGAGCGCCACCGCGAGGCGATCGGGTTGGCGTCTCCGAAGAGCTCGTCCCGGCGGCCGAACTCGATCAGGTCGGCTACTCCCTGGTCAGTGAAGCCCTGGGCGACGCGTAGTAGGCCACGCGCTTTGAGCAGGTCGTTGTTGGGCATTCCGGGCGGGATGCCCTCGCCGAGGCCGCTGTCGCTGAGCGCCCGCTCGGCGGCTTCGACCTCGCCCCCCTCGATCAACGCCTCGATAAGGGGGGCCAGGGCGAACCTCCTCACACCTTGCTGCATGCCGTGAGCGGTGAACAACTCGAAGGCCGTTCGCGCGTCGGCCTCCGCTTGCGCCACGGCACCCCGCCGGAAGGAGACCCATCCCCGATGGGCGACTAGATACCCCTGAGGGGGAATCGATGCTCGGCGCTGTGCGTCAGCTAGTGCCTGTTCCAGGCACGACTGGGCGAGGTCCAGCGCGTCCGTCGCAAGCAACCCCCTCACGAGCGTATAGAAAGTACCGACGACGTCCGACTCGTGTTCAAGAGCGAGCCGGCCGCCCAAGAGCGCTCGTTCGATGTACACCACCGCTTCGCTAGCGGACTCGCTGGCCCTCGCGCGCTCGAACGCAAGACTCGCCAGCACCACACGCTCGCCAGGTGTCCCTCCCTCGAGGTCGGCGTGCCGCTCCAGCCTGCTCGCCGCCGCAACGCGGGCCTCGGGCCTGCCCAGCGTGGCATTGGCAGCGAGCTCCGCCTCGAGCAGGAGAGCCCGCTCCCTGTCGTGCGGTTCCACAAGGTCGATCGCCGCCTCGATCGCACCGATTGCGCCGTCGATGTCTCCCGACATGACAAGCGCGTTCGCGAGCTGGAGCGTCGATGCCGTGAGCAGCTCCGGCTCCCGGATCTGCTCCACCGCTGCCCTGAGGTGGTCCACCGACTGCGGCGCGCCGAGACGGAACTCGGCCGAGCCGAGCTCGAGGAGCACCGCCGCACGCGCGCCCGAAGGAGGCGGTTCCGCCAGCGCTCGTCGGAGCCACGCAACGGCCGCGTCGGGAGCGCCCTTCGCAAGGGCGTGCCCGGCGACGCGTCGCAAAAGCTCGACGCGCTCTGCGTCGCCGGCGGGTTCGGCCTCGGCGACCTGGGCGGCGATGCGTTCCTCGGACGCGTCGGTCGCGGCGAGGACTTCGGCAGCTCGGGCGTGAGCTGCGGAGCGTTCGTGCGAGCCCATGTCGGCGTAGACGGCTTCGCGCACGATGGGGTGCACGAATTCCAGGGCTCCTCCGGGCGACAGGAGTCCCAGCGCGGCCAGAAGGTCGGCGGCAGTCGCTGCTTGTTGTCGATCGACCTCTGCCAGAGCGGCCGCTTCGCCGAGTGCGGCCCCGTCGCCGAGCACGGCAACTGCCCGAACGAGAGCGCCAGTCGCCGCCGGGGTGCCCGACAGTCGGAGCAGCACACCGTGGGCAACCGCTGCTGGTCCCATACGTCGCACCCGAGCGGCCCCGCTCGCGTCCGTAGCCATCTTCTCCTCTCTGACTGCACGCAAGAGCGCGTCGAGGAAGAACGGGTTGCCGCCGGTCGCCTCGCGACATGCGAGGGCAAAGTCATCCGTCACCCCGGAATCGAGCCGGTGCTCACAGAGCGCTGCCGTCCCGTCGGTGCTGAGTGGTCCGGGGCGTAACACCATGGTGTCGGGATCGCCAGCCAATCGGTCAAGCCCGGCGAGAGCTTGCTCACCGGTGCGCACGGAGGCGATCACGGCGAGGGGGATGCCATCCAGACGCGGGGCCAGGTGATTGACGAATCGCAGCGATTCCGCGTCCGCCCAGTGAAGGTCGTCGACAGAAAGGGCGACGGGCGCCTGGTCGGCAAGGTTGTTCAGCAGCCAGTACAGCCCGTGGAGCATCGAGAACGAGCCATCGGCCGATGGTGAGATGTTCGGGCCGCTGGTCGGCACGAACAGCGCTTGCGAAAGGGCTGCGGCGCCCGCAAAGAAGCGGCGACGTTCGGCATCAGAAGCTCTCGCAATGAAGGGCTCGAGCAGCTGCCGCACGCAGCCGTACGCAAAGTCGCGCTCGAGTTCGCTCGCACGGGCATGAAGACCGATGAAGCCCATGTCCGCGGCCATGTCGAACGCGGCGCGAAGCAGGCTGGTCTTTTCGATTCCGGCGGGGCCCTCGACGAGCACCACCCGGCCATCGCCTCGATGGACCTCGCCGAGAAGCGCTTCCAGCCGCGCGAGCTCGTCCTTACGCTAGAGGAGCACCGCCGCAT
>JBOGEI010000146.1:0-9841 GCA_050701935.1 Microbacterium sp.
CTCCAGGTGAGCGTGGTGCCGTTCAGGACGATCGCACCGGTCGAGGCCGCCGCGTCGCCGCCGTACTGGGCGTGCGCGAGCACTGCGGACAGGTCGTCGACGATCGTCGCCGGGTCGAGCGTCGTGTTGCCCGTGTTGACGCCGGAGATCGTGTAGGTGATCGTGTCACCCGCACGAACGGCGGTGCCGGAGGCCGGGTCGGCCGACTTCGAGACCTCGAAGCCGGTGTCGACGACCGGGTGGTTCGTCTCCACGGTCGGCGGGACGATCGGCTTCCCGGGGGTCGTCGGGCCCTCGGGGTCGGCCGGGTCGACCGGGATCTGCGGCGTGGCCGTGCCGGAGGCGACGTTGCGCAGCAGCGCCTTCTGGACGCCGGCGTCGACCGTCACCGTGTAGCGGATGGTGACGGATTCACCGCGGGGCACGCCACCGGTCCAGGTCAGCGTGTCGCCGGTCACGGTGACGGTGCCGCGGTCGGCGGTGACGTCGTCGTTGTACCCGGCGTCATCGAGCACGCCGGACAGGTCGTCCACGATCCGGGCAGGATCGAGGTCGGTGTCACCGGTGTTGGTGCCGGTGATCGTGTAGGTGATGGTGTCACCGGCCGAGACGGCGGTGCCCGATGCCGGATCGGCGGACTTGCTGATCGTGAAGCCCGATCCGATGACCGGGTGCTCGGTGGTCGTCGTCGGCGGGACGATCGGCTCACCCGGCACCTCAGGACCCTCGGGGTCACCGGGCTTCGGAGTGGTCGGGGTCGCGGTGCCGCTGACGGTGTTCTTCAGGACCTCGCCGGACGTCTCGGGTCCGACGGTCACGGAGTAGGTGATGGTCACGGCCTGGCCGGGCTGCAGCGCGCCGGTCCAAGAGAGGGTGTTCCCGGTGATCGTCGCCGCCCCCGAGGTGACGGGGACTCCGCCGACAGAGGTGGCGATGTCGGAGTTGTAGGAGGCGTGCGCCAGCACCCCCGACAGGTCGTCGGCGATGGATGCGGGGTTCAGGACGGTGGCGCCGGTGTTGGTTCCGGTGACCGTGTACGTGATGACCTGCCCGGGCTCCACGACGGTGCCCGATGCCGGGTCGGCGGTCTTGACCACCGTGTATCCCGCGACGGGGTGCTCGGTCGTGACGGTCGGGGGGATGGGCGGAGGAAGAGTGCCGGGCGGCGTGCCCGAGGCGGTGACGCTGTTGGCGATCCGCTCCCCCTCGGCACCCTCGTCGACGATCACGGAATACGTGACGGTGAGCACCTGGCCGGGCTCGAGCGCGCCGGTCCAGGCGAGGTCGTTGCCGGTGATGGTCGCGGCACCGGACGTGACGGCCGTTCCGTCGATCTTCGTGGCGATGTCGCCCTGGTACTTCGCGGAATCGAGCACACCCGAGAGGTCGTCGGCCACCTGAACGGGGTCGAGACGCGTGTTACCGGTGTTCTCGGCCTCGACCGTGTAGGTGATGCGCTGTCCGGCGTGCACGGCCGCACCCGGAGCGGGGTCGGAGGTCTTGCGCAGTGCCAGATCCGGAGCGAGGCGGACGTTGGTGAAAGTGCAGGTGACATCCGTGCCGCGGGAGCCCGCCGGTTGCTTCACCTCACCGGAGGCGGTCACTGCCACCGGTGTCGTGGTCCCGTTCGGGTTCACCTGCACGCAGTCCAGCGATTCGGCGTAGCGGGTTCGGTCCGTCGTCCCTGATGCCGCTTCGGACAGCTGGAACGTGTCGCCCTGGTTGGTGAACACCGGGCCCGCGTAGTCGGGCTGCAGCCCGGTGCGCTCTCCGCGCGTCGTGGCGTTGGTCTGCGCCACCTGGTAGCCGGCGGGCGACTGCACGCGCAGCGCGAACTGGTCGGTGGCCGAGTGACGCCCCTGGGGGAGGTCCTTCTTCAGCGTCAGGGTGTTCGGGAAGGTGCAGCTCGACATGTCGGTGGGCGCGAAGCTCCCGAGCGACGTGGTGTTCACGGTCACGCCACGAGGGAGGTCGACCTCGATGATGCGGTTGCCGCCGCCGGAGACGGACACGAAGATGTGGCCGAGGTTTCCGAAGGCGATGCCGTTGCCCTGCACACCGGCGCCCATGTCGTGCACCTGCTTGGCGTCGATCGTCGCGGTGCTCGGAGTGAGCGAGGTGGGCAGGTCGGCGGAGTAGATGAAGTTGTCTGCGACGAGGACGAGCTGCCCCGAGGCACTGAATGCCATGTCGCCGTTCGCGCCGAACGCGCTGCTGCCGGCGGTGGGGCGGAGCACGCCGACCTGCACGTAGGTCTGCGGCGTGACGCTCTCGTTCCAGGCGTAGATGTTGATGGCGCCGCTGACGGTGCCGCTGGCGAAGTAGTAGACCCCCGTGTCGGGGTGCACGGCACCACGCAGCACCGAGGAGTTCAGCGAGAACGTGGTGCGGGTGGTGGTATCGGTCACCCGGTCGTGCTTGGCGAGCGTCTTGGTGCCGGCGGCGTTGGTGACCGTGTACGCGTACTGGCCGCTGGAGGAGATGCCGAGGGCGTTGTTGGAGTGGTCGACGCCGAGGGTGGTGGCACCGAGCATGCCGCCGTTGCCGGGTGTGCCGCCCTGCTCGTTCACGACGAACTCGCGCACCTCAGTCGCGCTCTGCACGTACACCGCTCCCGGTGTGCACAGGAACGGATCGGCCGCCGCCGCGGGAGCGGCCGTCAGCGTCCCGCCGATGAAGACCATCGACGACGCGACGAGCGCCGTGCTCACGGCGCCTCCGATCAGCTTTCTCGCGCGGCCCCGCCAGCGGCTGCGCCGCTCGGACGGAAGGCCATCGGATGTGTGGTCCTTACGGGCAACACGGAACGCCATGACTGTCTCCCCATTCATCGCTTCACCGGCGCGCACTCGCGCACGGAAGCCCCCGCCCCCTCAGGCGACCGCCGAGCACCATTCGGGCATGGTGAACTCGGTCCGGGCCACCGCCAGCCTGCCCGGCTCACGAGCGGTGATTCTGCCGACCCCGGAGAATTCACCCCGACTTTTCACCCCATAGCCCCCGACCTATGGCCGCATCGGACCCTGACTTGCGTCCATATGGACCTCAGACTTCCGACCCCATGCGAAAAGGGGCGCACAGGTGACTCACGTGCGCCCCTCTTCGACGCGGCCTACTGGCGCGAGCCGATCTCGTCGATCGGTCGCGTGCGCATCGTCGCGGTCGTCCCGACCCACATCGCCACGAGGGCCAGCGCCCCCATCGCACCGACGATCGCCAGCGAGCCGAGCACCGGCAGCACCGGCAGCGGCTGCCCGGAGATGCCCATGCTCACGCCGATGAGCGGCGGGATCGCGACCACGACACCGAACACCATGGCGATCACGGCGACGAGCACCGCCTCGATCCGCATCGTCGAGCGCACCTGCCCTCGGGATGCACCGATCAGCTGCAGCAGCGCCAGCTCGCGCGAGCGCTCGCCCGTCGCCATCACGAGGGTGTTCACCACGGCGATCGCGATGTATCCGAGGATCACCAGCAGGGCGATGAGATTCACCCATCCCTGCTGCGACTGCGCTCCGGCCCCAGCCGCGGCCTGCCCCGACCCGTCGCTCACGAGCAGCCCGCTCGCCCCGAGCACCGTCCGGACCTCGTCCGATGCCCCCTCGTCGACCGCCACGAGCGCGAAGGCATCGAGACCGCTGGTGGTGTGGGCCCTGACCGCTTCGGCGGCCATGGAGAGGTCGCCGAAGCCGAGACCCCGCTCGTACACGGCGACCACCGTGGACTCGAAGGGCGAACCGTCGCCGAGGTGTCCGACGACCGAGTCGCCGATGCCCACTCCGAGCCCCTGCGCGGCATCCGTACTCACCGCCACCGTCGAAGTGCCGTCGAGCTGGGCGAGTGACCCCTCTCGCACCCGCAGATCGAGGCTGCTCGTGACGTTTCCCGGATCGATGCCCTGCAGCACATGCTCGTCCCTCTCGAGCTTGCCCTCGAAATCGTGGGAGTCCACCACGGCCGCGCTGAGTGCGACCCCCGAGGCCTCGGTCACGCCGGGTATCTCACGGATGGTTTCGATCGTGTCGGGCGAGAGCCCCGTGGGTGCTGTGACGCGCAAGTCGGCGATGACACCGGCGCTGGCCTGCGTCGCGGCCTCCGCCGCGATGATGGAAGGCGCCCCGATCTGCACGAGGCCCAGCCCGATGCCGAGCGCGATCGGCAGGATGGCCGACGCCAGCCGCCTGCTGTTCGCCGCAGCGTTCGCCGATGCGAGGAATCCCGCAGGAGACAGCCTGCGCAGCACCGTTCCGACCAGTCGGACGCTCAACGACACCAGCCACGGACCGAGCACGGCGAGGGCGATGATCAACAGCATCGCGGCACCGGCGGCGGCTCCGGCGGCGATCTGCCCGCGCACCACGAGCGGCACCGTCGAGACCGAGATGCCCGCGGCGGCGAGCACGATTCCGGTGATGATGCGCGGGAGTCCGATGGCCGGAGCGCCCGTCGCCGACTCGCGGAGCGCCTCGACCGGGTCGAGCTTCGCGACCCGGGAGGCAGCGATGCGCGCGGCACCCCAGGCGGAGGCCAGCACGAGCAGCACCGCACCGACCGCGGGAAGGGGGCCGACGGCCAGGGCGAAGTCGCCGGGGATCACGCCACCGGCCACGAACGCCGACTGCAGCACGGTCGACAGCAGATACCCCGGCACGATGCCGAGCAGAACGGCCACGGCAGAGACCCACAGCACCTCGCGAGCCACGAGCGCATGCACCTGGGAAGGACTCGCCCCGACGGCCCGCAGCAGCGCGTAGTCCCGCCGACGCGACTGCACCGACAACGACAGAGTGCCGGCCACGATGAACATCGCGACGAGGATGCAGGTGCCGACGAAGGCGCTGCCGATGGCGACGAGCGTCGAGCGCGCGGCACCCGAGTCGAGGAACTCGACGTCGCCGCGTGCGTCTCCCGTGCGGGCGACCAGGCCGGGGAACGCCTCGCTGATCGCTGTCGCCGTCTGCTCGGGAGCGGCCCCGGAGACGAACACGCCGAGTGCCTGCGCGGCCCCCTCATGCGGGTCGAGCTGGTCGATGCGACGCTCGCTGAGGAACACATGCACGCCTCGCTCCGGCATCACCGGCGCTGCGACCTCGCCGACCACCTGGTACTCCGACGCGACACCGCCGTGGGCCAGCACGACCGTATCGCCCATGGCATGACCGCTCCCGGCAGTGACGACCACCTCGTCGGCGGCGGCCGGCTCCCGCCCCGCGCCCAGCTCGAACCCGGTCAGCACGGCGGCGGGCCAGGGGTGTGCCTCGACCACAGCAGACCCGGAGGCCGCGGCATCCGTGCCGGCACCCGCATCCGTTCCCTGCAGAGCCAGCGGAACCGTCACATCAGCCACGACGCGGTCGACGCCCGGAAGCGCCGCGATGTCGCGCGCGGCATCGTCGGGCAGCAGCGCGCGTTCCCGCAGGGGAACGGGGAGGTCCTCCGGCACCTCCACCTGCTGCGGGGCACCGACCACCACGCCTGCCGAGGTGTAGCGCTCAGGCGCCAGGCCGCCGCGCATACCCGATTCGACGAGCACTCCGAGACCCGTCACCAGCGCACTCGCGACGAAGACCGCGACCGCCACCCCGACGAAGCTCCCACGGTGGTGACGAAGATCCGCGCGGACGAGTCGGCCGATGCCCAGCTGCTGCGCCATCACCACTCCCCCAGCGCGCTCATGCGGTCGGTGATCTGCTGCGCGGTGCCGCCGTCGAGATGCCCGGCGAAGGCCCCGTCCGCGAGGAAGATCACCCGGTCGGCGTGCGACGCCACCACCGGGTCGTGCGTGACGACCACGACGGTCTGGTTCAGCTCCCTCGCCGTGTGCGCGAGCAGGTCGAGCACCTGCTTTCCGGAGCGCGAGTCGAGCGCGCCGGTCGGTTCGTCGCCGAACACGACATGCGGCCGCGTGATGAGGGCACGGGCGATCGCCACCCGCTGCTGCTGACCGCCGGAGAGCTCGGACGGACGGCGATGGCGGAACTCCGCCAGACCGACGGCGTCGAGCAGGAAGCCGAGCCATTGCGGGTCGAGCCGCCGACCACCCAGGCGCAGCGGCAGGGTGATGTTGTCCTCGACGTTCAGAGCCGGCAGCAGGTTGTAGGCCTGGAACACGAAGCCGACGTGGTCGCGACGGAAGGCTGTCAGCTGACGCGCCTTCAATCCCGAGATCTCGGTCCCGCCCAGGTGCACGGTGCCGCTGCTGGGCCGGTCAAGGCCGGCGGCGCTGTGCAGGAGCGTGCTCTTGCCCGACCCCGACGGGCCCATGATCGCGGTGAACGAGCCTTTCGCGATGGCGAGATCCACTCCGCGCAGTGCTGTCACGCGAGTGATGCCTGCGCCGTAGGTCTTGACGACGGAATGCAGGCGCAGTGCTTCTGCCGGCCGTGCATCGACGGCGGGAGCATGTGGTGTGAAGGTCATGATTCGACGCTAGGGATGCCCCACCCGGCATCCCATCCCGCCTCCTGCCGCATCGATGGTGGAGCTGGCTATACCGTGCAGCCCCCGCCGCTCCGGCAGACTGTGAGAGTGAAGGACCGACGGATGCGACGCTGGCTGCGCGCATGGGGATACCTGGCCGTCGAGGCCGGAGTCTCGATCGCATCCGTGGTGTTCCTCGGCCTGGGAATCGCCCTGCTCCCCCTCATGATCATCACCGGCGGCGTGCTGCTCATGCCCGAGGCCGTGCGGGGCCTGCACTGGTGGACCGACCTGAACCGTCGTCGGGTCGGCGCCTACCGGGGTGAGGAGCTGACGCCGATCGGCCATGTGCTCCCGCCGGCCTCCACCATCGACGACCGGCTGCGCTTCGCGCTCTCACGCGCCACCGGCCGCGACGTGCTGTGGCTCGCCGTGCAGGGGCTCCCGGTGCTGTTCCTCTCCCTGCTGACGGTCTCGCTTCCGGTGGCGGCGATCAACACCCTCGCCATCACCTACTACTGGCAGTTCGCCCCGGTCGATGACCCGGTCGGGTCGGTCTACCCCGTCACGTCGTGGGAACTCGCGGCCACCATGCCGTTGCTCGCGGCGGCGTATGCGATCCTGTCAATCTTCCTGATCCCCGCCGTCGCGCGTCTGGTGTCGTTGGTGTCGGCGAAGCTCCTCGCGACTCCCGAGAAGTCGCGCCTCGCCGCCCGTGTCGATGCTCTGACCCTCAGCCGTGCCGCAGCCCTCGACGCCCACGCGGCCGAGCTGCGCCGCATCGAGCGTGACCTGCACGACGGTGCGCAGAACCGCCTGGTCAACGTGGTCATGATGCTCGGGATCGCCGAGCGCGCGCAGGAGACCGGGGGCGACGTGCTCGAACCGCTGCGGCGAGCGCAGGACGCCGCGACCGATGCGCTCGCCGGACTCCGCCGCACCGTGCACGACATCTATCCACCGATCCTCGACGAGCTCGGCCTCGAGGGCGCTCTGGCATCCCTCGCAGGGCGCAGTGTCGTGCCCTGCACGCTCGAGGCGGCGACGGTCGGACGCGTGCCTGCGGCCGTCGAATCCGCGGGGTACTTCGTCGTCGCCGAAGCCCTCACGAACGTCAGCAAGTACAGCGGGGCGGCCCACGCCACGGTTCGGGTCGCACGCGAGGAAGAGCTTCTGATCATCGAGGTCGAAGACGATGGGGTGGGTGGGGCCGTCGAACGGCCAGGCGGCGGCATCGCCGGCATCCGTCGCCGGATCGAGGCCTTCGAGGGCACGCTCGCTCTGACGAGTCCGGCCGGCGGGCCCACCACCCTGAGAGCGGAGCTGCCATGCGGATCGTGATCGCCGAAGACGACACACTGCTTCGCGAAGGGCTGGCGCTGCTGCTGCGCAGCGAGGGGTTCGAGGTGGTGGCGGCGGTCGACAACGCGGTCGACTTCCTCGCCCGACTCGATGAGGCGGATGCCGCCGTGGTCGATGTGCGGATGCCACCGACCTTCACGAGCGAGGGGCTGAAGGCCGCGGCCGAAGCCAGAGCCCGTCGCCCCGGATTCCCCGTGCTCGTGCTGTCGGCATACGTCGAGGATCGCTACGCCGGTGAGCTGCTGGCGGCCGGGGCCGACGGTCTCGGCTACCTCCTCAAGGAGCGCGTCGGCAAGGTCGCGGCCTTCATCGATGCCCTGCACCGGGTGGCGGCCGGAGGCACTGTGATGGACCCCGAGGTCATCTCGCAGCTGATGAGCCGCCGTCGCGCCGACGACCCGGTGCAGACGCTCACGCCCCGCGAGCGCGAGGTACTCGGCCTCATGGCAGAGGGCCTCGACAACGGCACCATCGCCGAGCGGCTCTTCGTGACCGAGACCGCGGTGAGCAAGCACATCGGCAACATCTTCGCCAAGCTCGGCCTCGCCGCAAGCGACAGCGGCCACCGCCGCGTGCTCGCCGTGCTCGCCTACCTCCGCAGCTGAGCGGTATCCGCCACGCCCGTCCGCGCTCTGTTCGAGCGGCGCCGGGCGTCTCGGCGACCCTCCGAAAAAGTTTGGTATTCGGTGTTGCTAAGTACCGGTACTCAGTGTTACTTTGTACCGGTACCCAGCAACACTGAGTACCAACCGAGAGGAAAGGAGAGACCGATGGGCAAGCAGATGACCGAGATGCTCAAGGGCACTCTGGAGGGCATCGTTCTGGCCCTCCTCGCCGAGCAGCCGGCATACGGGTACGAGATCACCACCCGCATCCGTGACCACGGGTTCACCGACATCGCCGAAGGCACGATCTACGCACTCCTCGTGCGCATCGAGCAGAAGAACCTCGTCGACGTCGAGAAGGTGCCGAGCGAGAAGGGTCCACCCCGCAAGGTGTACACCCTGAACGCGCAGGGCCGGCAGGAGCTCGAGGAGTTCTGGAAGACCTGGGACTTCCTCAAGACGCACATCGAACGACTGAACACCACGAACAACGACAGCACCACGAACAAGGAGAACTGATCATGGCCGCAAAGTGGATCGAAGCCCTCACCGGATCGCTCGAAGAGAAGAAGCTGTACAAGCAGGCGCAGGCCCGCATCAACGCCCTCCCGGAGCCGTACCGCGAGGTCGCCAAGGCGCAGCAGCGCTACAACATGTACTACGGCGGCGTCACCGACGGCGACACCATCGTGAAGATGTTCCTCGACATCGCCGACCTCTGGGAGCGCGCCGCACTCGACGGCACCCCGGTCAGCGCCATCGTCGGCGACGACCCCGTGGAGTTCGCCGAGAACTACGCCGCCGCGTACGGCGGACGGCAGTGGATCGACAAGGAGCGCACGCGCCTCATCAAGGCGTTCGACGACGCGAAGAAGAAGGAGAACGAGTCATGACGAACGCAGCCATCTCGGTGCGCGGCATCGAGAAGTCCTACAAAGATCTGCACGTGCTGCGCGGCGTCGACTTCGAGGTCGAGAAGGGCAGCATCTTCGCCCTCCTCGGCTCGAACGGCGCCGGCAAGACCACGATGGTGCGCATCCTCTCGACCCTGTTGAAGTCGGACGCCGGCACGGCGACCGTGCAGGGCATCGACGTCGCCGCGAATCCCGTGGGCGTCCGCGAGCGCATCAGCCTGACCGGACAGTTCGCCGCGGTCGACGAGATCCTCACCGGACGCGAGAACCTGGTGCTGGTCGCGAAGCTGCGGCACCTGCCCGACGCCGGGAAGGTCGCCGACGATCTGCTGGCGACCTTCCGTCTGACGGATGCCGGCGGCCGCAAGGTCGGCACCTACTCCGGCGGCATGCGTCGCCGGCTCGACATCGCGATGAGCCTGGTCGGACACCCCGAGGTCATCTACCTCGACGAGCCGACCACGGGCCTCGACCCCGAGGCGCGCATCGAGGTGTGGGACGTCATCAAGGAACTCGCGAACACCGGCACCACCGTGC
>JBOGEI010000147.1:0-9704 GCA_050701935.1 Microbacterium sp.
GCTGTCGCCGGTTCGCGAACGAAGCGACAGCAACTGCGACCGGAGGGCGGAAACCGAGGCGGGCGCCGGAGTGGGGGTGGATGCGGCGGGGCTGGCCTACGTCGCGAGGAAGGTCTTCAGCGCGGCGTTGACCTCGTCGGCGTGGGTCCAGAGCAGGCCGTGCGGGGCGCCCTCGACCTCGACATAGTCGGCATCCGGCACCGCCTGGCGGAACCGGCGGGCGGTCGCGTCGATCGGGAGGATGTTGTCCTTCGTCCCGTGCAGGATCAGCGTGGGCTTTCCGGCGGCACGCACCGCCTCCACATCGGAGCGGAAGTCCTCGATCCACGCCGGCACGACCGCGTAGGCGGCCACGGGCGCGCTGCCGATCGCCACGTTCCAGCTGCCGGCCACGGCCTCCTCGCTGATGCGCGAGCCGAGGTTCTCGTCGAGGTTGTAGAAGTTCTTGTAGAAGTCGGTGAACCACGCGAAGCGGTCGCCTCTCGCCGCGGCCTCGATGCCGTCGAAGACCTCCTGCGGCACACCCTCGGGGTTGTCGTCTCGCTGCACGAGGAAGGGCTCGAGAGACGCGAGAAAGGCGAGCTTCGCGACGCGATCGTGGCCGTAGCGGGCGACGTAGCGGGCGAGCTCTCCGGTTCCCATCGAGAAGCCGACGAGCACGACGTCGCGCAGGTCGAGGGTCTCGAGCACCGCGTTCAGGTCGGCGGCGAAGGTGTCGTAGTCGTACCCGGAGTGCACCTTGGAGGACTGGCCGAACCCGCGCCGGTCATAGGTGATGACGCGGTAGCCCTGGGCGAGGAGCTCGCGGGTCTGGCGCTCCCAGCTGTGACCGTCGAGCGGATAGCCGTGGATCAGGACGACGGGCTGCCCGGCTCCCTGGTCTTCGTAGTAGAGCTCGATCGGGGTGCTGTTCTCGTTTCCGACGGTGATGTATGCCATGCGCCGATCCTTCCCACTCCCGCTCGGCCGCACAAGGCGGTTGCGCGATCGTTGACGTGATGTTCAGCATTTGTCTCACCTGGTTACCGAAATCGCTCTGGACTGTCAAC
Source organism: Microbacterium sp. (assembly GCA_050701935.1). GTDB lineage: Bacteria > Actinomycetota > Actinomycetes > Actinomycetales > Microbacteriaceae > Microbacterium. The sequence goes on from JBOGEI010000147.1 coordinate 1,050, forward strand.
CCCGATGCGCGCGGACCCCGACGCCCGTAGCGTGCGGAGCATGGAATCACGCACGAAGGGCATCGGTCGGCAGTCGCTGATCATCGCGGCGGCGGCGTTCATGGTGATCGCGGCCGCCATCGGCGCTGGGGCCTTCGGTGGTGCATCCGTCGACGACCTGCAGGACGGAGCGCTCTCCGCGCAGGGCTCGTATCTGGCTCCCGCAGGGCCGGCGTTCTCGATTTGGTCGCTCATCTACCTCGGCCTGATCGCGTACACGGTGTGGCAGGCGTTCCCGGCGCAGCGGCAGGATCCGCGTCAGCAGGCAGTCGGCGGGTGGATCGCGGCGTCGATGGTGCTGAACGGTCTGTGGCTGGTGACAGCACGGTACCTGTCACTGTGGCTGACGGTGCTCGTGATCGCGTTGCTGCTGGCCGTGCTCGCGCGGGTGATCGTGCTGCTCGGCAGGTTCCCGGCCCGCAACCTCGCCGCCCGCATCCTCACCGACGGCGCGAACGGCCTGCACTTCGGATGGGTCACGATCGCCACCGTCGCGAACACGGCCGCCTGGCTGACGCAGACGGCTCCGGAGAGCTGGGCGCAGGCGGCGGATGGGTGGGCCATCGCGGTGCTGATCGTCGTCCTCGTGATCGGGGTGGCCGCCGCGTGGACCACCGGACGCATCGCTCCCGCCCTCGCGACGGCCTGGGGTCTGGCCTGGCTCGCCGTCGGACGGCTCACCGGGGAGCCCGAGAGCACTCCGACAGCCATCGCCGCGATCGTCGTCGCCGTGGTGCTGGTGGTGGTGGCCGTCGTCGCCTCGCTGCGCCGCCGTGCGGCTTCTCAGAGCACGAGGCGGTAGCCCATCCCCGCTTCGGTCAGCAGGTGCACCGGTGAGCCCGGCTCTTGCTCGAGCTTCTTGCGCAGCTGCGACATGTACAGGCGCAGGTAGCCGGAGTCGGAGACCTGCTCGCTGCCCCAGATCTCCTTCAGCAGATCCTGACGGGTGACGAGAGCCCCCGGGTGCCGGGACAGGTGCTCCAGCATCCGCCACTCGGTCGGGGTCAGATGCACGCGCGTGCCGCCGCGGGTGACGGTCTTGGTGGCGAGGTCGACCAGGATCTCTCCGAAGGCCACCGTCGACTCGCCGTTCGCCGGCACCGACCGGCGCGAGAGAGCGCGAAGGCGCGCCAGCAGCTCATCGACCTGGAAGGGCTTGGTCACGAAGTCGTCGGCGCCGGCGTCGAGTGCTTCGACCTTGTCGGCAGACCCGGTGCGACCGGACACCACGATGATGGGCACGTTCGTCCACCCGCGCAGAGCTTGGATCACCTCGATGCCGTCGAGGCGGGGCATGCCGAGGTCGAGCATGATGAGGTCGGGGTGGGTCTGGGCGGCCGCGGCGATCGCGGCTGCGCCGTCAGCGGCCACCACGACCTCGTACCCGTGCGCGGCGAGGGTGATCCGCAGCGCCCGCACCATCTGCGGATCGTCATCGGCGATGAGGAGCTTCACTCCGTGCCCTCCGTGTCGGCAAGTCCTGCAGCCAGTGGCAGGGAGATGACCATGGTGAGGCCTCCACCGGGGGTGTCCTCGGGTGTCAGGGTACCGCCCATGCCCTCGGTGAACCCGCGCGACAGAGCGAGTCCGAGTCCGAGTCCCGTCGTGTTGTCGGTGTCGCCGAAGCGCTGGAACGGCTGGAAGATGCGGTCGCGCCGCTCCGGTGATACTCCCTCGCCGCGGTCGATGATGCGGATCTCCGCGCGATCACCGAGTGCGCTCGTCGAGATGATGACCCGGCTGTCGTCCGGCGCGTGCCGGTGTGCGTTGGCGAGCACATTGACCAGCACACGCAGCAGCAGCACCGGGTCGGCGTGCAGCGGGGGCAGGTCCGGGTCGAGGGCCAGTTCGACGTCGGCCGGCCCGAGTCCCAGCTCGTCGACGGCCGCGAGCACACTGCCGGCGGCATCCATCCGAGATGACGAGACGGCGAGCACACCCGCCTGCACGCGGCTCACGTCGAGCAGGTCGGTGACCAGGGTCGACAGCGTCGCGAGGCTCTCGTCGGCGGTGGCGAGCAGCTCTTCGCGATCGGATGCCGAGAGTCCGTGCGCACCGCGCAGGCCACCGATGGCCGCAACTGCGGAGGCGAGCGGGCGACGGAGGTCGTGGCTGACCGCCGACAGCAGGGCGCTGCGCACCTGGTCGGTCTCGGCCAGGGCCTCGGCCTCGCTGGCCGTCACCCGCAGGTCGGTGTGCTCGATCGCGGCCGACAGCTGGGCGACGATCGCATCCAGCAGACGGCGCTCGGGTCCGGCGAGAGGTTCGCCGTTCAGCTCCAGCATCGCGCGGGGTCCGCCGCCGGAGACGACACCGACCGGGATCGTGGTGGCGCGTCCGTCTGCCACGGGTTCGCCGTCACTCGCGAGCACTTCGCCGTCGGGGGCGATCAGGCGCACACCGCTCAGACCGAAGGCCTCTCGGGTGCGGCTGACCAGAGCGAGCACCGCGTTGTCGCCGCGGAGCACGTTGCCGGCCACTGCGGCGAGCAGTTCGGCTTCGGCGGCCGCGCGCTGGGCGGTGCGGGCCCGACGTGCGGCCTGGTCGACGATGATGCTGACCAGGATCGCGATGACCACGTAGAGCGCGAGGGCGAGCACGTGCAGCGGATGTGCGATCGTGATCGTGAACAGCGGCGCGACGAAGAGGAAGTCGAGCGTGATTCCCGAGAGCACCGCCGCGAACACCGCGGGGCGGATGCCGCCGATGAGGGCGACCACGACCACCAGCAGCTGGTACGCGAGCACCTCGGCGGTGATCGACTCGGGGCTGCGATAGGTGTACATGATCCAGGACAGGATCGGGCCGAAGACGAGGGCGACGCCGAAGCCGAGCAGCTGCCGCCGCCAGCCCAGCGCCCCGCCCTTGATGCGCGGGAGCACCATCCGCCCGCCCGCCGCGGCGTGGGTGACGATGTGCACGTCGATGTCGCCCGAGCGCCGGATGACCTCCGAGCCGATGCCGGGTCCGGTCAGGGCGGCCGTGAGTCGACTGCGCCTGCTGACGCCGATCACGAGCTGTGTGGCATCGGCTCCCTGCGCGAACTCGACGAGTGTGGCGGGGATGTCGTCGCCGACGACCTGGTGGTAAGTGCCGCCGAGCGATTCCACGAGCGTGCGCTGCGCCGCGAGAGCGCCAGGAGTCTCGTCACGCAGGCCGTCCTGCGCGGAGATGTGCACGGCGAGCAGTTCTCCGCCGGCCGAGCGTGCGGCGATCCGGGCGCCCCGGCGCAGCAGGGTCTCGCCCTCGGGCCCGCCGGTCAGGGCGACGACGACCCGCTCCCTGGCCTGCCAGTTGCCTTCGATGCCCTGCTCGGCGCGGTAGCTGCGCAGGGCGCTGTCGACCTCGTCGGCGAGCCAGAGCAGGGCGAGTTCGCGCAGCGCCGTGAGGTTCCCGAGACGGAAGTAGTTCGAGAGGGCGGCGTCGATCCGCTCGGCCGGATACACGAGCCCTGCGGAGAGCCGATCGCGCAACGACTGCGGAGCGAGATCTACGACCTCGATCTCGTCGGCGGCGCGGACCACGGCATCCGGGATCGTCTCCTGTTGTGCGATGCCGGTGATCTTCTCGACGACGGCATTGAGCGACTCGATGTGCTGCACGTTGACGGTCGTCACGACGTCGATCCCCGCATCGAGCAGCTCGTCGACGTCTTGCCAGCGCTTCGCGTTGCGGGAGCCGGGGGCGTTCGTATGCGCCAGTTCGTCGACGAGGGCGATCTCGGGGGCGCGCTCGAGCACGGCATCGATGTCGAGCTCGGTCAGGGCGATCCCGCGGTGGAGGTCGACCCGGCGCGGGACCTCGGGGATGCCGACGGTCTGGGCGTGGGTCGCTGCACGCTCATGCGTCTCGACGATGGCGATGACGACGTCGTGTCCCTCTTCGAGGACGCGTCTTCCCTCGGCGAGCATCTCGTAGGTCTTGCCGACGCCGGGGGCGGCTCCGAGGAGTACCCGGAGCCGCCCCCGGCGCGGTTGGCCTTGAGGTCGACGAAGAGGTGCTGCGGTCATTCGCCCTCCCGATCATCGAGCGCGAGGTTGAGTTCGGCGACGTTGATGCGCTCCGCACCGAGGAATCCCAGATCCCGCCCTTGAATCCTAGACTCCACGAGGTCGCGTACCTCCTGTTCGGAGAGTCCGCGGGCGTCGGCGACGCGCGGCACCTGCAGCAGCGCGTACGCGACGCTGATGTGCGGATCGAGCCCCGAGCCGGATGCCGTGACAGCATCGGCCGGCACCTGCGACGGGTCGACGCCCTCGCGCTCCGCGATCGCAGCCTTGCGTTCGGCGATGGCGGTCACGAGGTCGGGGTTCTCCGGCCCGAGGTTGCTGCCGCTGGAGCCGGCTCCGTCGTATCCGTCGCCCGCGGCGGAGGGGCGTGACTGGAAGTACTCCGGGAGCGCCTCGCCGTCTGCGTCTGTGAAGGACTGGCCGATCAGCGAGCTGCCCTTGTCGTCGGGCAGCGGCGAGCCGTTGGCCTGCCACGGAAGCAGGAGCTGGCCGATGCCGGTGACCAGCAGGGTGTAGCCGACTCCGAGCAGGAGGGTGAGGACGAGCATCGCACGGACGGCGACACCGGTGGTGCGGAGGGTGGTGCGCGAGGATGACATGTCTGGATTCCCTTTCAGAGCCGGGTCAGAAGCCCGGGATGAGGCTGACGACGAGGTCGATGATCTTGATCCCGATGAACGGGGCGATCACGCCGCCGAGACCGTAGATCAACAGGTTGCGCTGCAGGATCTGCGAGGCGCTCGCCGGGCGGTACTTCACTCCTCGCAGCGCCAGCGGGATCAGGAAGACGATCACGATCGCGTTGAAGATGATGGCGCTGGTCACCGCGGATGCCGGCGAGTGCAGCTGCATGATGTTGAGCGCCGCGAGTCCGGGGAAGACCCCCATGAACATCGCGGGGATGATCGCGAAGTACTTCGCGATGTCGTTCGCGAGCGAGAACGTGGTGAGCGCACCGCGCGTGATGAGCAGCTGCTTGCCGATGCGCACGATGTCGATCAGCTTGGTCGGGTCGGAATCGAGGTCGACCATGTTGCCGGCTTCCTTCGCAGCCGACGTGCCGGTGTTCATCGCCACGCCCACGTCGGCCTGCGCCAGCGCCGGAGCATCGTTCGTGCCGTCGCCGGTCATCGCGACCAGGCGGCCGCCCTCCTGCTCGCGCCGGATGAGCTCGAGCTTGTCCTCGGGAGTCGCCTCGGCGAGGAAGTCGTCGACACCGGCTTCGGCCGCGATCGCCTTGGCCGTGAGCGGGTTGTCACCCGTGATCATGACGGTGCGGATGCCCATCGCGCGCAGTTCCTCGAAGCGCTCGCGCAGGCCGTCCTTGACGATGTCCTTGAGGTGCACGACCCCGAGGATGCGGCCGTCGGCACCGGATGTCTTCACGGCGACCACGAGAGGGGTGCCGCCGCTTTCGGCCACGGCATCGGTGCGGTGGGTGAGCTCGAGGTCGTCGCCGTCGAGCCCGAGCCAGGCGCGTACCGCGGAGCCTGCACCCTTGCGGATCTGCGTGCCGTCGGCCAGGTCGAGGCCCGACATCCGCGTCTGTGCCGTGAAGGGCACGACCACCGCGTCATCCGGTGCGGTCACCCGGATGCCGTGCGCGGCGGCGAGCTCGACGATCGAGGCGCCCTCAGGGGTGGGGTCGGCGAGCGAGGAGAGCGCCGCGACGCGAAGCAGCTCGTCGCCGTCGACACCCGCAAGGGCGAGCACCTCATGCGCCCGGCGATTGCCGTAGGTGATGGTGCCGGTCTTGTCGAGCAGCAGCGTGGTGACATCTCCGGCGGCCTCGACCGCACGCCCCGACATGGCGAGCACGTTGCGCTGGACGAGACGATCCATCCCGGCGATGCCGATGGCCGAGAGCAGGGCACCGATCGTGGTCGGGATCAGGCACACCAGCAGGGCGATGAGCACCGGGATGCTGACCGGCGATGCCGCATAGGAGGCGATCGGGTTCAGCGCGAGAACCACGACGACGAAGATGATCGACAGGCTCGCGAGCAGGATGTTCAGCGCGATCTCGTTGGGGGTGCGCTGGCGGCTGGCGCCCTCGACGAGGGCGATCATCCGGTCGACGAACGTCTCGCCCGGCTTCGAGGTGATGCGCACCACGATCCGGTCTGACAGCACACGGGTGCCACCGGTCACCGCGCTGCGGTCGCCGCCGGACTCGCGGATCACCGGAGCGCTCTCACCCGTGATGGCCGACTCGTCGACGGTCGCGATGCCGGCGATGATGTCGCCGTCGCCGGGGATCAGCTCGCCCGCGGTGACGATCACGATGTCGTCGCGCTGCAGCTCGGCGGACGAGACCTGGGCGGTCGCGGCGTGCTCGGCGGCGGCATCCGCTGTCTTGTCGTAGCCGACCACACGACGGGCCATCGTGCTGGTGCGGGTCTTGCGCAGGCTCGCGGCCTGGGCCTTGCCGCGGCCCTCGGCCACGGATTCTGCGACGTTCGCGAACAGCACGGTGAGCCACAGCCAGATCGCGATGCCCCAGGTGAAGGGGGCGGGCACCGGGGTGCCGCCCGAGTCGGCAGGGCCGCCCAGGAACGGTTCGGCGATCGCGAGCACGGTCGTGAACGCGGCGCCGACCCAGACCAGGAGCATGACCGGATTGCGCAGCAGAGACGCGGGGTTCAGCTTGCGCAGGGCTCCGGGGAGAGCCTGTACGAGCTGCGACCAGCCGAAGGAGCGCGGTGGCTGTGCGGGAGCGGATGCCGGAGCATCCTGCTGTTCGGAGGGGGTGGTGATGAGTGTCATGGTCAGACGAGTCCTTCAGCGAGGGGTCCCAGTGCGAGCACGGGGAAGTAGGTGAGCGCGGTGACGATGACGGTCACGGCGAGGAGCAGGCCGACGAACTGCGGCCGGTGCGTCGGCAGGGTCCCGGTGGTCGCGGGCACATGCTGCTGCGCTGCGAACGATCCGGCCAGGGCGAGCACGAGCACGATCGGCAGGAAGCGCCCGAGCAGCATCGCGACACCGAGCGCGGTGTTGAACCACGGGGTGTTCGCGGTGAGCCCGGCGAACGCGGAGCCGTTGTTGTTCGCGGCCGAGGTGAACGCGTAGAGCACCTCGCTCATACCGTGCACACCCGGGTTCAGGATGCTGGTGGACTCCACGTCTTCCCTGATACCGGGGATCGCGAAGCTCATCGCCGTGCCCCCGAGCACGAGCGCGGGGACCACCAGGATGTACAGGCTCGCGAGCTTGATCTCCCGCGGGCCGATCCGCTTGCCGAGGTACTCCGGGGTGCGTCCGACGAGCAATCCGCCGACGAACACCGCGATGATCGCGAGCACGAGCATGCCGTACAGGCCCGATCCGACGCCACCTGGGGCCACCTCGCCGAGCATCATGTTCAGCATCGGCATCATGCCGCCGAGCGCCGTGTACGAGTCGTGCATCGAGTTGACGGCACCCGTCGAGGTGAGGGTGCTCGCGCTGCCGAACAGGGTCGACCCCAAGATGTCGAAGCGCACCTCCTTGCCCTCCATCGCCGCTCCCGCGAGCTCGGGAGCCGTGCCCCGGCCTGCCAGCTCGAGTGCCGAGAGCGCGAACGTCGAGACGAGGAAGATCGTGCCCATCACGGCGGCGATCGCGTAGCCCTGGCGGTGGTCGCCCACCATCCGACCGAACGTGCGGGGGAGGGAGAACGGGATCACGAGGATCAGCAGCACCTGCAGCAGGTTCGTGAGACCGGTCGGGTTCTCGAACGGGTGCGCGGAGTTGGCGTTGAAGAAGCCGCCGCCGTTCGTGCCGAGGAGTTTGATCGCCTCTTGGGACGCGACGGGCCCGCCGGGGATGGTCTGCGTGCCGCCGGACACCGTGGTGACGTCGGTGAAGCCCGCGAAGTTCTGGATTACACCGCTCGCGAGCAGTGCCACGGCGCCGATCAGGGCGATCGGCAGGAGGATGCGGCCGAGGCCGCGGATCAGGTCGACCCAGAAGTTGCCGATCGTGGTCGAGCCGCGACGCGCGAAGCCGCGGATCAGCGCGACCGCCACGGCCAGCCCGACGGCGGCCGACACGAAGTTCTGCACCGTGAGGCCCGCGAGCTGCACGGTGTATCCCATGGTCTGCTCGGGGGAGTACGACTGCCAGTTGGTGTTGGCCACGAACGAGGCGGCCGTGTTGAAGGACAGTCCTTCCGGCACGGCCGGGAGTCCGAGCGACTGCGGCAGGAATGCCTGCAGCCGCTGCAGGCCGTAGACCAGCAGCACGCCGACCACCGAGAACGCCAGCACACTGCGGGCGTACGCGCGCCAGGTCTGCTCGGACGACGAGTCGACACCGATCAGCCGGTAGACGCCGCGCTCGACCTTCAGATCGCGCGCCGACGTGAAGACGTGGGCGATGTAGTCGCCGAGGGGGCGGTAGAGGAGCACGAGCACGACCACGACGGCCGTGACCTGCAGGATGCCGAACCAGATCGTCGCGTCCATCAGAACCTCTCCGGCGCGACGAGCGCGACCACGAGGTAGACGACGGCGGCGACCGCGAGGGCGGCGGCGAGGATCTCGAAGACGATCACAGCCGCTCCACCCCCTTGGCCACCAGGGAGACGAGGGCGAACAGCGCGAGAGTCAGCGCGATGTAGATG
>JBOGEI010000148.1:0-9668 GCA_050701935.1 Microbacterium sp.
CCCGCAGGGGGAGGCGGATCTCGGTCGCCGGGTCGAAGCGGTCGGAGCGCAGGATCAGCATCGATTCGGTGTCGTCGGAGAGGTTGAAGAACCCGCGGACCACCCATCCGGTGCCCTCTTCGTTGAGGCGGTTGTTGTCGTCCTGGTGCAGGTTGTAGATCGCGTCGGCGTATTCGTTGGGCTGCAGCTCGATCACGCGGCAGCGGCCGATGCCGGCACCCGGCTCCTGCGCCCGGCGCTGGAGCGTCGGGGCGATGGCGACCTGCGACTCGACCCAGATGCCGTCCTTGTCGGCTCGCGGCGGGGTGTGGTTCCAGAAGCCGTTGCAGTCGACGTCGCCCGCGTAGCTGGTGAGCGGGGCGAAACGCGTGATGCCGGAGGAGCGCCAGCCGACGTACTCCAGGTCGTGCCATTCGGCGGGGTCGGCGGGGGAGGGATGATCGTCGAGGACGACGTAGCCCGTCTCGGCCAGCGCCTCGGAGGTGATGAAGCCCATGATGAGTACCCTTCCCGTCATCGCTGCCCCCACAGGCGGCGGGTTATTAGGCCATCCTAACCGGGATGAGCCTCCCGCGGCGGAGGGACGGCCGGGGAAAAGGCCCGCTGGAGCGCCGATATTCTGGGGAGATGACTCAGCCGCAGGGCGCCCTCCTCGTGGGCAGCGTGAACTACGACGACGCCGAGACCACGATCCGCACCGCCGCTGAGCTGCTCGGCACCCGGCTCCGTCGCATCCCGGACGGTGAGGTCGGCAAGCGGTTCCACTGGATCATGTTCCAGCCCGACGTGATCGCCCAGGCCGACGGCATCGAGCGCATCGGCGACGAGCCCATCCCGTTTCCCGCCGGCATCGACGCCCGCGGTCTGCGGATCGGTGAAGGAGTGGATGCCTCGAGCATCGAGCTGCCTCCGCTCGGCTACGCCGCAGCCGCGATCGAGTCGTACGCCGTATTCACCGGTCTGCGTGCCGAGGGCGCGGTTCCTGCCGGCGTGCGGTTCCAGGTGTCGCTGCCGACGCCCCTCGCCGTGATCTCGTCGTTCTTCCACGGCGACGACCGTGCGGCGATCGAACCCGTCTACACCGCCGCGATCCTGCGCGACCTCGACGACATCCTGGCCGCCATCCCGCACGAAGACCTCGCGGTGCAATGGGACGTAGCCAGCGAGATGGGCATCATCGAGCGCGCGGCCGGCTACGGGGCCGTCATGGAGGCGTGGTGGCCCGGTGACCCGTTCGACGGGCTCGTCTCGCGTCTGGCCTCGCTCGTCGACGCGGTGCCGGTCGATGTCGAGGTGGGTGTGCACCTCTGTTACGGCGATGCGGGGGAGAAGCACTTCTTCGAGCCGCGGAATGCCGCCAATCTCGTCCGGTATGCGAACGCCGTCGTCGCCGCATCCGCCCGTCCGCTCACCTGGCTGCACCTGCCGGTGCCGATCGACCACGACGACGAGGCGTATTTCGCCCCGCTCGCAGACCTAGCCCCGATCGACGAGCTCTACCTCGGGCTCGTGCACCGCGAGGACGGCGCGGAAGGTGCCGCACGTCGCATCGCGGCCGCCGCCCCCTTCGCCCCCGTCTTCGGCGTCGCGACCGAGTGCGGCATCGGCCGAGCGCCCGCCGGTTCGACCGAAGGCATCCTGCGCACGCACTCCGAGGTCGCCAGTGCCTGGTGATTGGCGCCTGGTGAGCCGCGGCTCTCGATTCGCGTGCGGGCCCCGCGTCGCGTAAGCTATTCCGCGGTGACGTGTCCGAGCGGCCGAAGGTGCAACTCTCGAAAAGTTGTGTAGGGTAACCCCCTACCGTGGGTTCAAATCCCACCGTCACCGCCACCACGAAGGCCCCGAATCCCTTGGAAAAACTGGGATGCGGGGCCTTCGTCATGTTCGGCGCTCGGTCTGCGGTAACGCAGCAGTAACAGTCTTGCGGATCGAAATAGATCGCCGCGTGGTTCCGGCGACAGTGGCCACCCTCGTCGGAAGAGTTCAATCCGTCGGGCAGACTGACAGCGTGGTCCACGAGCCCCTCGAACGCAGTCCCCTTGACTTCGGCGAGTTGGAGACGCCGCGGTGCAGACGTCCAGCGCGAGATCCGACCGTCTACCGGGGGTCGACCAGCAATCCGGCCACGGCGCCGGCCACGACCGGCGCGAGCACGAGCAGGCTGATCAGCTGAGGACCGGCGCAGAGCGTCGTGCGGTGCGTTCAGAGCTTCCCCGCGCTCGAACGACCGACGGAGATGCAGATGAAGGTCGCAACAGCTGGAACGATCGCAGTGCCCAATAGGAACATCGCCGCGGAGGTGCTGGCGAACTCGAGCGACTCCATGCGCACCTCGCCAAGGGTAGCGACGATCACAGCGGCGAGTACTCCGCCTGCGGCGGGAATGTAGACCGTGATAGCGGTCTCGACGAGGCTCATCACCAGTGACCCTCGGTGTGAGAGGCCGAGTTGTTGGTAGACAGCGAAGTCATGTCTCCGGCTCCAGACGGAGGATCCGACGGCGAATACGATGGTGCCGATGGCGCAGAGAATGACCCATAGCTGCGGGCTGGTGGCGAGGAGCTCCTGGCCAGTCGCGCCGGCCGGTTTTCCCGGCACAAGGGGGATCGTACGGGCACCCTCTGCGGCGGGGAACCATGCCGCGGCTACCGCGGCGAGCCCTGCCTCCGTACCGGGTGACGCCTCGACGTAGCATTCGGACGTCACGCTTTGGACCGATGAAGGGATCATCACCATCGAGTGAAGGCTGGAGATGCGTCCGGTCGATATGGCAGCGCCACCGGCTGTGAGCTCGTGCTCGGCCCCGTCGATCGTCACGAGGGTGGGTGTGCCGCTTGAAAGAGCGTTCTCGGTAGAAGGCACAACGATGCCACCTGGAGCGAGATCCGGGAGCTCGGGCCACTGCAGAGCCGGCAGCCCTGGGCTGACCAGCACCGCGGAGATCGGGCGGCCGCCAGCGGATCTCAAATCGACGGTGCGCAGGACGGCGCCGGCGGTCGTAACTCCCGAGACCGAACGGAACAGATCGCAGCGCTCGGTGGAGATCCGTCCTCCGCTGCTACCGACCACGACGATCGATCGCCCCTCCGCGATGTCCTGCTCAAGCATCGCGTGCGCCTGGGAGACGGTCGCCCACGGGAGGATGAATGCTGCGAAGGCCAGGGCCGCCGAGAGCACGGCGATGAGCGCCGTCTGAAACGGGCGGGCGAAGGTGTTGCTGATCGCTTCGGAGACGCAGTCGACAATCTTCATCGGGTTGTTCTCTTGCCGATGTCGAAAATAGTGTCGGCGAAGGCCGCGACGTCCTTGTCGTGCGTCGCCATGATGACTAGGGCACCGTCGTCGGCTGCGGCACGTAGTGCCGTTGCCACTCGTATCTTCGCCTCCGCGTCGAGAGAGGATGTGGGTTCGTCGGCGAGAATCAGTCGCGCCTGGGATGCGAGAGCGCGAGCGACTGTGACTCTCTGTCGCTCGCCACCGGAGAGCTTCTTGGCGCGGACTTGCGCGAGATGTTCGATGCCTAAGCGAGCCATCTCTTGCTCCGCCCGGACCAACGCCTCGGACTGTGGTACGCGCTGAAAGAGAGGACCGAGCGCCACATTCTCCAAGGCTGTTCGACTGACAAGAAGAGGGCTGTTCTGCACGATCCATCCGGCCGAAGACGGTGCTCCAGTCTCATCGTTTTCTGCGATGCAGTCGCCAGCTGTCGCTGAAATGGATCCGGAGATGACACCCAGAAGAGTCGTCTTGCCTGAACCTGAGGGGCCCGTGACGCTCACGAAAGACGGAGGCTCCCACGCGAAATCCAGGCCCTGGAAGAGCCATCGAGAACCGAATCTCATGCCGAGGTCTCTTGCGACTATGCGCATGTTGCTCCGGTGGCCGTGGGATTGACGAGCACGCTCTCACCAGCCTTCACCTCCGCTGCGATGAGCGAGGTGCCGTCGACGGACTCGATCGTCTCAGCGACAACCACTCGACGCTTACCTCCGTCGCGGACGACGACACAGGTTCCGTCTGTGCCGGTGAGAACTGCGGCGGCGGGCACGACGATCGCTGCGGGCTGAGGGGTGACCACGCGTGCAGACGAGGTGAGAGCTCCTTGCGTGACTCCGGCAGCGACCCGGGGGAGTGCTGCGGGATCGATCGCGGTCCGAGCCTCGTCGACTGCGAGTTCGTTCTGGCCGACCAGCACGACGGCATCTTCGGGAACAGCGACCGCGGAGGAAGCAATCACTTCCGGAGCGATCGGGTTGTCCTCTGTGACCTCAGCTATGGCCTCGGGCGTGACAATGTGAGCCGAGACGAGTTGGTCCGTGCCGGTCGCTATGGGTTCGCCGCTGGCGGGAGCTGGTCGACCGGCCTTCACGTGCACTTCGCTGACGGTGAGTTCGGCCGCCGGGATGAAGACCAGCCATCCTGGGTCAAAGGACGGTAACCCTTGTGTGGTGTCGACGCCGATGGACTTCGCGAAGGAGGAGACCTGAAGCCATGTGTCCCAACTGAGGCGGTCGCTGTCCGGGACGTCGATGCCTCGAGTGCGGAGGAAATCGAGCAGCGCTTTGACGTCTTCCCCGGTGGATCCGGGGCCTAGGGCGCGGTACAGCGGCACGTTCATGAAGGCCGCGATGCGCTTCACGCCATCGACATCGACGACGGTGTCTCCGCTCTTGAGAACGCCGCCGGGTTGGACATAGACGCGAACGATTGTGCCTGACCACGCCGGCGCGGGCAGTTCGGCACCGTCGCTCCACTCGAGTGCGAGGCCGACTGCCTGGGCGCGCGTTTCTTCGGCGCTGAGTGCCGGCGCCCAGACTTCTTGGGTCGCGACGACGGTTTTCGTAGAGAGGTATTGATAGAGCATCCCCACGCCGATGACTGGCGCCAGAATCCAACAGACCGCGACGACCCAGAAGGCGACGTCGCGGCGTCGGCGTGGGGATTGCTCAGCAGACTTGCTCAATACGCCACTCCGACGTACGGCAACTCTGGGAAGAGGCGCAACGCCTCGTCGTTGATGCATGTCGCGGCCGCTTCACGCTGCACACCCTCGTCGGCGGTCGGATCACCGCTGAAGGCTCGAATGTCTCGTGCGTCGTCCGGGATCTCGTAATCCTGCTTGGCCATGCATTCCTGTGCTGCGATGCGAAGCGACTCGTCCATCCGCTGTTTGCCCGTGTTCAGATAGGCCGCCTCGATGACACTCAGGTCAGGGTCCTTGCATGAGAGGTCCTCCTCCCCGAAGGCATCCGGCTCGCGCGTGCCCATGTCGATGTCGTAGATGTGCGTCATTGAGTTCGTAGGATTCACCATGGGCGCAGGGACTTCGTATCCGAGATCGCGCATGCACGAGGCATAGCGCTCTGACGCGGCTGCGTAGTCGGTTGCATCGACTTCGCCGTCCTCCAACAAGCCTGCCAGCCACGCGTTGCCGTCTTCACGGTACATATCGGCGGTGCTCTTGATTTGCTCGGCCGTCAAGGACCCGCCACCCTGACCCGGCGCCTGTGCGGAGCATGCGGTCAGAAACAGCATGCTCGCGGCACTCATGATGACGAGGGTCCTGAGCAGCGGGTCCCTAGAGAATCGGCTCAACTCGCGACCTTTGCGCCCCAGACGTGCCATCCACCGACGTAGCCGTTCGCGGCGATTGCCGATGCCTGAGCGAAGCTCACACCGGAGGTGCCGTTCCACAGGGTGCTGCCACCTGACTGGCGCAGGCCGGCGTGAACGGGCACGATGAAGACGCAGATGTTGCCGGACTCGGCCGTGTTGGCGTAAGCCGTCGAACCGCTTTGCCAACTTTTGCCCTTGGCGTTACCCGTGCAGCCCGCCGGAGGCCCCACCGTGACGCTGCCCCACGCCATGGCGGGTGCGGCGATGCCACCGACGAGTCCCATCACTCCGATCGCTGCAGCTGCAGCGATGCCGAGGGGACGTTTGCTGCGGCGGCGCGGCGACGCTGAATACGCACGACTCATGGATTCCTCACTTCTCTCAGAGGTCGAAGTCGACCTGCTTCGAGGGTGGAGCAAGCGCGCGTAGGGGGATATGTATCCATGGATACATATCGTGCGATTCCAGAGGTTCTTCAACATCGATGCAACACTTCGGCGATGATCGGACATGAGCGGTAGTGAACGGATCATCGGAGGAAACCCATGGACGACACACAGCTCAACCGGCTGCTCACTCCGCACGACAAGTGGTCGGAGTCGCCGGAAGTCCTTGACGCGATGCTCGAACGCGTCGCCAGGAACGCGGCCGAGCAGCACGCGCGGCCCCCACGTCGTCGGCGCGGCGCGCGCATCGCAGCAACACTGGGTGCGCTTCTGGGCGTCGGGGTTCTCGCGACGGCGGCAGCCGTCTACGTCGCCCCGAACTTCACCCCGGATGCTGTCATCCCGATCTCTTACGTTACGGACAAGGGCACCGCGGTCGAGTGCACGTTCTCGCTCGCGGTCAGGTCGTGGGATGGCACGAACGTCACCGAGGCGAAGGAATGGATCGCTTCGCACGACTGGACCGGTATCGGCCAACGCGGCTACGATCTCGGCGAGAAGAACCCGGACACCGTCGGCGACCCTGACGTGGACCCCGAGCTCACCCAGGAGGACCTGGACCAGCTGACAGTGTCCTCTGGCATCGGCACTGCGGTCGTGGAGGAGATCCCGTTCGAGTTGATCAATGGGCCCGGTATCGGAACCTCCGGCAGTTCGACGTGCACATGGGTGCGGCACTGATGTCCGGGGGGCGTTCCGACGAGTCCGTCGAGGCCCTGGTGTGGATGTGGAGCGACGACAGGCTTGATCTCGCTCGCCTGGTCGACGGGGGCAAACGGGCGCTCTTCGCGTACTTCGCTCGTCGAGTCGTCTCCACCGACGACGCCGCTGACCTCACTGGCGAAGTCTTGCTGACGATGTGGCGCAAGGTTGATTCCATGCCATCTGAGCTCGTCGAGGCACGGATGTGGATGTTCGGGATCGCCCGGAATGTGCTCGCCAACCACCGACGCGCCCTCTCTCGCAGGCGGAAGCTCAGCGACAGGCTCAAGGGAGAAGCCCTCGTCAGCGGTGATGCCCGCCCCGTGCGTGACGATGTGTGGGAAGCGCTCGAAGCACTACCGGCAGGCGATCGCGAAATCATCCAGCTCGTCCACTGGGATGGCTTCTCCCTCGCAGAGGCAGCGAAGATCCTCGGCAAGAAGCCGGCAACCATTCGCAGCAGGTACTCACGGGCACGTGCGAAGCTTCGAGCTGACCTCACTCTTGAGACCGACTCCTAAGAGCGTTCTGCCAATCGGCGAAACGACACCTTGCGGAGTCTCGGACCTCGGGTGAGCGTGTGTCTGGCATCGGAGCTCTTGGCCGACGCCGCGGAACACGTTCTCCTCTCAGAGGGCCACCGGGTGCAGCGGATGGCTGATCCGGAGGCCCGCTTGTTGCGCCCAGAAGACGTGCTGATCAGCGACCCCACGGTGCTCTCACCGCGAGAAGCCCGTCGCGCAGGGTGCGTGCGCACGATCTTGTTGCACGAGTCCGGGTTGAAGTCGACCCACGAGTACCCCGCATTTGTCCGCCACATCTCGGCAGGCGGCGGCATCCGGGCTTTGCTCACAGAAGTGCGGATAAGCATGACGCGCGGTGCATCTCAGACCTCGCTCACGCCGCGCCAGTTGCAGGTTCTCATGCATGCCGCTCAAGGCGCGACGAATCAGGATATTGCTGAAGCGCTTGTCATATCCGTAGGAACTGTCAAACGACATCTCCACGACACCTACGTCGCGTTGCAGGTCAGAACCCGCCTCGAAGCTCTCCGCGTCTGCGGTCTGTTGTCCCCGTCGCAACAGCATTCCCGCTTGGTTCTTGCGCGTGTAGCTGTCGGAGGGGAGGTGCCGACGACCGAAGAAGTGCTTGGGGTCGTCTCCAGATAGGCCGAACGGGGCGCAGTTTCGCTCTTTGGGTGTCAGGGATGGCCATCATGCCCACCCCCCCCGGAGGGCATGTTAGTTGCCTCGTCGACGCGGCTGTTAGGTATGCAATGTTCTGAGGCAAATCAGTCTGAAAGTGGAGAAGATGACCAACCAACTACGTCACAGGCAACTTCGCAGGCGAATGAGCGCGGCGGCTGTCGCCGTCGCGACACTGTGTCTCGTCGTACCTGTCGCGACAACAGCGACAGCCGCGTGCCCTGACCGGATCGAAGACCGATACAGCTGTCGACGCCAACGGCCTCAGCCGAGCAACTCCACCCCGAACCCCGAGACCACCGCGCGCAGCTCGGCGAGGTAGCGCTGCGCCTGCTCGGTGAGGGGGATGGCCGCGTGGCCGATCCAGCCGATCTCGATGTTCTCGTCGACATCGAGTGGGATGGCGACGATCTCGGGGTCGAGGTCGTCGCTGATGATGCCTGTCGAGATGGTGTAACCGTCGAGGCCGATCATCAGGTTGAAGATGGTCGCGCGGTCGGAGACTCGGATGTCCTGCGGGCTCGACAGGGTGGAGAGGATCTCCTCGGCGAAGTAGAAGGAGTTGTTCGCGCCCTGGTCGAACGTGAGCCTCGGAACATCGGCGAGGTCGTCGAGGGTCACGCGATCTCGAGTGGCCAAGGGGTTCTTGCGGGAGATGAAGATATGCGGCTGCGCGACGAAGAGCGGGTGGAACGCGAGTCCGGAATCGCGGAGGAGCTTGTCGATGACGTTGCGGTTGAAGTCGTTCCGGTAGAGGATCCCCAGCTCGCTGCGGAGGGTGCGGACGTCTTCGATGATGTCCCACGTGCGCGTCTCGCGCAGGGAGAACTCGTACTCGGCCGCCGAGGTCGCCTTCACCATCCGCACGAGGGCGTCGACCGCGAACGAGTAGTGCTGCGTCGAGACCCCGAGGAGTCGCCTGGACGGCGGCCGTCCGAGGTAGCGCTGCTCGAGGAGCGCTACCTGTTCGACGACCTGCCGTGCGTACCCGAGGAACTCCACGCCGTCCGTGGTGAGCGACACCCCGCGGGCTGAGCGGAGGAGTAGAATCCGCCCCACCCGGCTTTCGAGGTCTTTCATCGCCGCCGACATGGTGGGCTGCGCGACGTAGAGCAGATCGGCGGCGGCACTGATCGATCCCTCCGCGGCGACCTCGATGTAGTAGGTGAGCTGCTGCAGAGTGATGCCGCTCGAACGCTTGGCCATAGATTCAGACTATGCCAAGGCATAGTCGCGGCGCATTACCCGATGGGTGCGCTGACTCGTCATCATGGAGACACCCCGATCGAGGCCGAGCCCGGCCGATCAGCCCACCGATTGGCCGCTCATGGCATCCGACTTCACCTTCCGCATCACGACGACCCGTTTCGACGAGGACTACACGCCGTCCGACGACTCCCGCATCACCACGAACTTCGCCAATCTGGCGCGCGGCGAGCACCGTCAGGAGAACCTCCGCAACGCCCTGACGATGATCGACCGTCGGTTCAACGATCTGGCGCACTGGGACAACCCGGACCGCGATCGCTACACCCTCGAGCTCGAGATCGTCTCGGTCGCGATCCAGTTCGCAACGGGAGGGGAGGACCGCGAGTTCCCTCTGCTCGAGGTGCTGGAGATCGCCATCCTCGACCGCCTGACCGGCACGCGCACCCAGGGGATCGTGGGCAACAACTTCTCGTCGTACATCCGCGACTTC
>JBOGEI010000149.1:0-9651 GCA_050701935.1 Microbacterium sp.
CTGGTGGACGGATACATCCTCACGATCCTCCCGGTGACCGTGGGCGCAGGAAAGCGCCTCTTCGTCGATGGCACCGTACCAGCGACGTTGGCGCTCACCCGATCCGTCGTCACCCAGAAGGGTGCGTTCGTCGCGGAGTACCGCCGCGCGTGAGCGGCCGGCGGCCTCAGCTTCCCGCAGCCCTCATCGAGCGAGCTCGGACGGGTGGGTGAGTCGCCACCATTCGGACGGCTGGTCGATGCTTCCCTTGATCTCGACCGGAGCGGTGACGGTGTTGGGGCCCGCGGTCCAGGTCACGGTCCCCACCGCAGTGCCGTCCCGATAGGTCGGCGGGGTCTCGATGTCCATCGTCACGGTGATCGGCGTATCCGACCAGGTGAAGATCGATGCCTCCTCCGCGATCACCAGCCGGGCTGTTGAGCCCCAGGGTGTGGAGATGGATCCGACCTCCTGCCCCGATGTCGCGACAGGCACGGCGTGGAAACCGGCCCGGATGCTGTCCAATGCGGCGATCACGCTGGTGTTCACCGACTCGCGGGAGGATCCTCCGAGAATGACGCCGGTCACCGCGAGCGGATCGGGGGTGCCCACCACGAGCGTCGCGGTGTAAAGCAGACTGTAGGTGCCCTCGCCCAGGGTGCCGGTCTTCAATCCTGTGATCCCGCTGGTGCCGAGGAGGCCGTTGGTGTTGTTGAGCGGGCCGGCGCCGGGGAGCGAGATCGACGGGGTCGCGACGATCTGAGCGATGACCGGATTCGCGGCGGCGAGCTTCGCGATCGCCAGAAGATCGGCGGGCGTGCTCGTGTTGCGGGGGCTGATGCCGGTGGGCTCGGTGATCGTGGTGCCGCTCAGCCCGTGGGCGGAGAGCCAGTTGCGCGTCGCACCGAGGAATGCGTTCTGGGAGCCGAAGACGTGCGACGACAGGGCCTCGGCGTAGTTGCTCGCCGAAGGGATCAGCATGGCGGCCAGGGCGTCGTGCAGCGACATCGACGTGCCGGTGGGCATGGGCGCGATGGTCGCGCCGAGCACGTAGTAGCTGTCGTAGAGGTCGTGGTCGGATTTGCTGAAGGTGATGGTGGGGCCGGGGTCATCGGCGGAGGCGAGCGGGACGGCTTCGAGGATGACCAACGCGGTGATGAGCTTGGTGATGCTCGCGATCGGGAGCGGTTCGCCCGTTCCGCTCGACGACCAGATCCCACTCGCCCCCTCGCCCAGATATGCGTCTGCACCAGAGACGCTGATCGCCGAGGCGGCCACCGGGGGTGTGCCGATGGATGCTGCCCCGACGGTCGGGGCCTGCGGCGTCTGCGTCGTCACCGCCGGCGGGTTCACGGGAGCAGTGAGAGCCCAAGCGATGTACCCACCGGCCGCAGCCAGCAGCAGGAAGATGCAGACCGCCGTGACGATGAATCCCCAGCGCCTGCGTGTGCGGCGCACCTCCGGATCGACTCGGTCACGACGGGAGAGGAACTCCTGCTCGTGGGTCATCAGCTCGGCGAAGTCAGACAGGTCGTCCGTCGGTTGATTCGGTGCCGTCATCGTCGAGAGCCCCTCCAGTGAGTAGAACAGTCATCTTCGCGGAAATCTGTCGCACGCGGTATAGGCCATTCGGTGGACATACTGAGGTGACTTTCGCAGCATCGGATGCATCCGGCGATTTTCTCCGCATCTGCGGTAAGTTCGCTCTATGCAGACGTACCGGATCGCTCGTGCCGCTCAGCTGCTCGGCGTGAGCGACGACACCGTTCGGCGCTGGATCGAGCAGGGGCTCCTGCCCGTCACCGATGCCGTGCCCGCCGAGATTCCCGGGGAGGCCGTCGCCGCGCGCGCCGTGGCCCTCGCCGAAGAGGCGAAGATCGCCGGTGACGTGGTCTCCAGCGCCCGCAACCGCTTCATCGGCATCGTCACCCGCGTGCAGATCGACGGGCTGATGGCGCAGGTCGACATCCAGTCCGGCCCGCATCGGGTGGTCTCGCTCATGTCGGCGGAGGCTGCGCGAGAGCTGCAGCTCGAGGTCGGGTCGCTCGCCACCGCATCCGTCAAAGCGACCCAGGTCGTCGTCGAACTACCGAAAGGCTGACATGAACCGCACGCTCCTCCGCGTCTCCGCTGCCTTCCTCGCCGCCACCGCACTCGTGCTTTCGGGCTGTGCGAGCACCACCGAGAGCACCCCGACTCCGTCGGCGACAGCGAAGGAGAGCGCCGTGAGCGGTGAGCTCACGGTCTACGCCGCTGCTTCCCTCAGCGGCGCCTTCGACGCGATCGGCGAGGCCTTCACCGCCGAGAACCCCGATGTGGAGTTCAGCCCCGTGTACGACGGCTCGTCGACCCTGGTCACGCAGATCCTCGAGGGGGCCCCGGCCGACGTTTTCGCATCGGCGGACGAGGCGAACATGGACAAGGCGGCCGATGTCGCGGTCGACCCGACGCTGTTCGCCTCGAACACCCTCGTGATCGCGGTGCCGGCCGGCAACCCGGGCGGAGTCGAGGCTCTGGCCGATCTGGCCGACGTGACCACGGTGCTGTGCGCACCGGAGGTTCCCTGTGGTGCAGCCTCCGCGAAGCTGCTCTCGGCGGCGGGCGTGACGGTCGACGCGGCGAGCCTCGAGCAGAACGTCACGGCCGTGCTCACGAAAGTCGCCGCTTCCGAAGCCGACGCCGGACTCGTGTACGCCACCGACGTGATCGGCCGCGACGATGTCGAGGTGATCGTGCCGGACGGCGCCGCCGAGGTCGTCAACCACTATCCGATCGCCGCGTTGTCCGACGCTCCGAACTCTGAGGCGGCCGACGCGTTCGTGGCGTTCGTGCTGTCGGAGGCGGGTCAGAAGATCCTGGCGGACTTCGGCTTCGGAGCTCCATGAGCGCAGCAGGTGGGCGCGGGTACGCTCCACGCGCGCTCGCCATCCCCGCAGCGATCGGCCTCGCCTTCCTGATCCTGCCGCTCACCGCACTCGTCGCCCGGGTGCAGTGGTCGACCTTCCTCGCCGATGTGACGTCTGAGGCCGCTCTGTCGGCGCTTGCGCTCTCGCTCGGCACCGGCCTGCTGGCCACCGTGCTGTGCATCATCGTCGGGGTGCCGCTCGCGCTCTACATCGCCCGCTCCGGACCCCGACTGGCCGCCGTGCTCCGCGCGGTCGTCACGGTGCCGCTGGTGCTGCCTCCGATGGTGGGCGGCGTCGCACTGCTGTACCTGTTCGGGCGTGCGGGGTGGCTCGGCGGACTGGGGCTGTCGTTCAGCACCCCGGCGGTCGTGCTGGCGCAGACCTTCGTCGCGCTCCCGTTCCTGGTGCTCGCGGTCGAGGGCGCCGTGCGCACCTCAGGGGTCGACTACGAGCGCACGGCGGCAGCGCTCGGAGCGGGGCGGTGGACGATCCTGCGCCGCATCACCCTGCCGCTCGCAGCTCCCGGGATCGTGGCCGGCGTGGTGCTGTGCTTCGCGCGGGCCATCGGCGAGTTCGGTGCGACGGCGCTGTTCGCCGGAAACCGACCGGGAGTCACCCAGACGATGCCGCTCGCGATCTACACCGCGTTCAACGGGGCCGGGGTGACGCAGGGCACGGCCGTCGCACTCGCCCTGCTGCTGCTCGCCACCGCCATCGTCGTGCTGCTGCTCGTGCGCGGCTGGCGACCGGGAGCGGCACGATGACCACGACGCAGAATCGCGCCGCCGAACCGGGACTCCGCGCGCACATCGTGGTCGAGCGCGAGCACTTCACCGTCGAGGTCGAGGTGCAGGTCGCGGTCGGCGAGACCGTCGCCGTCATGGGGCCGAGCGGTGCGGGCAAGTCGACCCTGCTGCAGGCGCTCGCAGGACTCGAGCCGCTGATCGCGGGAGAGATCGAGGTCGCCGGACGCGTGGTCGATCGCATCGCCTCACCCCGGGTGCGGACGGCGCCCATGAACCGGGGGATCGTGCTGCTGGGGCAGGACGCGCGGCTGTTCCCGCACCTGTCGGTGCGCGAGAACGTCGCCTTCGGGCCTCGGGCGGCGGGGATGGATGCCAGGGTGGCGCAGGATGCGGCCGATGAATGGCTCGCCCGGGTCGGACTCCCGGGGGCAGGGGATCGGATGCCGCGCGAACTCTCGGGCGGCGAAGGGCAGCGCGTCGCCGTCGCCAGAGCGCTCGCCGCTTCCCCACGTGCGGTGCTGCTCGACGAACCGCTGGTGGCGCTCGATCCGGCCACAGCGGGCGACATCCGGCAGATGCTGCGCGATCAGCTGACCGGGATCACCACGATCGCTGTCACGCACGATGCTGCCGATGCCGTCGCGCTGGCGGATCGGCTCGTGGTGATCGAGGCAGGCCGGGTCACGCAGAGCGGGCCGGTCCGCGAGGTGCTGTCGGCCCCGGCCACCGGCTTCGTCGCCTCGATCGCGGGCGTCAACCGTCTGCTGGGTGTCGCCGAGGATGGCGGTTGGCACAGCGGTGACCTGAAACTCGTGAGCACGGATGCCGCTTCTCGCGCGCTCGCCGCGGTCGAGGGTGTGCCGCTCGCGGCGGTCTTCCGTCCCGAGCATGTGCAGGTGGTCGACGAGACGGCGGTGGATGCCTGGCGCACCGAGGTCACCCGCCTCGAGTCCACCCTCGTCGGGGTCCGCGTGCAGACCAGGTCGTGCGCGGTCGACGTCTCCCTCGCCGCGGCCGCAGGGCTTGCGCCGGGCGATACCGTCCACCTGCGGATCGATCCTGAACGAGTGCGCTTCGTCCGCGTGCTCTGAGCGGAGTCGGCGCGGCGGTGCTCCGAACACTGGCAATGTGCCGGTCGTCGCGGTCGAGCCGGCCCCGACCGGGTCTCCCCGGGTTAGTCTCGAACGATGACGGGGAGCGTGGGAGCGCCATGACGGCCGTACCGGTCGTGATCGGTGTGCGCGCGCCGCGCGTCGATTCCGCGCCTCGCGCCGCGGGACTCGGCGGGGGCCTCGTCGACACGCACGGCCGCGTGCATCGCGATCTGCGCATCTCGCTCACAGATCGCTGCTCGCTGCGCTGCACGTACTGCATGCCCGAGCAGGGCAACGAATGGCTCGCCCGCACGAGCATCCTCTCCACCGACGAGATCGTCGAGGTCGCCGAAGTGGCTGCCGCGCTCGGCATCCGCACCTTCCGTCTCACCGGTGGTGAACCGCTGCTGCGGACCGACATCGTCGAGGTGGTGAGGCGCATCTCCCGCATCGAGGGGGAGGAGGGTCCCGTCGAGGTCGCGATGACCACGAACGGCATCAGCCTCGCTCAGAAGCTGCCGGCCCTGATCGAGGCCGGGCTCACGCGACTGAACATCAGCATCGACACGGTCGATCGTCAGCGCTTCGCCGACCTGACTCGGCGCGACCGTCTCGACGACGTGTTCGAGGGCATCGCCGCAGCTGCGGCATCCGAGCTCCGCCCCCTCAAGCTGAATGCGGTCGCGATGCGCGGCGTCAACGACGACGAACTGGTCGACCTCGTGGAGTTCGCGATGAGCGTCGGGGCCCAGCTGCGATTCATCGAACAGATGCCGCTGGATGCCGGACACACCTGGGACCGCGCCTCGATGGTCACACGCGAGGAGATCCTCGCCTCGCTGGGGGAGCGCTGGCAGCTCGACCCGGTCGAGGGCCGCGGTGGTGCTCCCGCCGAGAAGTGGCGGATCGACGGCGGGCCGCACGAGGTGGGCGTGATCGCGTCGGTCACCGCCCCGTTCTGCGGCGCGTGCGACCGCCTGCGCCTGACCGCCGACGGCCAGTTGCGCAACTGCCTGTTCTCACTCGCCGAGTACGACCTGACCGGGCTGCTACGCGGGGAGTCGGCCTCTGCGCCGGGGGAACGCGCCGACGAGATCGCCGCTCTGCTGCGGTCGTGCGTGCACGGCAAGCTGCCGGGGCACGCGATCGACGACCCCTCCTTTCTGCAGCCCGCGCGCGGGATGAACGCGATCGGCGGCTGAACCCCACTGCTCCGTGTCTCGGGTCGGGTCGACCACGATCCACCCGGTCTGAGAGCGGGGCTGCAGAAGTTAGGGTGGGCGCGTGCGCGCCACAGGGCCGCGACGCAGAGGGAAGAATGCATGTGGGAGCCGATCGGGCAGGGGATCGACGGATATCGGTTGACGATCCGGGCGACGCGGGTGTCGCTGATCC
The DNA here is from genome assembly GCA_050701935.1 of Microbacterium sp. Classification (GTDB taxonomy): domain Bacteria; phylum Actinomycetota; class Actinomycetes; order Actinomycetales; family Microbacteriaceae; genus Microbacterium. The sequence goes on from JBOGEI010000149.1 coordinate 6,121, forward strand.
AGCTGGTTCTGATCATCGTCGGCTGCGTCGTCGTGGGAGGAGCCGGTGCCACGGCGGCGTTGATCGCGATCTCGCTGGAGACCGACGTCATGTTCGGAAGGTCCGGTGTCGTCCTGGTCGCCGGTGGTCTGGCGATCGTCATCGTGCTCGCCCTGCTGTGGATCTTCGCCTGGCGGAGGAAGCGCTACGTCATCGAATGGGATGACGTAGGGGTCCGAATCGCGGGAGCCGGGGCAGAGCGAGCGCTCTCCTGGGAGTCGATCTCTCGAGTACTGATCCGCCTGGACACCGACTACGCCCGGGTCGAGGTGAGGGGCACGGGCAGCAGATCCGTGACGCTCTTGGCCGGCTTCGGCTCACAAGACGTGAAGAGGACCAACGCAATCGACCCGATTCCCGTGGGGATGGTGGACCTCCTGCGACGTCATCTCCTCGTCGCGCAGCCGAGCACGCGCAACGCACTCGGCCTCCACATCTTCCTGCGAGAACAGCGCGTCGCGTGAGCGTTGCGGGCTGTCCTACGCGAGGAACTCCCGTGCCGCAGCGGAAAGCGCCGTGACGCCGACCTCGATCGTCGGGTGGATCTCCGGCGCGAAGAACGGCGAGTGGTTGGTGGGGATGTCTTCCCCCAGGCGGCCAGCGGCGACGGCTTCGGCGAACCGCGCGGGGTCGATACCGCCCCAGAACCAGAACACGAGCGGCGCTCCGGCGTCGCGGGCGAACCAGGAGACGTCCTCGCTGCCGGTGAACATGCCGGGGTCGATGACGGCGGCCTCTCCCAGCGCGCGCTGGAGGGCCGCTGTCACCCGGACGGTCGCATCCTCATCATTGATCGTTGCGGGCAGCGTGTGGTCGGTGCGGATCTCGGGCTCACGCTCGGCGCCGGAGGCCGTGGCCTCGGCACGCACGATGCGCTCGATGCTCGCGAGCACCTTCTCGCGCGTCTCCTCGTTCGGGTAGCGCAGGCTGAGCTCGAGCTTCGCCTCGGCGGGGATGATGTTGTTCTTGAGCCCGGCGTGGATCGAGCCGACGGTCACGACCGCGACGCCCTGCGGGTCGATCTCGCGCGAGGTGATGGTCTGCAGGCGCATCACGGTGGCCGCGGCCATCACGACCGGGTCGATCGTCGCGTGCGGGCGCGAGCCGTGTCCGCCGCGGCCGTGCAGGGTCACGGTGAGTCCGTCAGAAGCGGCCATCTGCGTACCGCTGCGCACGCCGATCACGCCGGCGGGCAGCGGGGTCACGTGCTGACCCAGCACCACGTCGGGCTTCGGGTAGCGGTCGAGGATCCCATCGTCCAGCATCGCGCGCGCTCCGGCGCCGTATTCCTCGGCGGGCTGGATCAGCACGACGACCGTGCCCGACCACTCGGATCGCTCGGCGACGAGCTTCTCCACTGCGCCGACCATGGCGGTGACGTGCATGTCATGGCCGCACGCGTGCATGACGGGAACGGTGGTGCCTGCGGGGTCGACGCCCTTCGCGGTGCTCGCGTACGCCAGGCCGGTCTGCTCCTCGACCGGCAGCGCGTCCATGTCGGCCCGCACCCACACGACGGGTCCTTCACCGTTGCGCAGCACGCCGACGACACCCGTGACTCCGACGCCCTCTTCGACTTCGAGACCGAGATCGCGCAGGTGCTGGGCGGCGATGCCGGCGGTGCGCGTCTCCTGGAACGAGAGCTCGGGATGCTGGTGCAGGTCGATGTAGAGCGCTTCGAGGTCGATCATCATGGCCCGAGCCTAGTCGGGCCGGTGGCCGATGCCGAGGGAGTTCGACCGAAGATCAGGCGGGGTGCACGTAGGTCACCAGCTCGGGGCCGGGACGCAGCACGGCGTTGACGATCGCCTGGATCGCGAACTCGCTCGCCCCGCCGAGCTCGACGATCTCGGGGTGCAGGAGCCACTGCAGCTGCAGGCCGTCCATCACCGCGAGGATCGCGGCTGCGGCGTCGGCGATCGTGTCGGGGTCCTGCACGCCTTCCTGCGCGCACAGCTCGTGGAACGCGGCCGTGACCTCACGGCGCAGAGTCGTGTAGCGGTCTTCGAAGAAGCCGCGTGCCGGATGGTCGTCTGTGACCGACTCGGCCGACAGCACCGTGTAGGCCTGCACGATGCCGGGCCGCTTCTCGTTCGCGAACGCCGTGCGCACCAGATGCAGGAAGAGTTCCGGGCCGTCGGGGATGTGCTTCTCGGCGAGCTCGGCGACGTCGGCCTGGTCGCGGTAGGCGAGCACCTCGAGCAGCAGCTTCTGCTTCGAGCCGAAGTGGTGCAGGACGCCGGCGTGGGTGATGCCGACCTGCTCGGCCACGTCCGCCAGGGTGCCGTTGGTCGAGCCCTTGTTGCCGAAGATCTCGACGGCCGCCTTGAGGATCTGCTCGCGTTTCGCGAGGGTCGCCGGGCGCACGCGCACTGTCTGGTCGCTGTCTGCCACCGCGGCCTCCTCTCCATCGTCGGGCTGTGCTTGCGATCAAACTTACTACTCGGTAACCTCACGAGAGCTTACTTTCTCGACAGTAAGCAAATCACAACGGCCGAAGGACCCCCATCCACCGGCGACACAGCACAACGACCGTGCCCTAGGAGAAGCAATGAAGCTCAGAAAGTCTCTGATCGCCGCGACCGCGATCACCGCCCTCGGCATCTCGGCCCTTGCCGGATGCTCGGCAGGCGGTGGATCCGACGACGGCGCCGGTTCCGCATCCCTCACGATCGCCAAGCCCGACGGCGCGATCACCACCGAGTCGAACAACCCCTTCGTCGGCGACTCGTCCGCCTCGAAGTACGGCTACGGCAAGGTGATCTTCGAGACCCTCGCCCTCGTGAACCAGACCGGCGACCGCGGCGTCACCCCGTGGCTCGCCGACAGCCTCGAATGGAACGACGACTACACCGTGCTCACGGTCGTCCCGCGCGCGGATGTCACCTGGAGCGACGGCGAGCCCTTCACCGCCGAAGACATCGTCTTCTCCTACGAGCTGGCCTCCACCCCCGCCCTCGACACCGCCGGTCTCCAGCTCGACAGCGCAGCCGTCGACGGCGACAAGGTCGTGCTGACCTTCGCCGCGTCGAAGTACGTCAACCTCGCACGCGCTCTGCACGTGCCGATCGTCCCGAAGCACATCTGGGAGAACCTCGACGACCCGGCCACCGACCCCGTCAAGGGCGACGACCTGGTGGGCACCGGGCCCTACGTCCTGTCGAACTGGTCGACCGAGTCGGTCACGCTCGACGCCCGCGACGACTACTGGGGCGGCGACCTGGCCGTGCCCGAGCTGCACTACGTCTCTTACGGCGACAACACGGCGCTCACCACGGCGCTCGCGAACGGCGACGCCGACTGGGCGCAGGCGTTCATCCCGCAGATCGAGGAGCAGTTCCTCTCGGCCGACCCCGAGCACAACAAGTTCTGGGCGGCTCCCACCACCGGTTCCGCGACGCTGTTCATGAACCTGCAGCAGAAGCCGTTCGACGACCCGGCCTTCCGTCAGGCGCTCGCCTGGGTGATCGACCGCGACGCCTACGTCGACAT
>JBOGEI010000150.1:0-9558 GCA_050701935.1 Microbacterium sp.
TGCCATGTCGCGGGCACCGTTGACGCATGTCTGCAACAGCATCCGTCGTTCGGAGTGGGGAGCAGGACCGGCCGCCGTCATCGGCCGATCAGCTCGCGCGGGTGCAGGTCATAGGCATGCGAGTCCGTCGACGGCCCCTCTTCGGCGCGCACCGTGTGCTCGACCTGACGCGCGACCGCCGCGCTGCGACCGACCTTCACCGCCTCCTCTTCACTCAGGAAGCTGCTGCCCAACGTCTGCGATTCACCCTCGATGCGGTTGAACCAGATGCCGTTGCGGTGGAACGTCTCGATATCGCCTGCGGTCATGAGGGATCCCTTCTCTCGCATCCCTTTCTACGGCAGACGACCGACACTGCAGAGGGCCTTGACAGCCTCCGCGCCGCGATCCGACCTCGGTCGATCAGACCGTGAGACCAGCCCGACGCACCGCACCGCCCATGGCCGCGAACGCCTCTTCGAGAATCGGACGAGGAGTCGCGAACACGACCCGGACGAAGCCCTCCGCCCCGCGTCCGAGCAGACGCCCCTCGGTGAGCACGACCCCGGCGTGCTCGCGGAAGAACTCAGCCGGCGGCCCCGGAATCTCCAAGGCGGAGGTATCGATCCACCCGATGTAGGTCGCCTCGGGCACCCGATAGATGGCACCGGGAAGATTCTCGTCCACCAGAGCTGCAAGCTCCCGCCGCGACACGTCGAGGTAGTCGATCACATCCGTCAGCCACGGCTTGCCCGACCGATACGCGGCCGTCGATGCGACGACGCCGAGGGTCGACGCGCCATGTTGAACAGCGAAACCGAACCTCTTGTACAGCTCCTGGTCGGCGTCGTTCGAGGTGATCAGCTGCGCGGTCTTCAGGCCGGGGATGTTCCACGCCTTCGACGCGCTCGTCCCCGTGACCGTGTGCCGGGCCGTCGCCTCCGACACCGACGCGTATGGCACGAACGGCGCACTGTCGTAGCGCAGCGGCGCGTGGATCTCGTCCGCGAAGACCCGCCCACCGTGTCTCTCCACGATCTCGGCGATCGCCTCCAACTCTTCGCGTCCGACGATCGTGCCGGTCGGGTTGTGCGGGTTGCAGAGCACGAGCGTCCGCGCGCCAGCGGCGAACGCCTCGTCTATGCGCTGCAGGTCGTGCTGCCAGCGTCCATCGACCGCGACGCCAGGCACCTCGATCACCGGATGCCCGATCGCCGGCAGGTATGTCAGGAACGGCATATATGCCGGAGTCGGCACGATCACGGGTGACCCCGCCGGCGCATACTCCTGCACCGCGACCCCGAGAGCCGCCATCACATCCGAGACCGGATGCACGCGATCCGGGTCGACGCTCCACCCGTACTCGTCGCTCATCCAGTCGGCTGTCGCCTCCCCCAGCTCCGCAGCCTGCGGGGGCGAGAGGTAGCCGAGGTTCTCTGCGTCGATCGCTCGATGCAGCGCCTCCGCGATCTCGGGCGCGACCCCGAAGTCCATCTCCGCCACCCACGCTCCGATGCGTCCGGGATGCAGGCTCCACTTTCGACTCTGCGGCCGGTCGAGGTGCAGACGGGTGCGGGCATCGAACGGATGCGACGGATGCGAGGAACGGTCCGAGGTCATGATCTGGGTTTCCCGCCGGCTCAGCCGACGGCGTCGGTACAGGACGGGCGCAGAGCGCAGATCTCGGACACGGGAACTCCATTCGCAGCGGGGTCTGACCAATCTACGGATGACCCCCGGACCCTCGCATCTCGCGTTTCCGTCCGTGACGGCGCTCACCGCCCATCTCCCCGCGAAGGCGCATCTGCGGATGCAGGGGGCGAAGGCCGCGAATCCTCCCGCATCCGCCCCGCTCCCTGCATCCGTCCCTATTCACGGCCGGTGACGCGCCGCCCCGCGCCGGGAGCGGTCACACGTCAGCTGGCGACGTCGAGCACCCAGGTCACCCCGTACCGGTCGGTGAGCATGCCGAACCCTGCCGACCACGCCGACGCGGCGAGCGGCTCGACGACGGTCGCCCCCTCGACGAGCCCGTCCCAGTACCGCTGGATCTCGTCGAGAGAGTCGGCGCGCAGCGACTGGAAGAACGTGCGGTCGGTGATGGTCGCTCCGCTCTCCCGGTGCGTACTGCCGGCCGTCGCCGCGGGATTCGAGTCGTCCTGGCCGGGGATGTCGTAGGCCATGAGACGGATGCCGTCGGCCGACTCCAGCTGGCCGAACACGATCTTGTCGAAACCGGGGACCCCTTCGGGCATGCCGAACTGTCCGTAGGTGGCGGCTGTCACCTCGCCGCCGAACACGGACTGGTAGAACTCGAGCGCCTGGCGGGCCGTGCCGCGGAAGTTCAGGTGGGTCGTGGTGGTGATGGTCATGGTTTCCTCCTCATCATCGCGACCCGGTTCGGACCGCGTGAGAACAACGATCACAGGGGTAGAGGTCGGTTTCTGTCCTCTACTTCAGGCAGACTGAACCGCATGACCGGAAGCTCGTCACGCATGCTCGCGCTGCTCTCGCTGCTGCAGACGCCGCGAGACTGGCCGGGCCAGGTGCTGGCCGAACGGCTCGAGGTCAGTCCGCGCACCGTGCGGCGCGACGTCGATCGGCTCCGCGAGCTGGGCTACCGGATCGGCGCGATCAAAGGACCGGACGGCGGCTACCGGCTCGCCGCCGGGTCGGAGCTGCCTCCACTGCTGTTCGACGACGACCAGGCCGTCGCGATCGCCGTCGCGCTGCAGACGGTGCCCTCGAGCGGCGTCGACATCGACGAAGGTGCCGCGCGCGCCCTCGCCACCGTCCGCCAGGTGATGCCCTCGCGGCTGCGGCATCGCGTCGACGGCATCCGTTTCACCGGCGCCCAGAACGCGACCAGGGTCGATCCAGCAGTGCTGGAGGCGGCGAGCGCGGCTGTCCGCGACCGCCGGGTGCTGCGCTTCGACTACGGCGTCGACCGGGACCGCCCGGCCCGACGCACCGAGCCGCACGCCGTCGTGGCCCGCGAGGGACGCTGGTACCTGCTGGCGTGGGACCTGGAGGCCGAGGACTGGCGCACCTTCCGCTTGGACAGGATGGCACCGCGCATCCCGACCGGACCTTCGTTCACCCCGCGCCCGCTTCCCGCCGCCGATGCGCAGACCTATCTCGCGGCGCGGGCGAAGGGCTCGACGACAGAGGACCGCTGGCCGTGCGTCGGAGAGGTCGTGATCGAGTTGCCGGCGCGCGAGGTGGCGCCGTGGGTCGAAGACGGAGAGCTGGAGGAGCTCGCCGACGGATCGTGCAGGGTGACGGTCGGATCCTGGTCGTGGGTCGGCGTACTCGCCTCGGTCGCGCGGTTCGACGCTCCGTTCACCGTGGTGGGGCCACCGGCATTGCGGGAGGCGGCGGGATTCCTGGCGGCGCGCTTTGCCGCGGCGTACAACTCGTCCTCCTGATTCTTCGAGTTTCACGACCTTTCCCCATTTCCTGGAACTTGGCAAAGACGGAGCGGCATCGGCGCCGAGAATCAGGTTTGCTGACCTTATGACAAACTTTGCCATCGGTATTAGCGTGGGGGCATGGCCACGATGAACATCTCTCTTCCGGACGCACTGAAGGACTTCGTCGAAGCCCAGGTGACCGAACGCGGGTACAGCAACAGCAGCGAGTTCGTGCGTGAGCTGATTCGCCACGAGCAGTCCCGCGAGCAGTTGCGGTCGCTCGTCGTGGACGGGATGACATCCGGTCCGGGTTCCGAAGTCGACCAGGCATACTTCGATCGCCTCCGAGACCGCGTCCACGCAGACGCCCCCGACACGTGACTCCGAGACGCCTCGTCACGACTCGGCGGGCCGATGAGGACATCGACGGCGCGGTCACTCGCTATCTCGGCGAAGCCGGGCCACGGGTCGCAATCGCGTTCATCGACGACCTCCAGAGTGCGATGAGCCGGATCGCGTCATACCCCTCGCTCGGGTCAGCGCGCTTCGAACTGGTGACAGAGATTCCCGACATCCGCGCTTTTCCCCTTCGGAACCACCCGTACCTCGCGATCTACACCGACGATCCGGATGCCGTACGAGTGCACCGCGTGCTCCACACGCGGAGAGACATCGGCGCCGCCCTCAACGAGGGCGATCACGACGCGGCGTGGTCGCGACTCGTGCGCACCGGGAGGGTCACCCTCCCCAGGAAGAAGGGACCTCTTCCATCCGCCGCAACAGCAGGACGAGACGTCCGCCCGGATCCTCGACGCCATCCGTGCCGACCGCATCTGACTCCCCGCGCCCGCGGGAGAGCCGCCCCACCTGCGCCGGTAGACTGAACCTGCCCCGCCGGCCCCTTCCTTTGGAGTGCGCGTGACCACCGCCCCTGCACCTTCCCACCAGCACGTCCCCGACTCCGTCGAGAATGCGATCGCGACGCCCGAGAAGGAGCAGCCGTACGCGGCTCTCGGTCTCAAGCCCGACGAGTACGCGCGCATCAAGGAGATCCTCGGACGCCGCCCCACCTCTGGCGAGCTGGCGATGTACTCCGTCATGTGGTCGGAGCACTGCTCCTACAAGAGCAGCAAGAACTACCTCCGTCGCTTCGGCCAGAAGGTCAGCGACGAGATGAAGGAACGCCTCATGGTGGGCATGGGCCAGAACGCGGGCGTCGTCGACGTCGGCGAGGGCTGGGCCGTCACCTTCAAGGCCGAGTCGCACAACCACCCGTCGTTCATCGAGCCCTTCCAGGGCGCGGCGACCGGCGTGGGCGGCATCGTCCGCGACATCATCTCCATGGGTGCACGCCCGGTCGCGGTCATGGACGCCCTGCGCTTCGGCGCGGTCGACCACCCCGACACCGCCCGCGTCGTGCACGGCGTGACCAGCGGCATCAGCTTCTACGGCAACTGCCTGGGACTCCCGAACATCGGCGGCGAGACGGTCTTCGACGCCGTCTACCAGGCGAACCCGCTGGTGAACGCGCTCGCGGTTGGCGTGCTGCGTCACGAAGACCTCAAGCTCGCCAACGCGACCGGCGTCGGCAACAAGGTCGTGCTCTTCGGCGCTCGCACCGGCGGCGACGGCATCGGCGGCGCGAGCATCCTGGCCTCCGACTCCTTCGACTCCACCGGACCGACCAAGCGTCCAGCGGTGCAGGTGGGCGACCCCTTCGCCGAGAAGGTGCTCATCGAGTGCTGCCTCGAGCTGTACCGCGGCGAGCTCGTCGAGGCGATCCAGGACCTCGGTGCCGCCGGCATCTCCTGCGCGACCAGCGAGCTCGCGGCCAACGGCAACAGCGGCATGAAGGTCTCGCTCGACAACGTGCTGCTGCGCGACCCCACGCTCACGGCCGAGGAGATCCTCATGTCGGAGTCGCAGGAGCGCATGATGGCGATCGTCGCGCCCGAGAAGCTCGACGCCTTCCTCGCGGTCGTCGACAAGTGGGAGGTCGAGACCTCCGTGCTCGGCGAGGTCACCGGTGACGGACGCCTCATCATCGACTGGCAGGGCGAGCGCATCGTCGACGTCGACCCCTCGACCGTCGCGGTCGACGGCCCCGTGTACGACCGCCCCGTCGCCTACCCGACCTGGATCGACGCCCTGCAGGCGGATGCCGCGGAGAACCTCCCCCGCTCCAACGACCCGGAGACGCTGCGTGAGCAGTTCCTGAACCTCGTCGGCTCGCCGAACCTGGCCGACACGAGCTGGATCACCAACCAGTACGACTACTACGTGCTCGGCAACACGGCCCTGAGCTTCCCCGACGACGCCGGCATGATCCGCGTCGACGAGGAGTCGGGTCTCGGCTTCGCGGTCTCGACCGACGCCAACGGCCGCTACTGCCAGCTCGACCCGTACGCGGGCGCACAGCTGGCCCTGGCCGAGGCGTACCGCAACGTCGCCGTCACCGGCGCCGTGCCGACCGCCATCACCGACTGCCTGAACTTCGGCTCTCCCGAGAACCCCGAGGTCATGTGGCAGTTCGGACAGACGGTCGACGGCCTCGCCGACGGCTGCTACGAGCTGGGCACCCCGGTCACCGGCGGCAACGTCTCGTTCTACAACCAGACCGGCGACGTGCCGATCCACCCGACGCCGCTCGTGGGCGTGCTCGGCATCATCGACGACGTCTCGCGCCGCATCCCCTCCGGATGGCAGGACGAGGGTCAGAACATCTACCTGCTCGGCACCACCTCGACCGAGCTCTCGGGCTCGGCCTGGGCAGACGTCGTGCACCAGCACCTCGGCGGCCTGCCCCCGAAGGTCGACCTCGCGGGCGAGAAGCGTCTCGCAGGCCTGCTCTCCGCAGCCCGTGATGAGTGGCTGATCTCCTCCGCGCACGACCTCTCCGAGGGCGGCCTCGGCCAGGCCCTGGCCGAGGGCGTCATGCGCTTCGGCGTCGGAGCGCGCGTCTGGCTGAACGAGATCATCGAACGCGACGGCGTGGATGCCGCATCCGCCCTGTTCTCGGAGTCGACCGGCCGCGTGATCGTGACCGTGCCCCGTGAGGACGACGTGAAGTTCCGTGGTCTGTGCGAGGGCCGCGACTACCCGGTTATGCGCATCGGCGTGACCGACAGCGAAGGTGCGAAGCTCGAGGTTCAGGGCGTCTTCACCGTCTCGGCCGCCGAGTTGCGCGAGCGCTCGCAGGCCACCCTCCCGTCGTACTTCGGTCCGACCGTCACGGAACAGGTCAGCGCATGAGCGACGTCAGCCGCCAGAACCCCAACGAAGAGGACTACGGCGACCTCGGCGAGAAGCGCAACCGGCGCATCCGCATCGTCGCGTGGACCGTCATCATCGCGCTCATCCTCGGTGGTGGCGGCGCGACGGTGATCACGCTGCTCCTCGGCTGAGCACCTCGACGACACCGCGTAGAACGGCACGCACGCCGCGACGAATCTTCGGATCTTCCGCGGCGTGCGTGCCGTTCTGCTGTTCCGGCCAGGAACCGGAGGCGCCGTCTCAGCGCGTGAAGAGGTAGCGGATCAGCTCGATGATCCCGTCGGGTCCGTCGCTCTCACGCCCGAGCGACTCCACGATGATCGCGCCCAGGATCGCCCGACCGATCTGCGCGATCGGAGCATCCTCCGGCAGCTGACCGTCACGGATCCCGCCCCGCAACCGTTCGGACAGGTGCTGCTCGACGCCGAGGCTCCCCCCGAGGTGTGCGCCGACCGCAGCGTCTTCAGCAGCAGCCGCGACCAGCGACTGCAGCAGCGCCTGCCCCTGCGTGGTCGCGAGGATGCCGAAGACCGACTGCAGCCAGGCCTCGACATCGGCGAACAGGTCGCCCGTATCGGGCACGACGAAGTCGACGGGGATGAGACGTCCATCGACGAGGCAGTCGGCGATCAGCGCGCCGCGCGACGGCCACCAACGGTAGATGGTCTGCTTGCCGACTCCGGCTTCCTTCGCGATGCCCTCGATCGTGAGCCGGTCGTACCCCTGCGCATGGAACAGCCGTGAGGTCGCATCGAGGATCGCCTCGCGCGCTGCCGTACTGCGCACGGGCCCGCTCCGATGCTCGTTGACCATGGATTCAGGATAGCCACAGATCTCTAGACGAGACGTGCCGTATGATCTTCGAGTCTGAAGGAGACCACTGTGGCATCACTGCTCTATCGTCTGGGATCGTTCGCTGCGCGCAAGGCCTGGACGGTGATCGTCTCGTGGGTCCTGATCCTCGGCCTTGGCGTCGGTGCCTTCCTCACCCTCGGCGGCACGCTGAGCAACAGCTTCGACATTCCCGGCACCGCCTCGGGGGCGGTGATCGACGAACTCGCCGACAAGCTGCCTGACACCGCCGGCGGCACGGGAACGGTCGTCTACAAGACCGAAGACGGAACTCCCTTCACCGACGAGCAGAAGAAGGAGATCTCCGACCTCGCGGCGAGCGCAGAAGACCTCGACGGCGTCGCCCGGGTGATCGATCCGTTCGACGCACAGAAGCAGCAGGCCGATCAGGCGCAGAAGCTCGCCGACGGTCAGACGCAGATCACCGACGGGCGCGCGCAGCTGGATGCCGCCCAGACCCAGCTCGACGCCGGCCGAGCCCAGCTCAACGACGGTCTCACGCAGCTCACGGCCGCCCGCACCCAGGCCGAGCAGTCCGGCGCCGGTTCCGCCCAGCTCGCCGCCCTCGATGCCCAGATCGCAGCCGTGAACGCACAGCTCGCCCAGGTCTCGGCGCAGAACGCCCAGCTCGACGAGTCGCGCATCGCACTCGAAGACAACGCCGACCAGGCGGAGCTGGGCTCCACCCTCCTCGAGCTGTCGGATGGCATCGGGGTGGTCTCCGAAGACGGCTCGACCGCCATCGTCAACATCTCGTTCGTCGACCCGCGCCTCGAGCTCTCCGAAGAGGTGAAGCAGGGTGCGATCGACCACTTCGAGTCTGCGCCGATCGACGGCGTCGAGGTCGACTTCGGCACCGACATCGCCCAGGGCGTCCCGGAGATCTTCGGCATCGGCGAAGCGGTCGGCCTCGCGTTCGCCGCGATCGTCCTCATCGTGATGCTCGGCTCGCTCATCGCCGCCGCCCTCCCGATCGTCACGGCCATCGTCGGCGTCGGGGTCGGCGTCACGGCATCCCTCGCCTTCTCCGGCGTGGTGAACATGGCGTCGGTGACCCCGGTGCTGGGTGTGATGCTCGGGCTCGCCGTCGGCATCGACTACTCGCTGTTCATCGTCAATCGACACCGCAAGCAGCTGCTGGCCGGTGTGCCGGTGCGCGAATCGATCGGTCTCGCCACGGGCACCTCCGGCACGGCCGTGGTCTTCGCGGGCACGACCGTGATCGTCGCACTCCTCGCCCTCAACGTGACCGGCGTGCCGTTCCTCGGCCTCATGGGCACGGTGGGTGCGGTGTGCGTCGCGGTGGCCGTGCTCGTCGCGATCACCCTCGCCCCCGCCATCCTCGGCCTCGTCGGCACGCGCCTGCTCAGCCGTCGCGCTCGCACGACGATCGGTCAGGAGCACGCCGCAGGCAAGCCCGTGAAGCGCATGTCGACCCTCCGCGCCGTCGTCACCGCGCTCGTGAGCGTCGTCGCCCTCCTGATCATCGCGATCCCTGCCATGTCGATGCGACTCGGCCTGCCCGACGGCTCCAGCGAGCCCAGCGACTCCACCAGCTACCGCGCGTTCCAGACCGTCGACGAGCAGTTCGGCGAGGGCGCCAACGGCCCGCTGCTGGTGACCGCGACCCTCGACGATGCCGTCAGCGACGACGACCTGCTCTCCACGCAGGTCACGATCGCCCAGGCCATCGCCGACCAGGACGACGTGGTGGCCGTCGCGCCGATCGCGGTATCGGACGACAACACGCTGCTCGCGTTCCAGGTCGTACCGGAGGAGGGGCCGAACAGCGCCTCGACCGAGAGGCTCGTGCAGGATCTGCGCTCGATGCCCGAGGTAGGCGACGGCATCACCCTGGGCGTCGCAGGTCAGGCCGCGATCAACATCGACATCTCCGAGGCGCTGGCCGGCGTGCTGCCGCTCTACCTCCTGGTGGTCGTCGGACTCTCGCTGCTGATCATGATCGTGGTGTTCCGATCGCTGCTCGTGCCCATCATCGCGACGGGCGGGTTCGTGCTGTCGCTCTTCGCGACGTACGGCC
>JBOGEI010000151.1:0-9513 GCA_050701935.1 Microbacterium sp.
CTCCAGGCTCAGCCGGCTCTGCGGACTCTGGCGCTGCCGAGACCGGTGGCACCGACTCCCGCTTTGCGGAGACGATCGGCGATCAGGATGCCGAGCGCGGTGCCGCCCACGCAGCTGGCGATGGTGACGGCGAAGAACGTGATCTGGGCGAACAGCGACATCGACCCGAGGTCGAACCACGCCCACGCCGAGATCGGGTACACGATGCCCACGGCGACCGCACCGAGGTAGTGCATCCACGTGCCCCAGTAGCGCCAGAGCACGAACAGGAACGGCAGCTCGGTGAACGCCGCCCACCAGAGGTTCGTCAGCACGGTGCTGAAGCCGTGTCCGGAGAACGGCACCATCACGAGGCCGGCGATCAGGGCGACGAGGAGCCCGACCAGCGGACGCCGCAGCAGTCGAAGTGCGATCACCGACGGCAGCAGCCAGAGGCCCGCGAGCGCCATGCCGACGAAGGGCAGCGGGCCGGTCAGCAGGGTCGAGAACCAGTTCATGGGGGCGAGCAGCACCGCTCCGGCGACGCCGAGAGCCGCGCAGGTCAGCAGGATGGCGGTGGGGAAGCGGAACCGTCCGCGAGTGCGGGGCGTCCGGCCGGCGGTATCCGTACTCGTGCCGGCTGAGCCGCTCACGCCAGTGGCTCCGCTGCGGCCTCGCGAGCGGCCTTCGACGCGGGGGAGGCGGCGCCGATCTTCCAGTATCCGCAGAAGCTCACGGCGTTCTTGTCCACCCCGCGCTCGCCCACGAGGTGCTTACGGGCGCCCGATGCGAGCGCCTGCTCACCCGCCGCGTACGCGTGGAACGGCGCATCAGGGAGGGCAGTGCGACCGAGTGTCGCCAGAGCAAGGGAGCCGGGAGCGCTTTCGTGCGGACGCACGATCCACGCGACCGCGATGCCGGCGGGATGCGCGAACTCCAGCGCATCCTCCTCGCTCGGCACCTCGACGATCGCGGTGCCGACGGCGTTCCCCGGTAGGGAGGCGCAGATCGACGCGATGGCCGGCAGAGCCGTCTCATCGCCGACCAGCACCACACGATCCACACCGCGCTGCGGATTGAAGGTGAGCCCCTCGTCGATGATCAGCACGTGCTCGCCAGGCTGGCAGGTCTCGGCCCAACGCGAAGCCGGGCCTGCCGTGCCGTCGGCTGCCGAGCCGTGCAGCACGAAGTCGACGTCGATCTCGGCTCCGGTATCCGCGGTCGCCGCACGGTACGCCCGCACGCTGTAGTTGCGCATCACCGGGCGCTCGCCGTCGGGGATGCGCAGGAACTTCAGATATCCGAACATCTTGTTGGCCTTCGCAGGCACCCGGTCGAGGCCCGCATCGCCGCCGATCGGCAGGAACAGCCGGAACCACTGGTCGAACCCCATCGGGCGGAACTTCTCGATCTCACCATCGCCGAGGGTCACTCTGATCCAGTGCGCTGACAGCTGTTCCGTGCGCAGCACCACCAGGTGGATGAGCTCGGTCGTCTCGGGCTTGACCATCTTGCTGAACGCCATCGGGGGTGCCTTTCAGGGAAGCTGCCAGGGGAAGAACGCGACGAAGATGGCAGCGGAGGCCAGCAGGGTCGCGACGGTGAAGACGGTGTCGCGTGTGCGGAAGGGGACGAGGTGCCGCTCGGTTCGGGTCGCATGCGCGCCGAACGCACGGGAGTCCATCGCGAGTGCGACGCGCTCGGCATGACGGATCGCGCCGGCGAGGAGCGGCACGATGTACCCCCACCCGCGGGCGATGCGGGCGAACGGTCCACGCCCGCCGTGGTAGCCGCGCACGCGGTGGGCGGCGCGGATCACCGCGAGCTCGTGTCCGAACCGCGGCACGAACCGGAAGGCCGCCAGCGCCGTGTAGCCGATCCGATAGGGCACCCGCAGCTGCTGCACGCTGGCCCGCACGAGGTCGGGCCCGGTGGTGGTGAGGCCGCCGACGAGCGCGAGGGCGACGATCGAGCCGAGCCGCAGCGCCGTCGCGAAGCCGATCAGCAGCGCCCCGCTGTAGATGGTCCAGTCGCCGATCTGCACGACCGGGGTGCTGTCGTCGACGAGCGCGGCATCGACCCACAGGGAGAAGCCCGCACCGATCAGCAGCATCCCCGCCGGGAGCCCGAGCAGCAGCAGGGCGAGGAGTCGACCCGTGAGGCGTGACCCGACCAGGATCAGGGCGTAAGCGAGCACGAGGAAGGCCGCGGGCGTCGCCAGATCCCGCACGAAGACGAGCAGCAGCATCGCGGGGGCGAAGCCGGCGACCTTCGCGAGCGGGTTCAGCGAATAGAGGAACTGCCGTCGCGACGTCACCGCCATCCGTGCGTACGGGTCGAACACGGTTGCCGTCATGAGGTCACCCCGAGCCCGGCTGATGCCAGCACTCGCTGCACCGCCGGCAGACGCAGCCCCGCATCCGCGAACAGCTGTTCGTCCCGGAACAGGGAGGCGGTGGGGCCGATCGCGCGCACTCGTCCGTCGGCGAGCACCACGACATGAGTGGTGTGTTCGGCGACGAGCTGGAGGTCGTGCGTGACGATCACGATCGTCGTGCCCTCGGCGCGCAGGGTCCGCAGCAGGTCGAGGAGCTCTGCGGCCCTCGCACGGTCCTGCCCGAACGTGGGTTCGTCGAGGGCGAGCACCCGCGGCCGGGTGATCAGGGCTGTGCCCACCGAAAGGCGCCGCTTCTCGCCGCCGGAAAGGAGGAACGGATGCACGTCTGCCTTGTGCTCGAGCCCGAAGCGGGTGAGCATCTCGTCGACACGCGTCGAGATCTCGGCATCCGGCACGCGACGCAGCCTCAGACCGTGTGCGAGCTCATCGAACACCGTCGGGGCGATGAACTGATGCTCCGGGTTCTGGAAGACGAAACCGATGCGTGCGGCGAGGTCGCGGGGCGACGCGGTCGCCGGGTCGATGCCGTCGACGGACACCTGACCGCGAGGCGGCCGTACGACGCCCGCGAGTGCCTGGATCAGGGTCGTCTTCCCCGCGCCGTTCGCGCCGACGATCGCGGTGAGGCTCCCGGCCTCGAGGGCGAGGTCGATGCCGTGCAGGATCTCGGTGCGACGTCGACGGACGGTCAGCCCACGGGCCCGGATGATCGGCGCGCCACGCTTCGTCTCGTCGCTGCCCGCCTGATCCGATGACGGCGCATCCGCGGTCGTCGAGCCACCGGGATCGGCGGAGACTCCGCGCTGTTCGAGAGCATGGCCGAGCTCCTGCGGCGTCAGCGGCAACGGCGCGAGGGAGAGGCCCCGATCCCGAAGCCGCAGGGCCGCCAGCGTCGCGGCCGGAAGCCACACGCCCATCCGGATCAGCTCATCGGCGTGCTCTCGGATCACCTCGGCTGCTGGTCCATCGAACACGACTCGGCCCTCGCGGTCGAGCACGATGGTCCGGGTGACGAAGTCCATCGCCGCATCGAGGTTGTGCTCCACGAGCAGGATGGCCCGGTCGCCGCCGGCGACGACCGCAGCCAGCGCGGCATAGACGTCGTCGATGCCCTGGGGGTCGAGGTTGGCCGTCGGCTCGTCGAGCACGATCAGCGGAGAGCCCATCGCAAGAGCGCACGCGATCGCGAGTCGCTGCCGTCCGCCGCCGGACAGATGATCGGGGTTCTCGTCGCGTCGCTCCCAGAGCCCGACCCTGCGCAGCGCCTCCTCGACGCGAGCCTGCACGACATCCAGCGGCAGCAGCAGGTTCTCCGGGCCGAACGCGACCTCGTCGTAGATGCTGCCGGTGACGATCTGCGCGTCCGGGTCTTGGAAGACCATCGCGACCTGCGTGCTCAGCGTGGCCGTCTGCGCGCTCGCCGTGTCGATGCCACCGGCTTCGACAGTGCCGACCATGCTCGCGGGCAGCGCGTGCGGAATCAGACCGTTGAGGGCGAGCGTGAGCGTCGACTTGCCGGACCCGGAAGGCCCGAGCAGCAGCACGACCTCGCCGGCATCGATGTCGAACGTCACGTCGCGGGGCGAAGGGTGCGCGGCATCGGCGTGGGTGAGAGAGAGCTCACGCACGCGGAGCAGGGGCGCGGATGGGCGCACGGCGGAGTCCCGGGTCGGCGGATCGTACCCCTCTAACTTAGCTGAGCCTTACCTGATCCACCATGTGAACAGAAGCCCTCCTGCGGATGACATCGGTCATCCGCAGGAGGGACGCGCAGCCGGAGCCGAGAGGGCATCGTCGTAGAGGCGACATTCCGTGCGCCGAACGGAACAGGGGAGAACCGTGCCAGAAGACACCAACACGATCGAGATCTCGAAGCCGCAGGACACCGCTCGGCGAACGCGACGGCCGCTGTCGCGCGAGGGTGAGACCGGGGCTCGGGGTGAGCTCGGTCGTATGGTCGGAATCGACTTCGCCCGTTTCCTTGCGATCGTCGGCATGTTCTGCGCGCACCTCCTCCCGCCCGCCGGCATGCCGGGTCACATTCCCTGGCTGTCGACCGTGGTGGACGGAAACGCCTCGACCCTGTTCGCGGTCGTCGGAGGGATCAGCGTCGTGCTCGCGACCCGCTCCTACCTGGAGCGCGGGTACGTCGCGGCCGCGCGCTGGGCGATGGCCGTGCGCGGCCTGCTCGTCATCCTGATCGGGGCGACACTCGCGCTGGCGCCCGGGAGCATCGTGGTCGTCCTGGTCTATTTCGGCGTCGCGATGCTGTGCAGCATTCCGTTCCTGCGGATGAGCGCGAAGGGACTGCTCGTCTCGGCAGGAGTCCTCGCCGTCGTCGGGCCGATCCTCAACGTCAACCTGCGAAGGATGCTCGATGTCATCGGAGAGGGTGGCGGTGTGAGCTGGCCGCAGTGGGGAGAACCGCTGGTGGCCCTGCGCGCGGTCTTCGTCACCGGAAGCTACCCCGTCATCACCTGGATCGTGTACGTGCTGGTGGGGATGGCTGTGGCGAAGGTGCTGATCAGCGCACGCCGCAACTCGTCGGAGCCCCGATTCATCGCCTGGACGGCGGGTGCGGGCGCTCTGCTCGCCGTCTTCGCCGTATCGGCCAGCAGCCTCGTCTACGGCCTCTTCGGTCGCGCGGCGATGATCGCGACGATGCCGCCGGAGGCCTCAGCGGCGATCGACAGCCTGATCGGATCTCCGGGCTTCGGTGCACCGCTCTCCCCGGAATGGTGGGCGCTCACCCTGCAGACCCCGCACACGGGCACGACTCTCGACATCCTGCGCGGCGTCGGCATCGCGCTGTTCGTGATAGCGAGCATGCTCTTCCTCGCCCGGGTCCTCCCGTCGGCGGCTCTCCGTGTGCTCGAGCCGATCAGGGCGGCAGGAGCCGCTCCGCTCACGGTGTACACGGTCCACGTCCTCGCGGCGGCGGTCGCGACCTTCGTGCTGGCGTCCTCGGGTCAGATCGACGCGCCCGCCGAGATCCCCTGGTGGTACCTCGGGCCGGCGATCCTCGGCATCCACATCCTGGGCGCGGTCGTCATCGGCGCGATCCTGGCCGCGCTGAAGCGTCGTGGTCCGCTCGAGGCGTTCGTCAGCTCGACGTCGGGCGCCGTCGCGCGACGGCTGGGCGGTATGACTACCGACGAGCGACGCCTGAGCGCCTGAGCGCGGAGCCGATCGCGAGGCCCACCGCGGTCCACGCGATCGGCCCGAGCACCGAGATCGCGAGGTACAGGATCTGGGCCCACAAAGGCATGACCGCGAGGTGGGCTGCGAAGAACACCACTACCGCGACGAGAACACCGATCACCGCCGCAGAGATGAAGAACCGCAGCGGCCCCCAGGAGCGATAGCGGGTGAGAGCGGCCACCCCCTCCTGGATCAGGCCGAACAGCAGAGCCGTGCCGATGAAGCGCAGCGCCCAGGCAGGGTTGAAGGCGCTCGCGATCAGAGCGGCGAAGAGGTGCGTGATCAGCGCGACGAGCGGAAGGCGCAGCACCTCTTGGGCGATGATCCCCGGCAGGACGTGCGAGCCGAGCACGAGTCCGTAGAGGAACAGCAGGGGGCTCGCCAACAGGACGGGAGTGACCCACCCGGCGATGCCCGCGAGGATTCCGGTCGCGACTCCGATCGCTGCGCAGACGAGCAGTACTCGGGTCGACAGGACGGAGGTACGGGCCACCTCTTCAGCTTACTGTCGACTTATCGGGAGGCAGGCCGTGGATAACCTTGGCCGATTGGCGTAGCCGGATTGACCGATCGGCTAGATCTCGCGGAGATCGCCGAGGGCGGGGCTATGTTGGCCGCGGTGCAGCAATGCGGTTGCACCCTGATCATCGGAGTACCACATGGGTCGAACACCCCTCCGGATGGCAGCGGCCACAACCCTGGCTACGCTGTTCATCGCATCGACGGCAACCACCGGATACGCGGCGACGGAGGAGGTGACGACACCCGTCCCCGTCGCAGGCACCCCAGGTCACTACATCGTGGTCATGAAGGCCGATCCACTCGCCACCTACGAAGGCGATGTCAAAGGACTGAAGGCGACGAAGCCCGCAGAGGGCGAGCAGCTCGAGGCGCAGTCGCAGGACTCGCAGCGGTATGTGGAGCACCTCCAGACCGAGCAGACCGACCTCGTCAGCGATCTCGGCGTCACCCCGGACACGACCTATCAGGTCGCCCTGAACGGTTTCAGCGCCGACCTCAGCGGCGAGCAGGTCGACGCTCTCCGGGCATCGAAAGACGTCCTCGGTGTGTACCCGGATGAGATCCGTCACCCCGATGCGCAGAGCTCGACCTCATACCTCGGCCTCGGCGATGACCGCAAGGGACGCGGCGGCGTCTGGCAGCAGACCGGAGGGGTCGAAAAGGCCGGTGAGGGCGTCGTCGTCGGCGTGATCGACACCGGGATCGCACCCGAGCACCCCTCGTTCGAGGGCAAGAAGCTCAAGAAGCAGAAGAAGCAGAAGGGCGGCCAGCCCTACACCGACGGCACGTACGTCTACTTCGACAAGTCGGACGGCAGCCGATTCCAGGCCGCGATGGTGGAGGGCCAGGACTGGGACGCGAGCGACTACTCCACCAAGCTCATCGGTGGACAGTACTTCTACACCGGAGCCGAGGCCTCAGGTTTCGACTTCCAGTACGACTACCTCTCCCCGCGTGATGGCGACGGCCACGGCTCGCACACCGCGAGCACCGCTGCGGGCAACTTCAAGGTCAAGGCCAGCATCGAGAACGTCGATTTCGGCACGATCTCGGGCGTCGCACCCGGGGCGAAGATCTCCGCCTACAAGGCGTGCTACGTCGGACCCGACCCGACGGTCACCACCGACGACGTGTGCGCGCAGAGCGACCTCATCGCCGCGATCGATCAGGCTGTCGCCGACGGCGTCGACGTCATCAACTACTCCATCGGCGGCGGAGCTGCCAGCACCGTGATGGCACCGGAGGACCTCGCGTTCTTCAACGCCGCCGCAGCCGGCGTCTTCGTCGCGACCAGTGCAGGCAACGACGGCCCCGACCCGGTCACGGCCGACCACGCATCGCCCTGGTACACGACGGTCGCCGCCTCCACCATCCCGACCTGGGAGGGCACCGTGCAGTTCGACGGGTTCGCCCAGGCTGGAGCCTCGGTGAGCGTGCCGTTCGGGCAGACGGTCACCGGTCCCTCCATCGCGGCTGTCGATGCCGCCGCGGCAGGAGCGGCCAACCCCCAGCTCTGCACGCCGGGAACGCTCGATCCCGCGAAGGTCGCCGGCCACATCGTCGTCTGCGATCGCGGCGGCAATGCCCGCGCCGAGAAGTCGCAGGTCGTCAAGGACGCCGGTGGCATGGGAATGGTCCTGGTGAACGTGCCGGGCGGCGCCGACTCGCTCGACAACGACTTCCACTCGGTGCCCACTGTGCACCTGAACGCCGTGCACCGTGCGGCCGTGCTCGCCTACGTGCAGGGGGGCGTCGATCGTCCGATCAGCCTCGTCGGCGAGAACACCACGGGTGTCGTCACCCCGACGCCGCAGATCGCGGGCTTCTCGAGCCGCGGACCGATGCTGGCCGACGGCAGCGATGTGATGAAGCCGGATGTCGCAGCTCCCGGTGTCGCGATCCTCGCGGCGACCGAGAACGCTCCGGGTGAGAAGCCGACCTTCGGCATCCTCTCCGGTACGTCCATGGCGTCGCCGCACATCGCGGGTCTCGCCGCCCTCTACCTCGGCGAGCGCCCTAAGGCGACCCCCGCCGAGATCAAGTCGGCGATGATGACCACCGCCTACGACACGGTGCTGCCCGACGGATCCAAGAACACCAACCCGTTCGAGCAGGGTGCGGGTCAGGTCGACCCGAAGCGGTACCTGAACCCGGGTCTGCTCTACCTCAACGGAGTGAAGGACTGGGCGGCGTTCCTCGACGGGAAGGGGCTGTCGGACTTCCCCGGCATCGACCCGATCGACGGCAGCGATCTGAACCAGGCGTCGATCTCGATCGGCTCGCTGACCAGTGCGCAGACCGTCACCCGCACCGTCACCTCGACTGAGAAGGGAACCTTCACCGCCAAGGCCTCCGTGCCGGGAGTGAACATCAAGGTCACCCCTCAGCAGCTGAAGTTCGACCGCCCAGGTCAGACGAAGACCTTCACGGTGACGTTCGACAACTCCAGCGCTCCTGTGGAGCAGTGGGCCACCGGTTCGCTGACCTGGACGAGTGCGAAGAACACCGTGCGGTCGCCGATCGCGCTGTTCCCGGTCACGGCCGATGCTCCGGCAGAGGTCACCGGTAGCGGCGTCGACGGCACCACCGCGGTGGACATCACTCCCGGTCTCACGGGCGACCTGGCGCTCGGGCTCTCGGGTCTGACGCCGTTCGAGATGCTCGCCGATGCGGACAACCCCGTCGAGGGGCACTCGGGTGACGAGAAGTCCGGAGACGCGAACAAGAACGTGTCGTGGATCGTGAACGTGCCGGAGGGCACGGAGCTCTCGCGGTTCGACCTCGACTCGTCTGATGACAAGGGCAGCGACCTCGATCTCACCGTGTACCGCATCGTGAGCCCTGAGGACCAGCAGTACTACCAGCGCTGGCGCTCGGCGACCGGCTCGGCGGATGAGCAGGTCACGATCCCATCGCCGACGGCCGGCACGTACCTCGTCGTGGCCAACATCTACTCGACGACGGGTCCGATGACGTGGGACATGACCTACGCCAACGTGCTGCCCGACGGTGAGGGTGAGCTCACCGCCACGCCGAACCCGCTCGCCGTGGTCCGCGGCAAGCAGACGTCGTACGACCTCAGCTGGACTGGCCTGACCGCCGGTACCCGCTACCTCGGGCTGGTGCAGTACGGGGAGTCCGACGTCCGCACCATCCTGACGGTCGACGTGCCGAAGGCGAAGGCACCGGAGACCCCGGCGCCCGAGACCCCGGCACCCGAGACTCCGGCGCCCGAGACCCCGGCTCCGGAGACCCCGGCACCGGAGACGAGTGCACCGCCGACGCCCGCACCTGAGACTCCGGCACCGGAGACTCCGGCGCCGCGCGGGTAGAGCGGGGAGGGCCCCGAAGCACGACGGCACAGCACCCCGTGGTCGAAGGACCGCGGGGTGCTGTGCTGCGTGGGGCGCATC
>JBOGEI010000152.1:0-9489 GCA_050701935.1 Microbacterium sp.
GACGTAGGCAACATTCTCCGAGGATGTGGCTACGAGGGCGTCGACGCCGTGCATCTCCATCGCTTCCGTCACCCTCGCCGTCACCTCCTCGGCAAGCGTCCCAACGACGGCGCGGCCCGGCTCGGTCATGATCGCTCCCCGTCCTCCTCACCGTACAACTCGACCTGATTTCCGTCAGGGTCGAGGAGGTACACAGAGACGCCGTAGGCACTCCGATCTGGACCGCGCACGACGGTTACGCCCGCCGCCCGTGCCGTCTCGGCAAGTTCGCGCACCCGATGGGTGCGGAAGGCGAGATGCTCGAGCGGGCCCACACCCTCGGGCCGGCCGTCGGTGAGCCCGAGCCCCTCCTTGGTGACGACGAGAGGGCGGCCATCGCGAAAAGCCTCGCGTGTGCGCACCGTCATACCGAGCAGATCGATATAGAACCGCTCGGCAGCCGGAAGGTTCGTCATCTGCAGCAGCAGGTGCCCGAGGCCAAGCGCCGCAGGGCGGCGCGTCCTCTCCAGCCACTCGCTCACTTGCGGCGCCGTGGCAACGACGCCGAGATAGTGGCCCCAGACCTCCTGGGTAGTCGGTTCCCACTCGGATCGTACGGCTGCGATGCAATCGGAGACGGCGACCACGTCATAGTCGTGTAGATATGCCTCGCGCAGCGTCGTTTCGATGCAAGCGTTGGCGGTCGTGCCCGCCACCAGCAGAGCGCTGACTCCAAGCATCCGCAGCACCATGTCCAAGCGGGTCTGATAGAAGCTCCCGAAGCGGTGCTTTCGGATAACTAAGCTGGGGTCGTCGGCAAGAGGGGCGAGCTCCTCGACGATCTCCATGTCCCAGGTGCCGGAGAGGGCTGAGACCCGGCGGCGCTTGGCGGTATGCGGCGTAAGACGTTTGCGGGCGCGGCTGCGGTCGGTGGGGAAGTGCTCCTGCTGCGTCCAGAGCACGGGTACGCCGCTCTCGCCGCAGCGCTCGACGAGCATGCGAATCGGATCGATGATCGCCTGCGCGGGGCCGATATCGACGCCCGACTGCCCGAGGGTGCCCTCAGGATGGCAGAACGCGTTTTGCATATCCACAACAAGGAGCGCGGATTCGTCGTGGGCCAGTGCGTCCAGATTCATGCGTCGCCCGGATCGGGGCCGAGCACTCCACCGCGCGCCCAGTTCTCGCGCGGGATCTCCTGAAGGATCACGTGCAAGGCGTCCGGGCGTGCACCCGCATGCTGCACCATCGCATCAGTGATCGCGCGCACCAGCTCGCGCTTCTGCTCGGGCGTCCTCCCTTCCCACAGCTGGACTGTCACGACCGGGATGGTGCGCCCCCTCCTCGGTCTTTGGGCACCGGCTGTCCGCCATCCTGCGCCGCAGTTAGCTCGACAACAGCCACCTCGACGGCCTTGATGTGCTGCGCTACCGCCGCCCGCGCTTCGGCGGGACGGCCGGCGACGATCGCCCGGACGATTCGCTCGTGCTCGTTGGCGGACTGCAACGAGCGCCCCCGCGCCGCCAACGCCGCATACCGGGATTCGTGAAGGGAGGTGTTCAGATCGCCGAGAAGGTTGGCCAGGAGCTTTCCGTCGTTGGCCTCTGCAACCGCTTCGTGAAACGCGATGTCGAGCTTTACGAGCCGCTCTACTGGTACGTCGGCGAGGGCTGCCGCCCGAAACTCCTCGTGTGCGGTCTTGACGGCGGCGATTGCCGCCTCGTCGCCCCGGACCGCGGCAATCTCGGCGGCCAACTCGTCCAATGCGCCGCGCACCCTCAAAAGCTCAAGCACATCTGCGCGATGGACCCCGAGCCAGTGACGGAAGGGGACCGTGTAATTCTCGGCGCGACCGGGTGCGACGAAGCACCCGCGCCCATGCTGGACGTCGACCAGGCCGAGGGTTTCCAGCGACCCTATCGCCTCCCGAACGCTGACCCGACTCACTCCGAACATCTCCGTCAGCTCGCGCTCCGACGGCAGGCGGTCTCCCGGGCCGTAGTCACCCCGCGTGATCGCGCCCTCGAGTTGGTCGCGTACCTGTCTGCTCCGTTGCGCACGGTCGATCCCCGTGAAAGCACCTGGGGAGGCCTCAGGGTGCCTCGTTTTGGGTCGCTGAGACAACTTTCGGGCGCTCATTCTTCACCGACCAGAAGCATGGGATTGACACTCGACGAGCAACAGAATACTATCTGGTAGGACAACTGTTAACTAGCCATTCTGCCGGCTAGATCCACAATCGGATGAAAGGGAACCCGCGCGTGGGACTTGCAGAGGCGTCCGAGGCCGCGCCCGCAACGGGCGCAGGTCGAACGGACATCGCCCTCGCTCGCGTCGCCAAGACCTTTCCCGATGGAACGGAGGCGCTTGAGCCGATCAGTCTCGAGGTCGAGCGAGGCGAGTTCGTCGCGCTCGTCGGGCCTTCGGGCTGCGGAAAGTCGACACTGCTTCGCATCATCGCGGGCCTCACGCCCCCTAGCGGGGACTGCGAGACGGTTGCCCAGCGGAAGCGAGCGTTCGTGTTTCAGGACGCCACCCTCCTGCCCTGGCGGACCGTTCGGCACAACGCCGAGCTTCTGCTTGAGCTAGAGGGATATAGCAGGAAGGACCGACGGCGCCTGGCCGCCGATGCGTTGCGGCTCGTCCGCCTTGAAGGCTTCGAGCGAGCCCGGCCTCGCGCACTGTCGGGGGGCATGAAGATGCGGCTCTCCCTCGCCCGCTCACTGGCCCTACGCCCTCAGCTCTTTCTGATGGACGAGCCCTTCTCAGCGGTCGACGAGATCACGCGCGAGACGCTGAACGATGAGCTCTTGCGTATCTGGGCGTCTGAACGCTTTACGGCTCTGTTCGTGACGCACAACGTATTCGAGGCTGTGTATCTCTCAAGCCGTGTGATGGTCATGTCCGCTCGGCCCGGCCGGATTGTCCGGGACGTTCGCGTTCCCTTCCCCTATCCGCGCTCGCCCGAGCTGCGCGCCACCGCAGAGTTTGCCGGGATCGCGGGGACGGTCTCCGAAGGCCTCCGAGACACCGCGTCATGAGTGTCGCCGTACCTTCACGATCGATCGACACTTCTGGCACGGCCGCAGCCGGCGCGGCGCGGCTGAGTTCTGTCGTTCGGGCGGTCGGGCCACCGTCCGTCGTGTTCCTGATCTTCATCGGAATCTGGTCGCTGCTTTCGACGACTGTTTACGGTGACCAGAACTTCCTGCTACCGCGCCCGTGGCAGGTGGTGAGCGCGGCGTGGGCCGAGCGCGCGGACCTCCTCTCGGCCCTCGGAATCACCTTTGTCGAGTCCGCCGCCGGCTTCGGTGCCGCAATCGTCGTCGGGGTCGGTGCGGCGATCCTCATGAGCCAGGCCAAGATGATCGAGCGGAGCCTCTACCCCTACGCGATCATGCTCCAGACGGTTCCGGTGGTCGCCGTCGCGCCGATCATCGTGCTCTGGTTCGGCTTTAACCAGCGTTCGGTCATCGTCGTGAGCTTCATCATCTCGCTGTTTCCGATCATCAACAGCACGCTACTCGGACTTCTCTCGACCGACCGAACACAGCTCGACCTCTTCAGGCTTCACCGCGCAGGACGGCCGACCCGCTTCCTAAAGCTCCAGCTCCCCGCCGCGATGCCAAGCATCGTGAGCGGCCTTCGGATCTCGGCCGGGCTCTCCGTGATCGGCGCGATCGTCGGCGAGTTCATCATTGGTTCCGGAGGCACGGAAGGCGGTCTTGGAGTAAAGATCATCTTCGCGCAGGCTCGCCTCGACACCGACCTCATGTTCGCTGAGGTTCTCGCCGCGACGTTGCTCGGGTTTAGCTTCTTCATCGTTGTCAGCTACCTCGGCTGGCTCTTCCTGCACACATGGCATGAGTCGGCGGCCAAGGCCGAAACGTGACCGAGAAAGGCCATCGCGCACGTGGCGCGGGGCACCATCGAAAGGATGATCGTCATGATGAGATACGGACGTAGGGGCGCATCGCTGTCTGCATTGCTGCTGCTACTGGTGGCGGGTGCGATGCTTGGTATCGGTTGCGGAGGCGACGATGACGGGGACCAGGCTGCCTCGGGGGAGGGCGGCCAAGGGGCTCCCGCCGAGGGCACCGAGGTGAGGGCCGTTGGAAACTGGTTTGCCCAACCGGAGCTCGGCGGCTACTTCCAGGCCGAGGCTGAGGGCCTGGGTGGCGAGGACGGTGTACGTATTGACGCAGTTCAGGGCGGTCCCCAAATTCAGACGATCCCGCAGACTGCCGCGGGTGAGTTTGACTACGGGGTCGCGCAGGCCGACGAACTGCTCCTTGCCCGGGAAGAGGGCGTGCCCATCGTGATGCTATTCGCGCCGCTCGACACCAACCCCCAGTGCATGGCGTGGCATCCCGACTCGGGTATCGAGGGATTCGAGGACTTCAGCGGGCATCCCGTGGCTGTCGCCCCCAGCGGTGGCTTCTGGACCTGGATGAAGGCAACCTTCGACTACACGGACATCAAGGAGATCAACTTCACCGGCTCGCTCGCCGAGTTCCAGCGCAACGAGGAGCTCGTGCAGCAGTGCTTCATCACCGACGACCCATTCGTGGCGGAGCAGGAGGGCATCCCGATGGAGGCCATGCTGATTGCCGACGCCGGGTACAACCCGTACGGAAACGGCCTGTTCACGACCGAGGACAAGATCGAATCGAATCCGGAGGAGGTCGCGGCGGTCGTTGCGGCGTTCAAGGAGGGATGGGAGAACTACCTGGAGGATCCCGAGCCCGCCAACGAGCTTATCCTCGAAGACAACAACGAGCTGCCCGAGGCGCGGCTCGAGTTCGCCCACGCCGAGCTCGAGGACGAGCTCGTGGGTGAGACAGTCGGCTGCATGACCGAGGAGCGCTGGACCACGCTCGCCGATCAGTTGAAGGAGGTCGAGGCCATCGGGTCGGGGTTCGACGTCAGCGAGGCGTGGACGAACGAGTACGTCCCCTCCTGCTGACCCTGGCCAAGCGCGACTCGAGGACGAGCGGGGCGCCAGCCTACGCTGGCGCCCCGCTTGCGCTCGATGATTCTCCGCGAGTCATCGATGGCGTGCACCTTCCCGAGCGGTCGGGAGCATTTCGCGTAACGTTGGCGGACGGTCGAATTGCGACCGTGGAGCCGACCACCTCACCGGCGTCCGAGCGCTTACTGCTTCCCGGATTCGCGGACCTTCACCTGCACGCCGACCGAGCCTTCCTGCGCGGTCCTCGGAGGGCGAGCTCGCTGGCTGACGCGGTCGCCATGTCCAGCGAGCTTCGCAGCGTCCAGTCTCGGGATGACTTCCGTCGGCGAGCACGACGGCTCTTTGAGCGCGCGGTGTCGTCTGGCACGGTGCGAGTCCGCTCACATGTCGACGTCGATGACGGCGTTGATCTTCGGGCCGTCGCCGGGGTCGTCGCGGCCCGCGCCGACCTGTCAAGGCGCTTGCGCGTTGAGATCGTCGCGTTCGCGAACGCCGCGCTCGACCCGGCGACGGCCCGCGGCCGGGGGCGGCTCGAGGCGGCGCTTGCTGGGGGTGCCGATCTTCTCGGCGGCGCTCCCGCGCTGCATCCCGACCCATCCGCATCGCTTGACGCTCTCCTCGACTTGTGCTCGGCTCACGGCGTCGGCGCGGACCTTCATATCGACGAGCATCTCGATCGGCGCCGGTTCCTGCTTGAGCACCTCGCCGACGGGGTCATCTCACGCGGTCTCGAGGGACGCGTGACCGCTAGCCACTGCTGCGCTCTGGTCGCCCTGCCGCCCGCGGTCGTGCGCCGGACCCTCAGCAAGCTCGTCGCGGCGAAGATGACGATCATCACCCTGCCATCACAGAACCTGTTCCTCCAGGATCGTTCGGATGCGACGCCAGCCCGCCGCGGGGTAACGCTCGTCCGAGAGCTTGTCGACGCTGGTGTCCCCGTGCGCCTCGGGAGCGACAACGTGCAGGACGTCTTCTATCCCTATGGAGACGCCGACTTGCTCGAGACGGCGTTTGTCGCGAGCCTCGCCACGCATCTCGAGGACGAGCGCGTGCTGCTTGCTGCGATCGCTGATGGTCGGGGCGTGCCGCGGGCGGGGGAGGCGGCCGACCTTGTCGTCGTGGAGGGGTCGTCGCTGCGCGAGGCGCTCGCAAGGAAACCGGATCGGCGCATCGTCCTCAATGCGGGACGCGTGGTTTCACTCGGACGGGCGCCGCGCAGAGGAGACTAACCGCTGACCCCCGAGCTCAACCCCCCACCGAAGCTCGACTACGTGATCGAAGGAACGATCGTGACGATGGATGGCGACGAGGACGTCATCCGCAACGGAGCGGTCGGGATAGCCGGCGAGCGGATTGCCTTGGTAGGTGATCGCGACGACGTGGTTCCCCGCCACGATGGCGCGCGGCGCTTGGGCGGGCCGCGGTCGATCGTGATACCTGGATTGATTGACTGCCACAACCACCTCTGTCAGTCGCTTGTCCGCGAGTACGGGTTCGAGGACATCCAGAGCGTCAACCGCGTTTACATCCCGGCCGAGGCCGAGATGACGGTCGACGAGGCACGCGTCAGCGCGCTCGTGGCGGTCGCCCAGCTGCTGCGCAGCGGGGTAACCACCGTCGCCGAGACAACTGGCACCCTCGGGCACGAGAGCGTCATCGTCGAGGTGGTCGAGAGCTCCGGCATTCGCTGCGCGATGGCCCGCGGGCAGGGAGACCGAACTGCTAGCCACGCCGGGAACTACGACCAGCGTTCGAGTCGCTCGTCTTTCCGTGATGATCCGGGCCAGCTCGAGGATGACCTCGCCCGAACCGAGGAGTTCATCCTTGAGTCGCAGGGGAAGGCCGGCGGTCGGCTGCGTCCCTGGATCCACACCGGGAGCGTGCTCAGATGCTCCGATGCCCGCTTCCTCGCGGCACGCACGCTCGCCGAGCGCCACGGGACAGGCCTGATGACCCACATCAACCGGGATCGGGAGGAGATCGAGTTCACGATCGATGTGCTCGGTAAGCGGCCGCTCGAGCACCTGCACGAGTTGGGGGTCCTGGGCCCCAAATTCCTGGCCATCCACGCCATGCTGACCACCGACCGGGAGATCGAGTTGCTGCGCGGTTCGGGCGCGAACGTCGCGCACGCGCCGATCGTCTGCCCGGACATCCTCTCCGCGGTGACAAAGGTCGTCACGATGCGTTCTGCGGGTGTAACGGTGGGGCTCGCCTGCGACACAGTCATCAACGACATCCTGACCGTGATGCGGCTCACCTGGTTGATGCAGAGCCAAGCCTCCTCCATCCCGCTGTACGACCCAGCAGGGTTCACGGCCGAGGCCGCGTTCGCGATGGGTACGCGAGACGCGGCCCGCGCGCTTGCCTGGGACGATGCGATCGGGTCGATCGAGGTCGGCAAACAGGCCGACCTGGCGATCATCGACGCAGACAACCTCAGGCTTTCGCCGTTCGTCGATCCGATGACCGCCCTAGTGCGGTTCGCATCCGGCGTCGATGTGGACTCCGTGTTCGTGGCTGGTGACCTCGTGGTCAAGCAGGGCAAGGTGATGACCATCGATGAGCAGGCACTATTGAGCGAAGCGGTCGCGCTGTACGGGAGACTCGGCTCGACACTGGACGCACGACGGATGCGACCGCTGTCAGGCCGGTCCGCCGAAGATCGAGGTGGGTGAGCCTGGCCTCACGGGCCTCAGCTGAGACCTTGCCAGCACTCGGCAATGCGCCTGAGAGGAGTCGAACCTCCACGGGCCTATTCAGCCCACAAGGCCCTCAACCTTGCGCGTCTACCAGTTCCGCCACAGGCGCGTGACGCGACGATTCTAGAGCAGGGGGGAGGGCGCCTTGCATCCGTCCGCCGGAGGGTCTACTCTGCGAACATGTGTTCCCAACAAGAGGCCACCGACGGGACTGAGAAGGAGGGCGTACGGGCATGGATCTGACCAAGCGCCAGCGGGAGATCTTCGACTTCATTCGGCGCTACCTGCGCAAGTACGGCTACCCCCCGACGGTGCGCGAGATCGGCCAGGCGCTGGGGTTGCATTCCCCGTCCACGGTCCACGCGCACCTCGCGAAGCTCGAGCAGATCGGGATGCTGAGGCGGGACCCCTCGAAGCCACGGGCGATCGAGATCATGGTCGGCAAGGCGCGCAGGGCGCTCAAGGGACCCGGCGTGCCGGTGGTCGGGAACGTCGCCGCCGGCGAGCCGATCGTCGCCGAGGAGAACATCGAGGACTACTACGAGGTCCCGTCGGTGATCGGCGGCAAGGGCGAGGACTACATCCTCAAGGTCCGCGGCGACAGCATGAAGGACGCCGGGATCCTCGAGGGGGACTTCGTCGTCGTGCGCCCGGCCGACGACGCGAAGAACGGCGAGATCGTCGTCGCGCTTCTCGGCGACGAGGCGACGGTGAAGCGCTTCTATCGCGAGCGCAACGCGGTCCGCCTCCAGCCGGAGAACGACGCCCACAAGCCGATCCGGACGAAGGACGCCAAGCTCCTCGGCAAGGTCGTCGGCGTGTTCAGGAAAGTTTGAGACGTGGCCGCTGTCGCAACCGGTCTCAGGCGTGACAGCGGTTCCGCAGAGCCACGGGCGGGGCGCTCGGCAGAGCGGCTGTTCGAGCCCGGCGGGCTGACTCTCGAGGACGTCGTCCTCGGTGCCTGGGAGGCGCTCGTCGCCGACGGCCGCGCCGAGTGCCCCGTCTGCGGGGGCGCGATGTCGATGCTCGACGGGTGCGCCGGCTGCGGGTCGGATCTCTCGTAGCGGCTCCGCGATCCGCTCTAGAATTCGGCTTGCAGGCCATGCAGTCGCGGGGGAGGTGATCCCTCGAGGAAAGTCCGGACACCACAGGGCAAGGACGGTGGGTAACTCCCACCCGGCGAAAGCCGCGGGAAAGTGCCACAGAAATCACACGGCCGATGGCGCGGCCACACGTGAGTCGCGTACAGGCAAAGGTGAAATGGTGCGGTAAGAGCGCACCGGCGTCGCGGTGACGAGGCGCGTCAAGGCAAACCCCGTCCGGTGCAAGGCCAAGCAGGACCTTCGACCCGGCCCGGCGAGGTCCAGGTGGGCCGCACAGATGGATGGCTGCACGAGACAGAATCCGGCTTACAGGCCTGCTGAGGGAAGGGCCCCCGCGAGGGGGCCCTTCCTATGTACGTCCGGCATGACCAGTCACTCGGGGGTGCAAGTCCCCCGTGGAGGAGATGACGCCAACCACAAGCCAAGGGCAACCGCGCCGTCGCGAGGCGGGGTGGGAAGGAAGCCGGAGGCGAAACCGCGACCCGAGGGAAACGAACCGCATCGGAGGCGGGGCGGTCGGGGCGAGCCGGCATGGAGCGGCGAAGCCCGTCGTCATCAAGCGACCGTCACGTAAATGCGGCGGGTGCGCGGGGAAGGTGTCCTGGCTTATCCGGAGAGGCCTGCCGGGGCGTCGGCCTCGACGCGAGTCGCCGGACACCTGCGGCTGAAAAGCCGCCGGTCACCCGGCAGGAGTCAGCAGAGGCCGTACTAGCTACTTCCCCCGGAAATACCG
>JBOGEI010000153.1:0-9395 GCA_050701935.1 Microbacterium sp.
GGTGGAGTGTGCGCCCGGGAACTCAACAATGCCGACCACCATATGAGGGCAGGGAGAAACGAGCGCAACTACTAACTATACGCACGATTGTGCGACATGGCAAGCGCAGTCCTTGACCAATCTTGGAAGCTGCGGTATGAGCGCCCGATCACCGGGCCGGATCGCGTCCGGCCCGGTGATCTCAGGACGCGATGCCCAGTTCGTTGCCGGGAATCGAGGCCAGCAGACGGCGCGTGTACGGGTCGCGGGGATTCGTGAAGATCTCCTCCGACGTTGCCGCCTCGACGAGCCTGCCGTCTTTCATGACGCACACGTAGTCGCTGATCAGCCGCACCACCGCGAGGTCGTGCGAGATGAACAGGTAGCTCAGGCCGTACTCCCGCTGCAGGTCGCCGAGCAGCTTCAGGATCTGGTCCTGCACCAGCACATCGAGCGCCGACACCGGTTCGTCGCACACGATCAGATCGGGCGAGAGGGCGAGGGCACGGGCGATCGCGACGCGCTGCCGCTGGCCTCCCGAGAGCTCAGAGGGGTACCGGCGCAGCATCGACTGCGGCAGGGCCACATCGTCGAGCAGCTGCCGCACGCGTTTGCGGCGATCGGCGCCGCTGCCCCTCTTGTAGAACTCCAACGGCTCGGCGATCAGCCGCTCGATCGTGAACATCGGGTTCAGGCTCGAATACGGATCCTGGAAGATCGGCTGCACCTGCTGCCGGAACTCCTTCGTCTCCGCCCGACTCAGCGACGCGATGTCCTTGCCCTCGTAGCGGATCAGCCCGCTCGTCGGCTCGATCACCTTCAGCAGCATCCGCGCGGTCGTGGTCTTGCCCGAACCGGACTCCCCCACGATCGCGACGGTCTCCCCGCGCGGGATCACCAACGACACGTCGTCGACGGCCACGAAGTCGTCGCCGCGGCCCCGCACCGGGTACACCTTGGTGAGGTTCTCGATCTCGACGATGTTGTCGACCGGCGCTGCCGGAGCGGGGTCAGCCTCGGCGGGCCGGTCCTGCGCCTGGAAGGCCTCCGGGCGCAAGCGAGCTGCGGCCACCGACGGCGCCGCCTTCACGAGCGACTGCGTGTACGGGTGCTGCGGATCCTCGAGGATCTGCCTCGCATCGCCCTGCTCCACGACCTTGCCGCGGTGCATCACGATCACCCGCTCCGCACGCTCGGCGGCGAGGCCCAGGTCGTGCGTGATGAGCAGCACGGCCGTGCCGAGCTCTCGCGTCATCTGCCCGATCTGGTCGAGGATCGTCTGCTGCACCGTGACGTCGAGGGCACTGGTGGGCTCGTCGGCGATCAGCAGGCGCGGCTTGCAGGCCAGACCGATCGCGATGAGCGCGCGCTGGCGCATGCCGCCGGAGAACTCGTGCGGGTACTGCTTCGCGCGCCGCGCCGGATCAGGGAGTCCTGCGGCAGTCAGGGCCTCGACCACCTTCGCCTGCACGTTCTGCCGCGTGGCGAGGCCGTGCGCGAGCAGCGTCTCCGCCACCTGTGTGCCGATCTTCGCCACCGGGTTCAGGTTCGACATCGGGTCCTGCGGCACGAGGCCGATGTCCCGACCGCGGATCGTGCGCAGCTCGTGCTCCGGCGCGCGGGATATCTCCTTCCCGTCGAGGCGGATGCTGCCGGCGGCGATCCTGCCTCCACCGGCGAGCAGCCCGATGATGGCCATCGCGGTGGTGGACTTGCCCGAGCCGGACTCCCCCACGATCGCGACGGTCTCGCCGGGGCGGATCTCGAGGTCGACGCCCTCGACGGCGTGCACGACGCCGTCCATGGTGGCGAAGTCCACGGCCAGTCCCTGCACCGACAGCAACGGCTCGGTCGACATCTGCATCTCCTTCGCGGCGCTCACGGCGCCGTCGTCGCGCGCGTTCATCGCGCCCTCGTTCGCGGGTCCATCGCTTCGCGCAGCGCCTCACCCAGCAGGGTGAAGCCGAGCGCGGTGACGGCGATGCAGATACCGGGGAGGAAGGCGAGCCATGGCGCGATCGCGAGTTCCGATTGCGCATAGGTGAGCATGCGCCCCCACTCGGCCGTCTCCGGGCGTCCGCCGCCGAGCCCGAGGAACGACAGGGCCGCCGCATCGATGACCGCGGTGGCGAGCGTCAGGGTCCCCTGCACGATCACGGGACCGATGGCGTTGGGCAGCACGTGCGACATCGTGATCTTGCCGCGGCCGAGACCCAGGGTCTGCGCCGAGAGCACGTAGTCGCTGGAACGCTGCTGCAGCATCGATGCGCGCAGCAGTCGCGCGAAGATCGGCACCTGCGACGCACCGATGGCGATCATGATCGCGAACGGCGTCTGCCCGAGGATCGCGGCGATCGACACCGCCAGCAGCAGGTTCGGCACCGAGAGGATGATGTCGACGATGCGCATGATGAGCGTGTCCACCCATCCGCCGAATGTACCGGCGAGGAGTCCCAGGATCATGCCGCCGACCAGGCCCATCGCGGTGGAGATGACGCCGATCATGAGCGACGCCTGTGCACCCCAGATGAGTTTGGAGAGCACGTCGCCGCCGAAACGGTCAAGGCCCAGCGGGAACTGCGGCAGCTCCCCCGGTCCTGGGATGTAGGTCGGGGTGATGTACTTCGCCCCGGGGAGCGCCGTCTCCGGGTACGGCGCGAGCAGTGGCGCGAGCGCGGCGATGAGCAGGAACGCCACGACGATGGCCGCGCCGATCCACGCGGTCGGGTTGCGGCGGAGGCGGCGGAAGACGTCCTTCCAGAATCCGCCGGAACCGTTCTTCAGATCGGCCTGGGCGATGGCGACGGTGTCGATGCTGCCGCCGCTCTCCGCCGACGGGCCCTGGGCGGGCGGGAGCGCGATGGTCATGCGACCGCCTCCTTTCGGACGATGGGGAGCGACATCACTGCACCCTCACTCTCGGATCGATGAAGCTGTAGGAGACATCGACCGCCAGGTTGATCAGCGCGTACGCGATCGCGATGAAGATGATGAAGCCTTGGAGCACGGGGAAGTCCCTGGTGAAGATCGCTCTGGCGAGGAACGAGCCGATGCCGGGGAAGGCGAACACCGTCTCGGTGAGCACCGCCCCCGAGATCAGGAGCCCGGTCTGCAGGCCGATCGTCGTGATCACCGGGAGCATGGCGTTTCGCAGGATGAAGCGGTTGCGCAGAGTCGGCGAGCCGACGCCCTTCGCCCGACCTGTACGCACGTAGTCCGCGTTCTGCACTTCCAGGACGCTGGCTCTCGTGATGCGGACGATGATGGCGAGCGGGATGGTGCCGAGCGCGAGTGCCGGCAGGATCAGGTGCAGGATCGCGTCCCACGCGGCATCGAACTCGCCGGTGATGATGCCGTCCCACACATAGAACCCTGTGGGATGGGTCGCGTCTATTCGTGGATTCTGGCGTCCGTCCGACGGCAGCCAGCCCAGTTGCACGGCGAAGACGTACTTCAGGATGAACGCGAGGAAGAACACCGGGATGGTGATGCCGATCAGGCTCAGCACCACCGACGCGTGGTCGGTGAACTTGCCGTGACGGCGCGCGGCCCAGTACCCGAGAGGGATGCCGATGCCGACCGCGAAGATGAGCGCCATGACGCTCAGCTCCAGCGTCGCGGGGAACCGGCGGAGGAACTCCTCCGTCACCGGCCGGTTGGTCTGGATGGACGTGCCGAAGTCGCCCTGGAGGAGGCGGCCGATCCAGATGAAGTACTGCTCGATGAGGGGCTTGTCGAAGCCGTAGAGCTGGTTGACTCTCGCGACGGCCTCGTGTGTGGCCTTCTCGCCGAGCAGGGCGACCGCGGGGCCGCCGGGGAGGGCCCTGACCCAGGCGAACAGCAGGATGCTGAGCCCGAACAGGGTGGGGATGAGGAACAGCAGTCGCCTGCCGATGGTGCGCAGCACGAAGATCTCCGTCGATCAGAAGGTACGCCGTTGCCCGGTCCCGCGGATGGCGCGGGACCGGGGTCGGGCATATCAGGGTGGTCAGGCCTACTTGGTGAGGACGATGTCCGTGAAGACCTCGTCGTTCACCGGGCTGGCGGGGTAGCTCTTCACGCGCGGGTCGAACGCCAGGGTGGGCGCCGGGTGCGCGAGCGGGACGCCGGGGATGAACTGGGCGACCATCTCGTTGATCTCCTCGTACAGCGCCGTCTGGTCCTCGAGCTTGGAGACGCCGCGCGCCTCGTTCAGCTTCTGGAACAGCTCGGGGTTGTCGAAGCCCCACTCGGAGCTCTGCTGGCCGAAGAAGACGCCGACGAAGTTGTCGGTGTCGTTGTAGTCGCCGGTCCAGCCGAGCAGGTGGATACCGTGATCCGACGTACCGGTGGTGCGGTCGAGGTACTCGACCCACTCCTCCGAGACCGGGGTGGTCTCGACGCCGACCTCGGAGAGCTGCGACGAGAGCACCGTGAAGATCTGCTCGGGGTCCGGCATGTAGGGACGCGAGACGTTGACCGGGTAGTTGAAGGTGAGCTTCAGCGGGTTCGCCTCGGTGTAGCCCGCCTCGGCGAGCAGCGACTTGGCCTTCTCGGGGTCGTAGTCGTAGGTCGTGACATCGGGGTTGTAGCCGTTGACGACCTCCGGCACGAACTCGATCGCCTTCTGCGTGCCCTCAGGCAGCACCTGGCTGATCAGCGCGTCCTTGTCGACCGCGTACGACAGAGCTTCGCGGACCTTCGGGTCCTGCAGCTCCGGTACCGCCTGGTTGAAGGCGAGGTAGAGGATCGTGAACGGCGGACGCGACACCATCGTGAAGCCGTCGTCCTCGAGCGCCTTGGTGTCGGCCGGTCCGACGAGGTCGTAGCCGTCGATCGAGCCGGACTCGAGCGCCTGGCGGCGAGCGGTCGGGTCATCGATCGTGCGGAAGATGATCTCGTCGATCTGCCCCTTGTCTCCCCAGTAGCCGTCATAGGACTTGAGCGTGACCTGCTCGCCCGGCGCCCACTCGTCGAACGCGTAGGGGCCGGTGCCGACCGGGTGTCCCATCGCGTACTCCGACAGCTGCGGCGCCTCGGCCGAGCCGCTGACCTCGTCTGCACCGAACTCCTGCATCGCCGAGGGGCTCTGCATGGCGAAGGCCGGGAGCGAGAGCGAGGCGACGAAGCCTGCGAACGGCTTGTTCAGTTCGATCGTGACCGAGTTCTCGCCGTCAGGGGTGCAGGACTTGTAGACCGCGTCGGCCGCGTTGGAGGCGTACCCCTTGAAGAGCTTGTTGTAGTAGTAGCCGAAGGCCTCGGACGCGGCGAGGCCGGTCCAGTTGAACCAGCGGTCGAAGTTGACGCAGACGGCCTCGGCGTTGAACGGCGTCCCGTCCTGGAATGTGACGTCCTTCTTGAGTTCGAAGGTGTGGGACATGCCGTCCTCCGACGAATCCCACGACTCGGCGAGGAGCGGTGCCGGGTCGGCGGTGCCGGGTTCGGTGCCCACGAGCCCCTCGAAGATCTGACGCGAGACGCGGAAGCTCTCGCCGTCCTGCGCGAAGGCGGGATCGAGGCTCGCCGGGTCCGATGACGCCGCGAAGACGAACGTTCCGTCGACATCGCCTGACCCTTCGGAGCCCTCATCCCCTCGCTCACTGGCGACGCACCCCGCGAGGGCGAGAGCGGCGATCGTGGCTCCGGTTACGGCGATGAGTCCTCGCCGACGCTTGACTGATTGGTGCATTGTGTGACCTTCCCTGTCGGGCGCTTCTTTGCGCGTCCCGAGGCTTCCTCGCCTCGGGGCGGTGATGCATCGACGGTACCCAGCAGATCCTCAGATACCAAACGGATCCAGGTTGCAATCCGGTATCGGCATGAGCGGCACCGATCCGGTAGTGTCCAGATCGTGCCCGACTCCACCCCGCTCGCCGTCTGCTTCGGCGAGGGCTTGGTCGCCCTCGTCGCCGCCACCGCAGGACCGCTGGAGGACTGCCGGACCTTCCATCGCTCCCTCGCCGGGGCAGAGTGGAACACCGCGATCGCCTTGGCTTCGGCGGGCATCCGCACCTCGGTCCTCTCCCGCGTGGGCGACGACGGTTTCGGGCGCTTCCTCACCGCGGAGCTGCGCGCGCACGGGGTCGACGACTCCGCGGTCGAAGTCGACGAAGATGCGCCCACAGGGCTCTACGTGAAGGAGCTCTCGGCTCGAGATGACGGCGCGGTCGACGGGACCATGCACTACTACCGTGCAGGTTCTGCGGCAGCGGCCCTCTCGCCGCAGACCCTGGCGACCACGGTCGCATCCGCTCTCCTCGACGAAGCCGCCCTCGTGCACACCTCGGGCATCACGCCCGCACTGTCGGCCTCGGCCCTCGCGGCGCAGGAAGTGCTGTTCGCGCAACGACGCCCCGACCGCCTGCTCAGCTTCGATCTGAACTGGCGACCCGCACTCTGGCGCGGGCGCGAGGCGGAGGGTCGGAAGATCGTCTCCGACTTCGCCGCTCGCGCCGACCTCCTGTTCTGCACTCGTCCCGATGCGGAGGCCGTGTTCGGGACGAGCGAACCCCAGCGATTGCGTGAGCTGTTCCCCCGGCCGCGGTACCTGCTCGTCACCGACTCGAGCGGGGCCGTGGCGTTCGACGGCCAGGAGACGGCCGAGAGCGACGCGCTCGACGCCCCGGTGGTCGAGACCATCGGAGCGGGAGACGCCTTCGCCGCGGGCTTCCTCGCCGGAGTCCTCGCGGGCCTGTCGCTCACAGGAAGCCTTGCCCGAGGACACCGCATCGCGACGCGGGCCCTAGTCAGCACCCGCGACCACGTCGACTGAGGCACGTCGCCCCGGGAGGAGAACTCGCCGTGGGGAGGAGTGCCAGCGCGCGCATCCCCGCCTGGCACGGAGAACTCCGCCCAACGAAGCGGCTGCCGAGAGTCAGGTGCGACGACGTGCGGGAACCGCGTCGTGGGTGCGCTGCAGCGACACAGCCACCGGCTCGCCGCGGTGCTGCACGACGCGCACGAACAGCACATCGACGAGGGCGAGCTGCGCGATGCGGCTCGACATCGCGGCCATCCGGAACGGGGATTCATGCGCGTGCGTGAGCAGCACGATCTCCGCCGCCAGCGCCACCGGCGAGTCGGGGGCACTCGTGACCGCCACGGTGAGAGCTCCGGCGTCGCGGGCGACCTCGAGTGCGCGCAGTGTCTCCGCCGTCTCGCCACCGTGCGAGAACGCTATCGCGACATCATCGGCGGTCCGCAGCGAAGCGGTGGTGACTGCGAGATGCGGGTCGGGCGAGTGCGAGACCGAGCATCCGATGCGCGACAGCTTCAGCAGCAGATCCTGCGCGGTCAGCGACGATGCAGCCTGGCCGAAGAGGTCGATGTGCCGCGCGTCGACGACCGCCCGGGCGACCCGGTCGAGGGCTGTCGCGTCGAGGGCGAGTGCGGTCTTCTCTATCGCGTCGATCTCCTGCGCGGCGAGCTTTGCGGCGATCGCCGTCGGCCCGTCCTCCGGGTCAATCGCCGTGGTGTCCAGACCGAACCGCGCCTGCTGCGCCTGGGCGAGCGTGATCGCGCGCGCGACCGCGACACGGAGCTCGCGGTAGCCGCTGTACCCGAGCGACTGCGCGTAGCGGGCGACCGTCGACAGCGAGGTATGGCAGAGCTGGGCGAGATCGTTGATCGCCAGGTCGACGACGAGCGTCGGATCTCCCAGGATCGTCTCCGCGACGCGCGCCTCGGCAGCACTCACCTTGGGGAGCGAGCGTCGCACCCGAGCGAGAACGTCATCGTCCATAGAGGGATCCTGTCTCAGCCGGCGCTGTTCATCCTCTGCTGCACGGCGAAGCCCCCCAGGAGTGCTTCGCGCGCCATCTGCGCACCGAGCCTACTGGCTGCGGCGACCTCGATGGTCGGCAGCGGCAACGGGTTCGCCGTGGGGAGTCCGACGTTGACGACGACCGCACCGGGATCGCGCTGGGCGGCCCGTTCGATGAGCGAGCGCTGCGCGGCGTCGGTATCCGGCCTGTCGATCAGCAGCACAGTCGTTCCGGCAGCCGCAGCGACCTCGTCGAGCACGCGGTCCTGTTCGGGCACCGGAGCGGATGCCACATCCAGGCGCACCCGCAGGCCATCGCCCGCAAGCGCACTCGCGACGTACGAACCGGCGCTGTCCACGGCGAGCGTGGATCGGCGACGGGCATCGATCACGGCGAGCTCGGACACGGCTTCGTGGGCTTCCCCCGACACGCGCACCACACGACGCACGATCTCGGCGGCGTCGAAGTCGTCGATCGGCTCGTGGTCGCGGTCAGCGGCGGTCCGGAGCTTGACCGCGAGGTTCGCGACCCGGCCGGCCGCCTCCTCGACGCGAGCCCTGGAGAGCGAGCCGTCTCGGAGAGCCGCGACGATCCCGTCCCTCGCGGCACGGAAGTCCTGCTCGTCCTGATCCGGGAGGGCGGCGTCGCCAGGATTGGTCGGGTTGCCGATGCAGAGGAGGTCGGCTCCGGCAGCGAGGGCCAGGGCTGCTCCCCCGCCGAGTCCGACGGTCTCGCGGATGGCGGCCATGTCGAGCGCGTCCGTGATGATGACGCCGTCATAGCCCCAGTCGCGCAGCATGCCCAGCACGCGCGGATTGAGGGTTGCGGGCTGCTCGCCCCATGCCGGGACCACGATGTGCGCGGTCATCACGGCGTCCACACCCGCATCGATCGCGGCGCGGAACGGCTCCAGGTGCACGCGCTCGAACTCCTCGAGGTCGAGCGTGATCTCCGGAAGCGAGTGGTGCGAGTCCATGTGGGTGTCGCCGTGGCCGGGGAAGTGCTTGACGCAGGCGGCGACCGCCTCGTCCTGGATGCCGTCGATCGTCGCGACCACGTGACGCGACACGAGAGCCTCATCGTCGCCGAACGCACGAACGCCGATGACCGGGTTGCGGGGGTCGGTGTTGACGTCGGCGACCGGGCCGAGCACCACGTTGGCGCCGACCGCGCGCACCCGACGAGCGAGCTCTGCGCCGGTCTTCTCGGACGCGACGAGATCGTCGAGCAGACCGAGCTGGGCGGCTCCGGGAACCGTCGACCCCGTGGCCGACTCGAGTCGGGTGACGCTGCCGCCCTCTTCGTCGATGCCGATCAGGGCGTCGGGGTTCGCGTCGAGGATCGCTGCGCTGAGGGCGGGGAGACCCTCGCCCACGTTCTGCCCGAAGTACACGACGCCGGCCAGGCCGTCACGCAGCTCGTCACGCAGCCACTGCGGGGCCTCGGTACCGAAGAAGCCCGGCCACAGCACGCCGTTGGCGAGGCGTTCGAGGTCGTCGGTCATCCCTTCACCGCTCCTGCCACCATTCCGGAAGCGAGCTTGCGCTGCACCAGCACGAAGAAGATCATGACCGGGACGGTGATGATGGTCGACGCGGCCATGATGCTGCCCCAGTCGTTGGAGTGCAGGCCGAAGAACGACTTCAGACCGATCGAGACCGTGTACTGGTCGGT
>JBOGEI010000154.1:0-9379 GCA_050701935.1 Microbacterium sp.
GCCCGCACCGACGACTGACAGCTTGCCGATCTGGTCGTCGTGGATCAGGTTCTGGAACCCGACCTCGGTCTGCTCCCCCGCGAGAGCCTTGAGGGCTGCCGCCGCATCCGCCTTGGGAACCGTGAACGAGATGTCGGTGCGTCCGGTGGCCGACACGTTCTGCACGATCATGTCGACGTTCGCACCCGACTTCGCGACGATCTTGAAGATCTCGGCGGCCTTGCCCGGCACGTCGGGAACACCCGCGACCGTGATCTTGGCCTGGCTGAAGTCGGTGGCGACGCCGGCGACGATCGGTTCTTCCATGACTGCTCCCTCGGCTTCGCGAGGGTTCTTCATGCCCTCGCCCAGAACGTATGTGCCCTCGGCCGACGAGAACGTCGACCGAGCGTGAATGAGGACGCCGTGACGGCGTGCGTACTCGACGGCGCGGATGTAGAGCACCTTCGCCCCGTTGGCGGCGAGCTCGAGCATCTCTTCGCTTGAGACGTGATCCAGCTTCTGCGCCTTCGGGATCACACGCGGGTCGGCGGTGAAGATGCCGTCGACGTCGCTGTAGATCTCGCACACGTCGGCGTCGAGGGCTGCGGCGAGTGCGACGGCGGTCGTGTCGGAACCGCCGCGGCCGAGCGTGGTGATGTCGCGAGTGTCGCGGTTGAAGCCCTGGAAGCCTGCGACGATCACGATCGCACCCTCGTCGAGAGCTTCGCGCAGGCGCACAGGGGTGACATCGACGATGCGAGCGGCGCCGTGCTGCGAGTCGGTGATCATGCCCGCCTGGCTGCCTGTGAACGAGCGCGCCTCGAAGCCCATCGAGTGGATCGCCATGGCCAGCAGCGCCATCGAGATGCGCTCTCCGCTGGAGAGGAGCATGTCGAGTTCACGCGGGGC
Source organism: Microbacterium sp. (assembly GCA_050701935.1). Taxonomy (GTDB): domain Bacteria; phylum Actinomycetota; class Actinomycetes; order Actinomycetales; family Microbacteriaceae; genus Microbacterium. The sequence goes on from JBOGEI010000154.1 coordinate 892, forward strand.
GGGGATCGGCGCGACCTCGTTCGCGAGGTCGAGCAGCTCGTCGGTGGTGTCGCCCATCGCGCTCACGGCGACGACGACGTCGTGGCCCGCGCGACGCGTGTCGACGATGCGCTTGGCGACGCGCTTGATGCTCTCTGCGTCGGCGACAGACGAGCCGCCGTACTTCTGCACGATGAGGGCCACGATCACTCCCTGGGATGACGGGCGGATCCGCCCACGCTCATTCTACGATCGGCGCGTATGCCCCGTTGCGCATGTGTCACTCGCCCCCCACCGGGCGCTTCCCTCTCACGAGGGCGAGGCGACGTGCGCTCAGAGGGCGGGAGGGAGAGCCTGCGCCGACACCGGGCGCAGCCGTCCACCTGTGGCGGCGAACCAGCAGCCGACGATGATCAGCGGGAAGCCGAGCAGCAGGCCGGGAGTGAGCGGTTCGGAGAGGACGATCGCACCGAGGACGATCGCCACGACCGGATTCACATAGGTGAACAGAGGAGCCCGCACCGGGCCCACCTCGCGGATGAGGGCGAAGAACGCCAGGAATGCGACCGCAGTGCAGATCACGGCCAGCGCGAGGAGCGCGGCGATCGACGGCAGGGTCGGCACCTCGTGCTGGGTGAGGAGTCCGATCGGGAGGTAGAAGATCCCGATCATGAGCAACGACAGGGTGATCGTTCCCAGCGACGGGACATCGTTCAGCTTGCGCGCGACGATGAACGGTGCGATCGCATAGAGCACAGCGACCAGGAGCACCTCTCCCGCGGCGAGAAGACTGACCTCACCGCCGAAGAGCCCGGGACCGGCGACCACGATCGCGACGCCGATGAAACCGACGAGCAGTCCGATCCCACGGGCCGGCCGCAGAACACCACGGTCGCCTCCGCTGAGGGCGATCAGAGCCGCGAACAGCGGAACCGTCGCCACGAGCAGCCCTGTCATGCCGGAGGGCAGAGTCATCTCGGCATGACCGAGGAGCAGGAAGGGACCTGCCATCTCGACCGCACCGAAGGCCAGCACCCAGGGCCAGTGCTTGAGCGCCGCGCGCAGTGCTCCGCTTCGTAGCGCGAACGGCAGCAGCAGCAGCGCCGCGATGAGCGTGCGGCCTGCCACGATCGCCGGCGGTGAGAACGACTCGACGGCGATGCTGATGAACAGATACGGCACGCCCCAGAGGAGGGCCATGGCCCCGAAGAGCAGCCAGCCCCGACGCGAGAAACCCGCGCTCGCGGTCACAGGACGCGCCGGCCCTCGAAGGCCCGGCCGAGGGTGACCTCGTCGGCGTACTCGAGGTCGCCGCCGACGGGCAGCCCCGATGCGAGACGGGACACCGTGATCTGCATCGTGGTCAGCAGGCGACTGAGGTAGCTGGCCGTCGCCTCACCCTCGAGATTGGGGTTGGTCGCGAGGATGACCTCCTGCACCGTGCCGTCGGCGAGACGCGTCATGAGCTGGGTGATGCGGAGGTCGTCGGGACCGATTCCGGCGATGGGGCTGATGGCGCCGCCGAGCACGTGGTAGAGCCCACGGAACTCCCTGGTGCGCTCGATGGCCGCGACGTCTTTCGCGTCTTCGACCACGCAGATCAGTGCCTGGCTGCGACGCGGATCGCGGCAGATGGCGCAGCGCTCCTGTTCGGAGACGTTCCCGCAGATCTCGCAGAACCGCACACGGACACGGATCTCGCTGAGCAGCTCGGCGAGACGGGCGACGTCGAACGTCGGCGTCTGCAGGATGTGGAACGTGATCCGCTGGGCGGACTTCGGACCGATGCCGGGAAGCCGACCGAACTCGTCGATCAGCTCCTGAACGATGCCGTCATACATCAGGAGAACCTCGTCGGGGGCTCGTAGGGCTCTTCGCGCACGAAGGTCGCGCCGAGCACCTGGCGGATCACGGCCTCACCGTAGCGCTGCACTCCTCCGGCGGAGGGTGTGCGCTCGATGACGGCCGGCGGAGCGGCTGCCGCACGCTGCACCTGCGGTGTCGGCGTCGCGGGTGGAGCCTGTCGCGGCGCTGGAGGCTCATACGACGGATCGTACGGCGGCTCGTCGTCGAAGGCGGGAGCATCGTCATCGCCAGGCAACGGAGGCTCATCGCGATCGATCGCACCGTCGGACGGCGGTACCGGAGCGGATGCGGCCGCTTCGACCTCTTCGGGCTCGTCGTCGACCGGGAGGGGCGCCGCCGGTACCGACGGGCTGCTCTGCGATTCCACCTGCGCGGTGGGGATCGGCGCCACGGCCCATTCCGTCACCGCGGATGCCGACGCGCCACGGGCCTGCGAACGGGCTGGACCCGCTGACGCAGGCTCCGATGCGGGAGCGGAATCGGTAGGGGCCGACGGACCGGATGCCGCCGACTGGCGCGGAGCACCGCCGGTGGGCATCGGCGCGGGCAGGTACTTCACCCTGACCCCGAGCTCATGCTCGATCGCGGAACGCAGGTGGTCGGACGGCCCCGACCCGGGCGTCGTGCCCTTGAACTTCTGGACATCGTGCTGGCTGGTGAATCCGAGCGTGAGTACCTCGGTGTCGGTGACGTACGCGAGCGGCTGCACGGCGGTGGCGAGCAGCCAGGACGTGCGACTGATGCCCTCGAGCCGTGTGAGGACGGCAGGCCACGCACCGCGGACGCGCTCGAACGTCACCGGCCCCTGCGGCACGGCGGACTCGTGCGATGCGGTCTCCGGAGCTGCGTCGGTCTCGCTGGCAGCCTGCGCGGGAACCGGGGTGGGCTCGGCGCTCGCAGGCACCGGAGCCGACTCGGCCGTCACGGATTCGGTCGGCGCCGGGGCCGCCGGTGCAGCAGCCGCCACCGGCGCGACTGCAGTCTGTGCAGCGGGTGCTGGTGCTGGTGAGGATGCGGCCGCCGGACGCGCAGGAGCGACACCACGTTCGACGACGGGCGCCGGAGCCGACGCGGGGGCATCTGTGGCGGCGGCGAGAACTCGCGCCACCATGAGTTCGAGGTGCAGGCGCGGTGACGTCGCACCGGACATGTCGTCGAGGGCCGCGCTCACCACGTCGGCCGTGCGCGACAGGCGTGCAGCGCCGAAGGATTGAGCCTGGGCGCGCATGCGCTCGAGGTCGTCTTCCGCGATGCCACGCAGGACAGCCGAGGCCCCGGCACCGACCGCCGCGATCACGATGAGGTCGCGCAGACGCTCCAGCAGGTCGTCGACGAAGCGGCGCGGATCTTGCCCGGTCTGCACCACACGGTCGATCGCGGGGAAGGCGGCCGCCGCGTCTCCGGCGGCGAGCGCGTCGACGATCTCGTCGAGGAGAGCGGCGTGCGTGTACCCGAGCAGCGCGACAGCGCGTGCATAGCCGACCGTGACCGTCTCGGAGCCTGCCGGAGCGTCGGACCCGGCGATCAGCTGGTCGAGCAGCGACAGGGTGTCTCTGGGCGAGCCACCACCGGCACGGACGACGAGCGGGAGCACACCCTGCTCGACGATCACGCCCTCTTCGGCGCACAGCTTCGCGACGTACTCGAGCATCGCGGCAGGCGGCACGAGCCGGAACGGGTAGTGGTGCGTGCGGGAGCGGATCGTGCCGAGGACCTTCTCGGGCTCGGTGGTGGCGAAGATGAACTTGACGTGCTCCGGCGGCTCTTCGACGAGCTTGAGCAGCGCGTTGAAGCCCTGCGGCGTCACCATGTGCGCCTCGTCGAGGATGAAGATCTTGTACCGGTCGCGGCTGGGGGCGAATGTCGCCCGCTCACGCAGATCGCGCGCGTCATCGACGCCGTTGTGGCTCGCCGCATCGATCTCGACAACGTCGAGCGAACCGCCACCCGCGCGCGACAGTTCGACGCAGCTGGGGCAGACGCCGCAGGGCACGTCGGTCGGGCCCTCGGCGCAGTTCAGGCAGCGCGCGAGGATGCGCGCCGAAGTCGTCTTTCCGCACCCGCGAGGACCGGAGAACAGGTAGGCATGTCCGACCCGGTCTCCGCGCAGCGCGGTCATGAGCGGATCGGTCACCTGGGATTGCCCGATCATCTCGCCGAACGTCTCGGGTCGGTAGCGGCGATAGAGGGCTGTGGTCACCTGAACAGCCTACGGCGTGCCACCGACCTTCGGCGGGCCCGCGCGTCAGTCGATCGGTTCGATCACCGGGATCGTCGTCGTGATCACGGGAACAGAGGCCGACATGCGCGTGCCGTCCTCGCGTCGGGCGTCGGCGAACTGCCGGAGCGTCGGACGACCGGGGATCAGAGGGCCCTGATCGGCGAGCGGCACCACGACCTCGTCCTCGACCGTCGCGATGTACGAGGACTCCCGCACACTGAACGGAACCGGCGGTCCGCTGCGCACCTGCACACGCAGCTCGTCCTTCGTCACCGTCACGTACAGGTTCGACCCCTGCCACTGCAACGGGAACGACAGCGAAGGCCACCCCGCCGGAAGCCGCGGGTCGAAGCTCAGGTCGCCCGCGTAGTCGCGCATGCCGCCGAAGCCGCACACCAGGGCCGTCCACACGCCGCCCGCCGAGGCCACGTGCACGCCGTCCGCCGCATTGTGGTGCAGGTCGTGCAGATCGACGAACAGCGACTGCTCGAAGTACTTCTGCGCGAGGTCCTGGTAGCCCACCTCGGCGGCGAGGATCGACTGGACGACGGCCGACAGGGTGGAATCCCCTGTCGTCAGCGGATCGTAGTAGTCGAAGTCGGCCTTCTTCTCCTCGGGCGTGAAGTGATTGCCCTGGAGGAACAGCGCGAGCACGACATCGGCCTGCTTCAGCACCTGGAACCGGTAGATCACCAGCGGGTGGAAGTGCAGCAGCAGCGGACGCTGCTCGGCAGGGGTGTTGGCGAGATCCCACACCTCGCGCTCGAGGAACAGCGAGTCCTGCGGGTGGATGCCCAGGCCCTCGCTGTACGGGATGTACATGGCCTCGGCCGCCCGATCCCACGCCTCGGCTTCGCCGGGGCCGAGTCCCGTGCGGTCGACGAGCTTCACGTAGTCGTCGGGATAGCTCTCCTTGATCTCGCGCACGATCTTGGCCGCGTAGCGGAGGTTGTAGCGCGCCATCACGTTCGTGTAGAGATTGTCGTTGACCACCGTCGTGTACTCGTCGGGACCGGTGACGCCGTGGATGTGGAACGTCTCGATCCCATCCCCCGGCGTCCCCTCGACGAGGCGCGAGGCCCGCCAGAATCCGAGAGTCGCCCACAACCGCGCCGTCTCGATCGCGATGTCGGCGCCTTCGCGGCGCAGGAACTCCTCGTCGCCGGTCGCACGCACGTACTTGCCCAGGGCGAAGCTGATGTCGGCGTTGATGTGGTACTGCGCGGTGCCGGCGGCGTAGTACGCAGAAGCCTCTTCGCCGTTGATCGTGCGCCACGGGAAGAGCGCGCCGGCCTCGTTGAGCTGCGCGGCACGACGACGCGCGGCAGGGAGCATCCCCGCGCGAGCACGCAGGGCGTTGTACGCCCAACGCGGCGACGTGTACGTGAGGAACGGGAGCACGTAGATCTCGGTGTCCCAGAAGTAGTGCCCGCTGTATCCCGACCCGGAGACGCCCTTGGCGGGGACCCCGGCGCCGTCGGCGCGAGCTGAGGCCTGCGCGAGCTGGAACAGGCACCAGCGCGTGGCCTGCTGCAGGTCATCGCGTCCGCCGATCTGCACATCGCTGCGCTCCCAGAACGCGTCGAGCCACTCCCGCTGGCGACGGAACACCGACTCGACGCCCTCGTCCTCCGCCCTGTCGAGCGAGCGGCGGCAACGATCCACGAGCTCCCGCGGCGGCACGCCGCGGGACGTGTGATAGCTGACGAGCTTGGTGACGGTGATCGGGACGCCGGCCTTCGCCTGCACACGGAAGACGTTCTTCGCGATGTCCGGCTCGACGAGCGTGCGGGCGTTGTATTCGTTCTCGGTCTCGACCACGTGGTCGGCGACGACGGCGACGGTCATCCCCGAGTCGGCGACACGGTACGAGAGCGCAGAGCGCAGGCCGTCCTGCCAGTGCTCGGCCGGCTCCAGCACGCGATCGGCGATCTTCTCGGCCTTGCGGGGGTCGAAGGCCGCTGCCTTCGTCCCGATGGGAGTGCCGGCGTAGACGCCCGCACCGTCTTGCCGGTTGAGCAGCTGGCAGCTGATCGTGACGGGAGCGTCCGCGTTCTCGACCACGACTTCGAGGCGCAGCACGGCGAGGTGGCGCTCCTCGAAGCTCACGATGCGCTCGTCCCGCATGCGCACGCGCTTGCCAGACGGCGTCTCCCAGACCACATGGCGTTCCAGGACGCCGGTGCGCAGGTCGAGGGTGCGCCGGTACTCGCGCACGTCGGCGTCGTCGAGCGAGATCGGCTCATCGTCGACGTAGACGCGCATGACCTTCGCGTCGGGGGCGTTGACGATCGTCTGGCCGACCTCGGCGAAGCCGTAGGCCTGCTCGGCGTGACGGATCGGCCACGTCTCGTGAAGACCGTTGATGAAGGTGCCGTGCTCCTGCGCACCACGACCCTCGATGTGGTTGCCACGCAGCCCGAGGTACCCGTTGCCGACGGAGAACAGCGTCTCGCCGACGCCCTCCTCGGAGTAGTGCGTGTCGATCAGACGCCATGGGTCGATGGGGAAGCGGTCGCGGTCGATCATGCGGTCTCCGGGAAATCGGTGCGGGTAGCGGGAACGAAAAGAGCGAGGTCGTCGACGACGACCGTGGCACCGGCGGCGCGCAGCGCCTCGGCGCCGGTACCGCGATCGACGCCGACCACGGCTGTGAAGCCGGCGGCTGCCGCGGATGCAGCCCCGGAGGTGGCGTCCTCGACGGCCACGGCGCGACTCGGGTCGACACCGAGAGCGACCGCACCGGCGGCGAACATGTCGGCGGCAGGCTTGGAGGCGAGACCGTCGCGCTCGGCGACGACGCCGTCGACGACGACGCGGAAGAAGGAGCGGAGACCGGCAGCCCCCAGCACCTCTTCGGCGTTCTTGGAGCTGGACACCACGCCGAGCGGGACGCCTGCGGCGTGCAGGCTCTCGACGAGTGCGAGCGAGCCGGGGTACGGCGCGATCCCCTGGCCGCGCAGCGACGCGGCGAACGCGGCGTTCTTGCGGTTGCCGATGCCGCAGATGGTCTCGGCGGACGGGTCGTCGTCGACCTCTCCCCACGGCAGTTCGACGTTGCGACTGCGCATCAGGCTCGCGACTCCGTCGTAGCGCTTCTTGCCGTCGACGTAGTCGTAATAGTCGGCGTCGGTGTACGGCGGGGTGATGCCCCATCGCGCGAACACGTCGTCGAACACGGCCTGCCAGGCGCGCATATGCACCTCGGCAGTCGGGGTGAGCACGCCGTCGAGGTCGAAGAGCACGCCGTCGGCGTGGAACAGGTCGGGCAGTGCTTCAGGCACAGAGCCTCCAGGAGAAGGGCGATCGTCGGGCCGGCACCTCTCCGTGCCACTGTGCAAGCGTAATGCGGTGGCACACCACGGGGTAACCCCCGCGGAAGGATCAGATCAGCTCGGCCGTCTGCCTGGCGATCTGCAGCTCCTCGTCGGTCGGCACGACGAGCACCGTCACCGGGGAGGCATCCGTGGAGATCCGGCGAATGCCGCGCTCCCGAGCCTCGTTGCGGACCGGATCGATCTCGACGCCCGCGAAGCCGAGCGTCGCCATCGCCGACGCCCGCACCGGTGCCGCGTTCTCGCCGACGCCGGCCGTGAAGGAGATCACGTCCACTCCCCCGAGCTGCGCGATGTATGCACCCGCATAGGCGCGAAGGCGGTGCACGTAGACGTCGAAGGCGAGCATCGCGGCATCCTCCCCCTCTGCCACACCGGCGAGGATGTCGCGCATGTCGCTGCGACCCGCGAGGCCGAGCAGGCCGCTGCGGGTGTTGAGCAGGGAGTCGAGGTCGTCGATCGAGAGACCTGCGCGGCGGGAGAGATGCACCAGCGCCGCCGGATCGATGTCACCGGAGCGCGTGCCCATGACCAATCCCTCGAGCGGGGTCAGCCCCATCGAGGTCTCCACCGAACGGCCACCGTCGATCGCGGTCACCGATGCCCCGTTGCCCAGGTGGAACACCAGCTGCCTGAGCCCGGCGAGGTCTCGGTCGAGGAAGTCCGCGGCCGCTTCGCTGACGTACTGGTGGCTCGTGCCGTGGAAGCCGTAGCGCCGCACCCGATGCTCTGCGGCGAGCGCCGCATCGATCGCGTAGGTGTACGCCGCCGGCGGAAGCGTCTGGTGGAAGGCGGTGTCGAACACGGCCACATGCGGCACCTGATCGAACACGGCTCGCGCGGCGATGATGCCGGCCAGGTTCGCGGGATTGTGCAGTGGCGCGAGCACCGCGAGTTCGTCGATCTGCCGCTCCACGTCGGCGTCGATCAGCGTCGGGGCATAGAAGCGTGCGCCGCCGTGGACCACGCGATGCCCGACCGCGACCGGGCGATGCTCGTCGAGCGACGGCCCGTGCGCGGCGAACTGCTCGCGCATCACCTCGAAAGCGGCCGAATGATCGGCGATCGGCAGTTCGCTGCGATAGGT